>DATKLL010000182.1:0-107615 GCA_035542475.1 Syntrophales bacterium
GGAAGAACATCCCAGGATTGAAGTGCAATAATGGTATCGAAGGGCTGATGAAAAACACTCATCTGCCGCGTTGCTCTGCAAACCGAATCAATCAACGTATTTCTGTATACGCCTCGCGCTTCGGTTTTTGAGCGCCTCGCATATAAGTATTTTTGAACAGCCCCCAAAAAAGGGTTTTTCAACAATCCCAATCGACCCAATCACTGCCTCAGCAAGTGATTGAGGGATGAGGATCTTTAGACGAAAAATGCCTTGACAAAGAAGGGGATATTTTATAGACGACACTTCCACATAAATATGCCCGGAGGGTCGGTAGCTCAGTCGGTAGAGCACTGGACTGAAAATCCAGGTGTCGGCAGTTCGATTCTGCCCTGACCCACCATGAGAATAAAGGGGTTATGATTCACAGCGTAACCCCTATTTTTTTATTGTAACAGCGTGGCCTTACCTCTTGCCACATTTCCATCCTTTTCATTTTTCATGCCCCCTTGTTTATTCTTTGCACATTTGCGTTTGGATGTACTTGGCAATTATGATATATAATACTAAATAATATTTTTATCATTTATCATTGCTGTCGGGGTATATTTGTGAAAGAAAAATAATATGGCAAAGGATAAATATATCGGATTCTGTATATCAAGTGAGATCAAGCAGATCCTTCAGAATCTGGCAGATGAAGGATACGAGACCTGTCTCAACAATGCGAAATAATCATCATCGAATGGCTGAAAGAGCACGGTCATATTAAACCAAAGAAATAGGACGCATATAACCACCAGTAATGTCTGCCGTTTGGAGCAGAAGTCAGAGAGGCCACCTTATGAAATTCAAGGACGTGGTCAGTACGGCAACATCAATTGCCACTATTGCCGCAATCTTTGTCGGCGGTGTATGGACTTATGACCTATTCATCATGGAAAGGAAGCGTTACCCCCATGCGAACATAGAGCAGAAAGTATCTCACGTCGCCCTATCGAAACGTACAAACCTGTTGCGAGTGGGAATAGAGTTAACCAACACGGGAAACTCCAGGCTGCTTTCGAGTAAATCAACTGTGCGAATTCAACAGATCGTTCCAGTGCCTTCCTGCCCTGAACAAGGGCTGTGCGTGAAAGAGGAGTTGGATGATGCTTTTAAGGAAATTGAGCGAAAGGCAAACAATTTTAGTTGGCCGTTGATAGCTGAAAGAGAAAACAGTTTTAAAAATGCCCTCGATATCGAACCGGGAGAAAAGGATTTCATCGAATTTGAATTTGTAGTGCCGACAAAGATTAAGGTTGTTCGGATATATAGCTACTTCAGCAATGACCTAAAGTCAAAGGTCCAAAATGAAGTTGGCTGGTCGACATCAAGTCACTACAGCTTTGGAAAACCTATATAGGAGAGTCAAATGAGATATAAAATCGGATTAGCTATTATCCTTACTTGTGTGCTTTATGTCATATCGGTTCAGACAAGCGGGGCACAACAAAAAGCTCCTGAGGAGAAACCTGCCGTACACATGCAACAATCCACTACAGCGCCTGAATGCAAGGAAGGGAAGAAGGAGGAGAAAAAAGACGAATTCCGTGAGTATAAGCCTCCACCCGAGCAGGGTCCTCTTGAGAGAAGACCTCCAGTGAGAAATAAATAGGTGCTATGCTAGAGCCCTATATATTCCATCGCTTGTAACAAAAAAAATGGAGATCAAGGGAGTTGGCCTGTCACAGGGCACCCTTTTTTATGCATTAATATAAAAAAGAAATATTTGTCTCATCTCCATTGACATTGACAAAACGATCGTATATGGTACTGCCCTAATTCAAAGGGGCACAGCGGCAAATATTTTAATTAAGTTTAACAAAAAATCTATAATATTTTGAGGTACATGATGGGAAGTGTTGTAAAAAAAAGGAAGAAGAAAATAAGCAAACATAAGTACAGAAAGCGGTTGAAGTCAAACCGGCATAAAAATAAATAAGGAAACTATAAAGATGTGCTTTCGAGACCCCGTTATAAAAAGCAGGTCGAGCAGGCTGCGTCACCTCCTTGCATAAGATCAGGGAGAATAATGTCATTTTTTATATTACTCGTAACAGGTAAAGGTTGGCTTAACCGGGCTGACCTTTTTTTCGTTTACGAATCTACGAATATGCTTTGTCTTTTGCGACATAGCTCAAGTCTCCTTTCATTTCGAGGATATGTATGTTTAACATTGCAAAAGCGTATGGTTCATAGTTATAATAAATTTATCGGGTAAGTTCACTTTATGAAAGCAGAAACAGGCTCCGGGTATTTTTAGAGGTTATGTCAATGCGCAAAATATGGGAGATGATCAACATTAACAAAAAGAAATCTGCCATCTTGCTTTTGTCTGTAATATTGATTGTGAGCGTAGGAGGCGTCTTATATTATCTGGAATATAAAAAAATTTACATTACTACGGACGATGCCTTTGTTACAGGCAGGATACATGTTATTGCGTCAAAGGTTCCCGGAACGGTGAAAACCGTTTATGTGGAAGACAATCAATTTGTGAAAAAAGATGATCTCCTAGTGGAAATCGATGTGAAAGATTATGATGTCAGGGTGAGAGGGGCTCAATCATCGCGGGATGCGGAACGCTCTAAGCTCGACGAACTTTCGACGAGGATAGATGTCGCGAAGAAACAGCTAGCGGAGATGCAATTCAGTGTACAGTCAGCACGGGCGAATCTGAGGCTTCAGGAGGCGAATCTGAAACAGGCGGAAATCGATTACAAGCGGGCTCAGGCACTTTACAAGAGGAATGTTGTGCCTGAGGAACGGCTGGAAAAAACGAAGACGGGATATGATGTTTCCGCGGCACAGGTTGATGCGGCGAGAGATCAGCTCAAGCAGATTGAATCCGCCCTGGAAACTCAGAAGTCCGTGATAAGGCAGTCGGAGTCGGCCTTCAAATCGCAGGACTCTGTAGTGAAACAGAGAGATGAGATCCTGAAGGCGGAGGACTTGAAAAAAAGTTATACTAAAATCTATGCACCTACTGAAGGCTACATCACCAAGAAGTCCGTCGAGATGGGTAACCAGATTCAGGAAGGGCAGCCGCTGATGGCTGTTGTGCCTCTTGATGACATCTGGATTATTGCGAATTATAAAGAGACCCAGATCGAGAACGTGAAGCCTGGTCAAAGGGCAAGGATCAAGGTAGACACTTATCCGGGTCACAATTTTGAGGGTACAGTACAGAGCATCATGTCCGGAACAGGCTCGGTTTTTTCTCTGTTTCCGCCTGAGAATGCGACAGGGAATTATGTGAAGGTAGTTCAGCGAATACCGATCAAGATTGTGCTCAAAAAGGGCACGGACCCCAGCCATATTCTCAGAGTCGGCATGTCCGTCGAACCCACGATCATAACCAGGGAATAACTTCGTATTGGATACAGGTACGAACAAGTGGCTAGTGGCCTTAACCGTGATGCTCCCCACGCTCATGGTTATTATAGATACGTCAGTCGTAAATGTATCTCTGGATCACATCCGCGGGAGCCTCTCTGCCGGTATCGACGAATCAACGTGGTCGATCACATCCTATCTAGCGGCCAACGCCGTTGTCATCCCCATGGCCGGATGGCTGAGCAGGCTGTTCGGCAGAAAACGCATTCTCGTACTTTCCGTTGCTCTGTTTACGATAAGTTCTCTTTTATGCGGCTTTGCCTGGAGTATACAAAGCCTCGTGGTATTCAGGGTGCTTCAGGGTATTGCCGGCGGTTCTCTTCAACCCATATCTCAGGCTATACTCCTGGAAACTTTCCCCCCGTCACAGCACGGCACAGCGATGGCCATTTACGGTGTGGGCATAATGTTCGGGCCTATCATCGGTCCCTTTCTGGGCGGATGGATCACCGATAACTGGTCCTGGCACTGGATTTTCTTCATCAACATACCTGTAGGCATCATTTCGATACTGATGTCCTTGATTTTTATTTTTGACCCTTATTATGTAAGGGGGATGAAGATGAAAATCGATTACTGGGGACTGGCATTCCTTAGTGTCGGTATCGGCTGTCTCCAGATCGTGCTGGATAAAGGGCAGAGGGAGGATTGGTTTTCTTCAGAATTCATCATCTGGCTCTCTGTCGTTGCAGTGGCGTCTGTTGTTCTTTTCGTATTTGTGGAACTGGCTGCGGATCATCCGGTTGTTGATCTGCGGGTATTGAAGAACTTTTCTTTCAGCCTGGGAAATGTAACCATATTTTTTGTCTTCATTAACCTCTTCGGCAGCATCGTGCTTCTACCCATGTACCTGCAGACTCTTATGGGTTATACAGCAACACTTGCGGGGGCGGTACTGGCGCCTGGGGGCGTCGCAAGCCTTATTGCCATGCCGATTGTGGGCAAACTCATAACCAGGGTAAATTCAAAAGGTATCGTAGTTGCCGGTCTATTGGTAACGGCCTGGTCAACTTACCTCATGTCGCAATTTAACAGGGTTGCGGACTTCGATGCGGTTCTATGGCCGAGGATATATATGGGTTTTGGCGTGGGATTAATTATTATACCGTTGACCACACTTACTCTTTCCCGAATAGGCAGAGAGGGGATGGGTAATGCGACATCCATTTTCAATCTCGTGAGAAATATCGGAGGGAGTTTTGGTGTGGCCATTGCTACGACGATCCTTACACGAAGGGCCCAATTTCATCAGGCCCGCCTTGTCGATCATCTTACCTCATTTGATATGTCGTACTCATTGGGAAGCAGTAAAACCGCACAAACCCTGCAATACAGGGGGTTTGATCCGGCCCTTTCCGGTCAGGGCGGAGCCGGGGCTATCTATGAACAGCTTTTAAGAGAAGCCTCCATGATGTCATTTAACGATGTCTTTTATATCTTGTCTGTTATGTTGATCTTGACGATACCCCTTATATTTTTTATGCGTCGGATCTATCATGATGCATCCGATGATCAAAATCATTAATAACACTTAATCTTCTTGACATAACTACAATTTTACTTTTAAAGAAGCTGAAATTACAATTCAGCTATAAAAGCTGTTTGCACTGTCAGGATTAAATGTTTCAAGTGAAATGCTCAGAGACGGCAAAAACTTAAAAGTCGGGAAGAAACCATATCAATTGAGTAGGGGGGGTAATGAAAATTTTAAAAGAATATTTTTTAGAGAGAATATCCCGGAAAGAACCGGAAGACATCATGCGAATTGCCAATACCATTGGTCCACTTTTAGACGGGGTGGTCAATGATATTTTTATGACTTACAGGATGGAGCTTTTGTCCGAACCTATTACGTATATTGTGCCGGCTATCTGGGGGGCAAAGAAGGAAGGTGAATTGACCCCTGTTCAGAAAGACATCAACTTGCGGGCTGTTCCCATTATTAATAAAGTATTTGCTTTGCTGCAGATAAAAAAAATTGATCCTGACCAGGAATTTGCCCTGTATTTCTTGATCCGGGGTATAATTATAGCGAAAATTACATTCATGATTGAAGCATTTAAAGGCAGGCTAAGTGAACGCTCAATGGATGAGCAGAGCCTGAAAGAGGCCCTTATGCGCTTCAAACCGCATGGCAGCGCTTAAAGTTGGGGCTCTCTAAGTAAGAGGCACTCATCCAAAGTGACAGCTCTTTTACGAACGGCCGTCTGGACACCGTATTTGATTTCACCAGAAACCTTTCCAGGAATTCTGTGAACAATTTTCTCCCTTGACTCATCCAGTGTTCAATTTCCTAAAGAAATATAACATTGTTGGTACTCATATGTTTCATCCTCAGGATTTTTTATCTCATACACTAATCCTTCTTTATGGAAAGCATGCAGCAAGCGCTTTTAACAGGGGCATGTCAGGCGATCGCAATTTAGATTTCAAGGGTAAAAAAAGATTATGATTTGATATTTGTAGACGAATATTGTAAACCTTGCCCATGAAACGGAAAGACGAAGAATATGCAGAGGTATATCAGGGAATGGCATTGATTGCCGACCCGATATATCAGTATGCCTCTTTTACAGTGCCCTCACCGGAATTTCCGGACGAGCAAACGGAAAAAGACCTGATCGATTCTCCCTGGGTGCAAAGGCTGCGTCGGATTTATCAACTTCAGTCCGCCCGCTGGGTATATCCGGCCGCTGAGCACAGCCGCTTTCAACACTCCCTCGGAACCATGCACGTTGCCGGAGAATTCGGCAGGTATCTCTATCCGAGTCTGAAAGGGGTTTGCAGAGATGTTCCCTCAATAAACTACATCGAGGAGCTTCTCAGGGTAGCGGGACTTCTTCACGATGTAGGGCATGGTCCGTACGGGCATTTTTTTGATGATAACTTTCTTGATCAGTATAAAATTACCCATGAGGATATCGGGAAACAGATTATCACGAAAAGATTGGGGAAGATCATCCGTCAGATCAGGAGAAGCCCTACGGGTCCCTTTGCCGATGGGGAATGCCTCGATCCGCTTTATGTGGCAATACTTATTAAAATGCCCGCGGGTAATGACATAAAACTGCCAAGATGGTTGCAGTTATTGAGACAGCTTTTTTCCGGTATCTATACAGTGGATAATCTTGACTATGTTCAGAGAGATGCCTACATGTCAGGATTTTCCCTCGACATAGTGGACATTACGAGACTCCGTTTCTATACTTTTTTTACGAAAGACGGCCTTACTCTTCATCAGGCGGGCATTTCCGCCCTTAGCCGGTTTTTGAACGCTAGGTTGAACCTCTATACCAATGTTTATTTTCACAGAACAACGAGGGCGTTGGATCTTCACTTACAGGAGATATTCAGGGACACAATGAATATAATCTTTCCCTGGAATCCATTTCAAGCCCTTGATGAGTACCTCCGCTGTGATGAATGGTTCCTGTTTAATGAAGTCCGGCACTGGTCTGCAGAAAAGGATTCGAATAAAAGGAAACTGAGTCATGAATGGGCGAAACTACATAGTAGAGAAGTGAAGTGGAAGATGTCTTATTCGACGGAAATATCAATTGACCAAATTCAAAGAGGGACAAGATTTGCCTATGCCGTTGATTATGAAAGACAGCTGAGAGAATTTCTTCCGGAAAAATTAAGAGGCATTTCTTTTCGTATCGACCTGGCAACACAGGATCCGCGGCCTATTAACCCCATGGCGGAGACGGGAAAAAGGGTTAATATTTTTAACCCTGCTACAGGTATGACATCTCCGGAGCCACTGAAGGACATTTACCGATTCATACCGGCGAGGATTGTCCATCTAAGGGTTTTTTCTCTTTCTCACGATCATGATTCAGAGATATCCGAGGCTGCGGAAAAGATGCTCGGCGCCCTTGAGGGAACCGAAAGGACGAATATTTAGGCGTTAAAAAAGCTCCCCGCCTCAGCGGGGATAGGTTTTGTATAGTAGGGAAATAGAAGATGGCAAATGACGAGACTACAGATATAACACTTTTTGTAAAGACCTCCGGAGAGGATATTGCGAGATGGAACCGGCAGAAAATTGTCGATGCCCTTATCCGTGAGACAAACATAGACGTCAATACGGCGGAAGCAATAAGCAGGGAGGTCGAGAAGCAGATAATATCATCCGGGATCAGCCTGCTTACAACACCCCTTATCAGAGAACTTGTTGATGCGAAGCTCATAGAAAGAGGCCTGGAACAGGCGAGAAAGATGCACGCGCTGCTGGGATTTCCCATCTATGATGTAAGGGAGCTGATCCTTCACCAGAACAAGGAGAACGCCAATGTACCGCACGGCCCGGAAGGTACGAATCTCATTCTGGCTGAAGGGATAAAAAAGGAGTACTCGCTCTATGAGGTCTTTTCGCAGGATGTGGGTGATGCGCACATAGTAGGGGATATGCATCTTCACGGCCTGGGTTATATCGACAGGCCTTACAGTTCATTTCAGTCCCTTGAGTATATTAAGAAATTCGGTTTGAATCTTCCCCATTCACTGACAGTCGCGAAACCGGCCAAGCATGCGGAGGTGCTCCTGGCCCATATGGTGCGTTTTGGCGCTATCCTGCAGGGGCATTTTTCCGGCGTCATCGGCTGGGATGCCGTTAATTTCTCCTTCGCACCTTACCTGTCAAAGATGAACGATAAGGAAATAAGGCAGTTCGCCCAGATGCTCATTTATGAATTTTCCCAATTGACATCTTCACGAGGGGGCCAGGCAATGTTCACAGATATCCATCTCTACTGGGATGTCCCTGAACATCTTCGGAACGTTCCTGTTATCAGCCCGGGGGGTGAATTCGCCGGCAGTAACTATGAAGATTATATAACGGATGCGCGGAGGTTTGCCTGGGCTATTTTCGAGGTATTTAAGAAGGGGGACGGCACGGGGAAACCGTTTATATTCCCCAGGCCGCTTGTTCACATATCGGAAGAATTTTTTCAGTCTTCCGGATATGAAGACTTTCTCAATCATATATGCGAAGTAGCCGGTGAAAAGGGGAATACCTGTTTCCTTTTTGATCGTCGGGGGGTAATCAAGGCTTACGAGTGCGGCTTTTCCGCGCTCAGGGGAGAGGATAATCTTTTTGAGGAAGCAAAAACACCCTGGAAGATGAGATGTTCAGCCATCCAGAATGTGACGCTGAACCTCCCGAGGCTTGGTTATAAGGCCCAGGGAGAGGATAAAGCCTTGTTTTCGCTGATTACAGAAGGTATGAAACTGATGGCCAGAGCTCATATCCAGAAGCGGGATTTCATTGAAAATCTTCTTTCTTATGGTGATGATGGCCCTCTTGCCATGCTTGCCATGAACAGAGACGGTTTGCCATATTTGAGAATGGATCATGTATGCTGCTTAATGGGCATTGTGGGTCTTAATGAGCTTGTCCAGATACATACGGGTAGTCAATTGCATGAGTCGGAAGAAGCGATTATATTTGGCCTGAAAATTATTAGTCATATGAAGGATGAAGCAGAGAAGCTCTGTAAAAAATATGGCCTCCGCTTTATTCTGGAGCAAACACCTGCGGAAACAACTGCTTATCGTTTTGCGCGCCTCGATCTCAAATACTTTTCACCGAAGGCGGGCCATTTTGTGAAAGGTAATCTGGCCAGAGGAGAAGTGTACTATACGAATTCAACCCATTTTAATGCCTCTGCCGCTACACAGCCAGTGGAGCGTGTAAGGCAGGAAGGTCGTTTTCATCCCTTTATAGGAGGAGGGGCTGTTACCCATGTATGGCTCGGGGATGCGCGGCCGGCGAGGGAAGATGTTGCCGGATTTATTAAACATGTATTTAGAGATACAGAGAATGACCAGGTTATGTTTTCACCGGAATTCACAACCTGTAAAGTTTGTGGAGAAACGTTCAGGTCCCTTAGAGGCAAATGTGAATTCTGCGGGTCCGAAGTAGTGGAAGGAATAGCAAGAATTACACAGTATTTCAGCCGGATATCAGGCTGGAATAAGGGCAAACTGGCTGAACTGAGAGACAGAAAACGGTACGATAGAGTTATTTCAAAGACTTAGACCTGACCACCTAATCCCTCCCTTGAACCCTAAATTAATCAACAAATCCATGCCCTACCCTTGACATAGGTAGGGGCGATAAATATATTATTCGCAACTTTGCATTACCTAAGTGAGTGAAGTAGCTTGTGTTGCTATGGAAGATCATATTGTTAAGATATTCAGAGAGAGCAGTCACCTAAAGGAAGCCTTTGTAGGTGAAAATCTTGATGTTATTGTTAATGTTGTTGATGTAATTACAGCCGCTTTGAAAGCGGGTAATAAAATACTGCTTTTTGGAAACGGCGGGTCAGCGGCGGATGCCCAGCATCTTGCAGCAGAATTTGTGAACCGTTTTGTTATAGAACGGCCGCCACTACCGGCAATTGCTTTGAGTACCGATACGTCTGTGATTACAAGCATAGGTAACGATTATGATTTTTCTGAAATATTCAGCAAGCAGATCAGGGCGATAGGCCAAGCGGGGGATGTGGCCTGGGGGATAAGCACCAGCGGTTCCTCTTCTAATGTTATAAAAGCCCTGGAAGTTGCGAAGAAGATCGGGATGGTGACGATCGGTATGACAGGAAAGGACGGAGGCGACATAGCGAAGATGGTGGATTATTCACTCAATGTTTCTTCCAACAGTACACCGCGCATACAGGAGGTCCACATTACTGCGGGGCACGTAATATGCGAGATGATAGACTTTAAGTTGTTTCAGAGACCGGATACAAAATAGAGACATGATGCCGGGGTCGGATAAAAGATTGGGTTGGGATGATACTACATGAGTAAGACATCAAAAAAGGTAGAAATAAAAGAGACACAAGATATTAAAGAAGAAAATAGGGAAGAACAAAAGTCCCCTGGAGATGAAGATATAATGGTGAAACTTAAGGAAAAAGAACGGGAAGCAGCCGAAAATTATGACAAGTATGTTCGTGCGGTTGCGGAACTTGATAATTACAGAAAGCGCGCCGCCAGGGAGAGGGCTGATTCCATCAGATATGGGAATGAAAGTCTGATCAAGGATATCCTGCCGCTGGTTGACAGCATGGATAGGGCATTGCAGCATGCCGACGACTATGGTTATCCCGATGCATTTAAAGAGGGATTAAAGCTGCTCCAGGGCCAGCTCCAAGGCTGCCTGGAAAAACATGGCGTACGGCAGATTGAGTGTATTAACAAGACATTTGACCCTCATATCCATGAAGCCGTACTACAGGTCGATAGCGGCGACCATGGGAAGGACCAGGTCGTCCAGGAACTGGAAAAGGGGTATCTGTTGCATGAGAGGTTATTGAGACCGGCTAAAGTGTCTGTCAGTAAAGGTGCAAAGGAAGAAGATAGCAAAGAATAAAAAAGGAGATTAGATATTAAGGAGGATTAATAAAATGGCAAAAATAATAGGGATTGATTTAGGGACGACGAATTCATGCGTCGCTATTATGGAAGGAGGAGATCCCGTTGTAATAGCAAATCAGGAAGGAAGCAGGACAACACCTTCCATGGTGGCATTTACGGACAGCGGCGAGCGGCTGGTCGGTCAAGTTGCCAAGCGGCAAGCTGTCACCAACCCTGAAAATACCGTGTATGCGATAAAGAGGCTCATCGGGAGGAAATTCTCCTCCAAGGAGGTTCAGTACGATAAGAAGATATGTCCTTACAGGATCACGGAGTCGCCCAATGGTGATGCCCAGGTAACCGTAAAAGCACGGAATTACAGTCCGGCAGAAATATCATCTTTCGTACTTACAAAGATGAAACAGACTGCGGAGGACTATCTGGGAGAGAAAGTAACCGACGCGGTTATTACGGTTCCTGCGTACTTCAATGATTCTCAAAGGCAAGCTACGAAAGATGCGGGAAGAGTTGCCGGATTGAATGTACTTAGAATCATCAATGAGCCGACGGCAGCGGCATTGGCGTATGGTCTTGATAAGAAAAAAGACGAAAAGATCGCCGTGTTTGACCTTGGGGGCGGAACGTTTGATATATCCATCCTCGAGTTGGGAGACGGTGTTTTTGAAGTCAAATCAACAAACGGGGATACCCATTTGGGTGGTGAAGACTTTGACCAGAGGCTGATTGATTTTATTGCCACGGAATTCAAGAATGATTACGGGATTGATCTAAGGAACGACAGGATGGCTTTGCAGAGAATCAAGGAGGCGGCGGAGAAGGCAAAGATGGAACTTTCCACCGTTATGGAGACGGACATAAACCTCCCCTTCATCACCGCTGATGCGTCAGGGCCTAAACATTTGACCATGAAATTGTCAAGGGCCAAACTGGAAGCCCTGGTCGAAGACCTGATTGAAAAGACGGTCGAACCCTGCAGAACCGCGCTGAAGGACGCGAACCTTTCGCCAAAGGATATCGATGAGGTTATTCTTGTTGGCGGTATGACCCGTATGCCACGCGTTCAGCAGAAAGTGAAAGAGATCTTTGCCAAAGAACCCCATAAAGGGGTCAATCCGGATGAGGTGGTCGCCGTTGGCGCAGCCATCCAGGCGGGTGTATTGGCTGGCGATGTGAAGGATGTGCTGCTGCTGGATGTAACGCCTCTGTCACTCGGGATAGAGACTCTGGGCGGTGTATTGACGAAGTTGATCGAGAAAAATACCACCATTCCTACCCGGAAAAGCCAGATCTTTTCGACGGCGGCGGACAATCAGCCTGCAGTGAGCATTCATGTCCTTCAAGGTGAAAGATCGATGGCGGCGGATAACAGGACACTGGGCAGATTTGAACTGGTGGGGATACCGCCCGCACCACGCGGAATGCCGCAAATCGAGGTTACTTTTGATATTGATGCCAATGGCATTGTTCATGTGTCCGCGAAAGACCTGGGAACTGGCAAAGAGCAGAGCATCAAGATTACCGCATCGAGCGGTCTTTCTGAGGCTGAAATTCAGAAACTAGTCAGAGAAGCGGAAGCTCACTCAGATGAAGACAAGAAAAAGAGAGAGCTTATAGAGGCCAGAAATCAGGCAGATTCTATGGCTTACAGTGTAGAGAAGAATATAAAGGAGTTCGGTGATAAGATTGATACTTCGGAAAAGGCGCGGATCGAAGATGCTATAGCGAGGGTAAGAAAGGCCATTGAAGGAGATGACATCAATGCCATTAAAAGTGCCCAGGAAGAGCTAACCAACGCGTCTCATAAAATTGCGGAGGCCATGTATGCTAAAGCTTCCACTTCGCAGGCGGGGGCTGGTGCCGGCGCTGGAGCTCATGCCGGTGCATCAACAGAACAGCCGGGTGCCGGTAGGAAAGATGATGATGTTGTTGACGCTGACTTTGAAGAGGTGAAAAAATAATTTATTAAAATTTGAGGATTTTGCGATTGAGGATCGGGCAAAGATGACCTGAAGATGAGATGCATGAATGTGATAGTTATTGCATGACAGCTCCTTAGCCCGGGATTCATGACAGTGGATACCCGGGCATTTTTTTATCGACGGACAGCCTGATTTTTTATAAAATATATGGTACTAAAAAAATGTTCGAGGACTTTATAAAACGTTAATCGTGGACTAAAAAGATTTTCTGAATTATGGTGATTATATGCTCAATCGTTATATGAAAAGGTTGCTGATTGTACCGTTATTTTTGATTATGACAGTATGGGGTGCCGGAATTGTGTCTGATGCTGAGGCAGCTGAGCAGATGATGATAGAGAAGGCAGTGGATAGCAATACTATCGGTTGTGTGCTCCCTCTCTCGGGACGATATGCCTCTGTCGGGAACAAGGCCCTGGATTCTATTCTTCTGGCCGCGGGCATTTTTGATCCGTTGGTGAAGAGCCCTATTAAACTGATAATAGAAGACTCGAAAAGTCAGCCGGAAGGTGCAAAGGCGGCTGTAACCAAACTGGCTTTAAAAGATGGTGTCATCTGTATACTCGGGCCCATCGGCAATATTGAAGCCCTTGAGGCTGCCAAGGAAGCGCAGAAATTAAAAATCCCTATAATAACCCTTACCGAGAAGGAAGGAATTACCGATATTGGTGATTATGTCCTTCGGAGTTATATGACCAATTCTATGCAGATTGAGGCACTCGTTAAATACGCTACTGAAGAATGGGGCCTGACGAGGTTCACCGTTCTCTACCCGGATGATCATTATGGTCGCGAAATGGAGATGCTGTTCAGGAAAGAGGTTGGGCGCCAAAGGGGAGAAATTAGAAAAGCCAGGTCCTACGATAAAACGCAGACGGATTTCGGCGATGAGATCAAAGAGATAATTGGTCTAAAGGAAACCTCTCCTAAAGCAAAAGTAAAAACTGGTACTAAGAAAGATGATAACAAACCTGACATAGATTTTGATGCTCTTTTTATTCCCGATACCCCGGGAAGTTTAAAAATGATTGTTCCACAACTAGCATTCTATAATATTATTTCCAGCGGAGTTAAACTGATGGGCACAAGCGTCTGGGATTCACCCGATATTTTGAAGACAGATGGTGATCATCTTGAAGGGGCCGTTTTTACCGACAGCTTTTCTCTGAACAGCTTTTACCCTGAGACAAATGACTTTATCGATATATTTTATGCAAACTACAGCCGTGAGCCGGAAGTTATGGAGGCCCTGGTGTATGATGCGGCTGGTATGATTGTTAAAATTATCAAAGAAGACGAAGCGGAGACGAGGACTCAGTTCAGAGACAGCCTGCTGCGATTAAAGAATTATAGGGGCGTCACGGGGATGATATCATTTTCGGGAATAAGAGACGCTCAAAAAAACATCTTTATTTTAACGATAAAGGACGGTCAAATTGTACAAATACAATAAGCGATCCGCTTCTTTTAAGGTTGGAAGGGAGCGGGGTCGGATAGGTTAATTATGAGATTTCTTCTTACAAATGATGACGGCGTATATGCAAGGGGTTTGAGTGCCCTGTATCAGGAACTCTCCAAAGATGCAGATTGTTTGGTTGTAGCACCTGAGGTTGAACAGAGCGCTGTTGGCCATGCGATCACACTTTTTCGTCCCCTCATGGTCAGACGTGCCAAAAAGAATGGCGGTTTCATCGGATACGCCGTGAAGGGGACACCGGCGGACTGTGTCAAGATCGGGATCAGGGAATTGTCGGACAAGCCGGTGGATCTGGTTGTGTCGGGGATCAATTTGGGTGCCAACGTGGGAATCAATGTGATTTATTCAGGAACAGTGTCGGCAGCCACGGAGGGGATCATCATGGGGGTTCCATCCATGGCGATATCTCTGGATGCGCACAAGGATGCCGATTTTTCATTTGCGGCCCGATTTACCAGAAAGCTGGCAGCATTCATACTGAATGACAATCCTATAAAAAACATAGCTATCAATGTAAATATACCGGCCATTCCTGAAGAGGAGATCAAGGGAGTAGTCGTTGCAAAACAGGGTAAGGCGCGCCTGATAGAAAATTTTGAGAAAAGGATGGATCCGAGAGATAACATTTATTACTGGCTGGCAGGTGAGACAAAACTCTCCGATCATGAAGAGATCGATTCCGATGCCTGTGCCCTCCGCCACGGCATGATTTCCATAACACCTATCTTCTATGATTTAACCAGATACGACGTCTTGGAGGAACTAAGCGCAAAGATCAAACAGCAGTTTTGATAAGACTGCGTGTTAACATTGACATAACAATTCCTTCGATTACCGGGTGAGCAAAACCGGTATTGAGCTTTTGCGGATGATATAGGAAGTGGTACTGCCGAGGATCAGTTCTCTAAGCCTGTTGTGCCCATATGCCCCCATAACCATCAATTCCACAGGGCCTTCCTGGATGAATTTGATAATTTCAACGTTCTCCTTCCCCCCGAGAATGATTGTCTCACAATCGATCTTATGTGGTTCAAGAAAATCCTCTATTTTTTTTGTGAGGTTCGCCCCCACGCTATGATCATCTGTAATTATTATTACAGTCAGGGGCCAGGACACCCGTTCGGATAGTTCTACCGCAAGTTTCAAGGCGTTGTTGGCCGGCACACTGCCGTCGTATGCCAGCCCCATGCTCTCAATTTCCCGAAAGGCTGCCGGTGTGACCATGACTGGTTTTCCGGATTTGCGAACGACGGATTCCGCTGTGGAGCCAAGAATGCTGCCTCCGCCTGAATGAAAATGTTCGCCCCTCTGGGCAAGGAGAACCCAGTCAGCATTTCGCCCCTCTTCGATAATCATTTCATCGATGACGCCAATAGCTTTTTTTGTTTCAGGGTGCAACCCCGCTTCTTCACATCTCGCCTTGAAGGCCTGCAAAATATTCTCTGCCTTTTCATCAAGACTGTCCTGCAACATCGGGATGAATTCCTGATAGGGAGGCAGGCCTACTGATCCCGAAATGTCGGTGAATACAGGCCCCTGCATCAGCCGGATATCCATGACATGGAGACCTATCAATTGTGCATCGAGGCGTTTGGCGATATAGATACCGTATTCAATGGCAGTTTTTCCATAATCGGAACCGTCTGTCGGTATCAGTATCCTTTTAATTATCATTTATCTTTCTGTCCTTTTTCAAAGGTTGACAAATTCTTCAATAAGTCATCAACCATCTTTTCCTTATCCCTCAAATCTTCCTCGTCAGCCAATGAGTACAGTTCATTTTCCTGGTCATCTCCCCGGTATTCCGGAGCATCTGCATCAAAGGACGAAAACTGTCCTATCAGTTTCCCATTCCTATATTTCGCCTTTTCCTTGATCCGGCCGCTCTTAAAATAAGCGATGTATTCGCCGTTCCGCTCATCGTTTTTGAAGCTTCCTGTTTCTTTGATCTGACCTGTTTTATAATAGCTTATATAATCGCCGTCAAATTTGCCGTCTTTAAAATTCTCCACTTCCCTGATCTGGCCTGTTGTGAAGAAATGTCTATATTCCCCTTCCAGTTTACCGTTTTTATAATATTCAATCTCCCTGGTCTGACCGTTTTCGTAATAAGAGACGTATTCGCCTTCCAGGTTATCATTTTTAAAAGTGCCTTTTTCCCTTATTTGACCATCGCTGTAATAGGTGACGGCATCTCCGTCTCTCTGGCCGTTATGGAAGTGTAACCTGGCCATTATTTGTCCACTGTTATAGTAGGAGGTATATTCACCCTCAAATTTCCCATTGAGGATATGCTTTTTCTCCTTTATCCGGTCTTTCTCATCGTAGACTATATCTTCCTTGATTTTTTCCTTGAAGAACGACATAAGGATTCCTTATATGGTGATGATAACTCTTTCCTGATATAGTGTTGTTAATAATTTAGCGCCTTAAAGACTTTTTTGTCAAGAAGACTTACTTAGGAGTCTATTCAAAATAACTTGAACATCTTGCATCCCATCTTCAGGCCATCTTTGGTCGTGCCTCAATCGCAAAATCCTCGACGTAGCCCTGCTACGCCTGCGGTATTGACTCAATCGGCCCGACCAAATCTAACCTAAATCTGAGCGCAATTTTGTCCCAGTTATTTCGAATAGACTCCTTAATTACCATTTTATTTGATATTTTCAAGTTTCTTCCCTTCGGCAATTTCCTCCATTGTTTTGCGGTCCAGTATCCTGATTCGTGACCCTTTTGAGCTGATAAGTCCCTGCCTGCCCATCTTACCAAGTATGCGGGATAGTGTTTCCGGGATTGTACCAAGTATGGAAGCCAGTTGTCCTTTAGAGATATCGAGATCAAATTCGGCTTCGCTCTCAGCCCTTTTGCTCAGGTATAGAAGATAAGCTGCAAGTCGTCCCGGCACCTCTTTCAAAGATAGATCTTCGACGAGTGCCGCGAATTTTCGAAGGCGCCAGGATAACATGGCCAACATATTCAGAGACAGTGATGGGTCTTTTTTGATGAGTTCGATAAACGCGCTTCTGGGAAAGAACAGAAGTGAGCTTTGGGAATTCGCTTCCGCAAATGCCGGATATCCCTGGCCGGTAAAGACGGGAACTTCTCCAAAAATTTCTCCCGGACCCATCATGTGCAAAATCTGTTCTTTCCCTTCCGGTGACAGTTTAAATATTTTTACCCGTCCGGAGGTGATTGCGTAAAAGCCGGACCCTTCATCTCCTTCCGAGAAGATGATCTGGTCTTTTTTATAAGCACGGTTCACGGCAATCCTGGCCAACTCTTCATGCTGCCCTCTTGATAAACCTTCGAAAAGAGGTATAGCTGCAATATGATCGATCAATTTCAATTCGTGACCTCCTATTATGTAAGGTGTACCTGCATAAGACTTTAGAATATATTTTATTATAAAGAAATAAATTGTTGACCAACAGGGGAAAATAAAAATATTTTGACTTTAGTCAATGTTATAAGAAAACAAGCGCATTATATTAAGACAAAATTTATTAGTGTTGAAAAATCTTCATGACAAATATCTGGTGAATGGGGGAAAAGATTTATGAAGGTAAAAAGAAAGATCATCCGGATTGATGAAGAAAAGTGCGACGGATGCGGGTCATGTGTGCCTGCATGTGCTGAAGGCGCCATACAGATCGTGAATGGCAAGGCGAAACTGATAGCAGAAAAATATTGCGACGGACTGGGGGCCTGCTTGGGTGAGTGTCCCAGAGACGCCCTAAGAATAATCGAAAGTGAGGTGGATGAATTTGACCAGGCGGCCGTGGATGAGCACATGGAATCCGGGGGGAAATCTCAAATTTCGGAAGTGCCAGTTATGGCTTACGGATGCCCGTCAACACTCATCCAGAGTTTTATATCTCCATTATCCTGTAAAGAGGCGAATAAACCTATTACCCAGACGGACATAACTTCAGCTCTTTCCCACTGGCCGGTTCAAATCAGACTCGTACCGCCTACTGCTCCGTTTTTAAAAAAGGCGGACCTCCTCATTGCTGCGGATTGCACCCCAGTTGCCTATCCGCGATTTCAAAGCGATTTCTTGAAAGGGAAAGTAGTTTTGTTAGGCTGTCCAAAATTTGATGAGACCGGGATATATATAGAAAAATTTGAGCAGATATTTCGTCAAGCTGATATCAGGAGCATTACGGTGCTTGTCATGGAGGTTCCATGCTGTCAGGGACTTCCTGCCATTGTCCGGAAAGGAATGGATTTGGCTGGTAAGAAGATCCCTCTGGAAAAAGTGATAATAAACAGAAGCGGAGAAATCATAAAAAAGGAATTTTAAAAAAAACTAATGCAAAAATTCTCTATGCCTCAAGGACTGCCAGGTAAGGCAGTTGCCGGAATTGATTCTGGAAACCAAGACCGTACCCGAAAACGAACTGCTCGGAGGTCTCAAAGACAGTGAAGTCTGGCTTGATATCGATGCACCGGCTTCCTGGCTTGTCAAGGAGGACACATGTCCTGACTGACTTAGCTCCCTTTTCACTGAGGTGTCGGGCAGCATAATCCAAAGTTATTCCAGTATCGGCAATAGCGGCTACTATGAGAATATCAAGTCCGCGGGGATTGAATTCGCTGGTGAATAATATTTCCGTTTCATTGGCATGTTCCTCACAGGTGATCCTCATGAAGTGGCAACGTAATGGGGTATCAAGTGCACGTACCAGGTCGGCTAAGAAAACAAACGCGTCGTCTAGAATGCCTACAACTGCAAACTCGTTTGTACTCATAACTTTCTTTATTTCTTTGGCTGTTTCTTTAATGCGCTTCAGGATTTCTTTTTCCGGCTTAAGAACGCGAATGCCCTTTTTCATTTCAATCCCGAGTCTCCTTTGATTTTTTTGGAATTATATAGGAAATACGTTCATTAATGTCAATAGGATAAATGCCTCAATTTTGAGTAGCTGCCGAAACTACCCCGGTTAGATGCATAACATTTCTTTTTGCAACATACGCGTGAGTAGTCACAAGGTGCAAGTCTATGGAGTTACCAGTTAGTTTGTCCTGTCTCCCGTTAATGACGATCCTTCCTTCTATTGTGGGGGAAACTGGGGAGTACTTTTTGAGATAAGAAACAAAGACATCTCTCAAAGCTTTTCCGTACACGATATTTTTGCCTTTTCTAAAGGTCGTAAATTTATCACCTCCGGTAGCCAAAAAATCAACAGTCGTTACTGTGTATGTTTTATTTGGATCTAAAGGACTTATTCCAATATATACTTCCTTAACTCTGGAGCCCACCGGCTCGGATAAATCGTACCGAATTCTTATACCGGATACCTGCAGGATGCCATATTCCATTCTCGCATCTTGTTCCAGAATTTTCATGATTTGTTTTCCCTTGAGTTTCATAGTCACCAGACTGTTATCAAACGGCAAGAGGGTAAAGACCTGTTCCAGATTGATCTTCCCATGAGGGATATTAGTTCTGATCGCCCCACTGTTCAAGAAGGCTATATCTGCATTAGTCGCTTTTTTCATAGCGTCGCATACGAGGTTACCTATGTTCGATTCTCTCTGGTGATATCTTACCAGATCGACGGCAGTTTCACCCACCACTCGGGCATATTCCTGCTGTATACGGCCATTGTATACATGGACGATTTTCTCCACTTCCCTGTCATAGGGACTGTCCTCAGCTGCAAGTACCTCTTTGAGTTCCATTTCTTCTGTATGCCGGATGATTTTACCGGTATCGGGATCAATCCTTAGTTTTAGAACTCCGAGGTACAATCCGTTATACCCTGCCTGAACGACAATAGTATCTCCGATCACGACGGGCGTTTCCAGTGGTGTATGGCTGTGCCCACCGACAACAACATGAATCCCTAAAACACGCTGGGCAAGTTCTTTATCGGCATCCAGTCCCAGATGGGAAAGCACGATGATGAGATTGGCCCCTTCGTCCCTTACCTTTTTAATGAGCTGGGGCAGGACATCTTCCGGTTTGTAGATGACCAGCCTTTTTAGATGACCGTGCTTAGTGATGAAGAGAACATCGGGTGTGGTAACTCCTATAATTGCTATCTTTAGGTTTTTTCTGCTTACGATAATATAAGGTTTGACGCCGGGGAGATATCGGCCCCGGTCGTCCTTTATATTGGCGGATAAATAAGGAAAACCGGAGGTCTCAATAAGGCATTTAAATGCGTCCATACCCCAGTCGAATTCGTGATTGCCAACAGCCATCGCATCAAATTTCAGATAATTCATTACATCTACAACCGGTTGCCCCTTAAAAAGATTGGAAACAGGCGTTCCTTGAAACATGTCACCCGCGGAGAGCAGCAAAGTGCCGTCTGGGTTTTGGACTCTCTCTTCCTGGATCATTTTGGCCAGATAGGCTGCACCGCCGGCCCTTCCCATGCCGCCTTTGTTTGTTTCCATGTAAGGCAAAATGTGCCCATGAGTGTCGTTGATATGGAGGATAGTGAGATCAACAGCGGATTGCTGTTCCGCTAAA
The DNA here is from genome assembly GCA_035542475.1 of Syntrophales bacterium. Taxonomy (GTDB): domain Bacteria; phylum Desulfobacterota; class Syntrophia; order Syntrophales; family UBA2185; genus DATKLL01. The sequence continues at coordinate 20,747 of DATKLL010000182.1, forward strand.
AGGGAGGAAGGGCAGAAAAGAAGCAGGATGCAGAGAAGGGCAATTAAACAGGACCGTCTGTTCATGGACAAACCTTAATTATTTTCATTTGTTGACTTTTGAAGTCTTCTTTGTTTAATACATGTCCTTCAACAATATTACAAGATCTGAAAAATTGCAGAGGAAAGATAGTAAAATTTAGTTATTATAAGTAATAAAAAGTACGTTAATGTAACTTTTTTCTTGCAATTGCAGTTTTCTTGTGTTACCTGCCTACTTGAAATATTTCTGGCGAAATATACAAGAAGGGGGAGGATAAAATGAGAAAGTTTTGGGTAGTTTTACTATCAGTAGGGCTGATCGTGGCCCTCACAGCGCCTGTATTGGCCGCGGACGTGAAGTTCAGCGGTTCTTATGTCATACAGGGCTATTATGAGGACAACCGCCGGATCGCGGAAATTCCCGGCAGCACCCTCGCAAGCAGCCAGAGGGGCCCGTCCGATTCCTTCACCTGGCAGAGGTTGAGAGTAGGGACGGTCTTCCAGGTCGCTGAAGGCCTGAGCCTGACAACTAGGTTCGACGCGATGGAGAAGGTCTGGGGCGCCGCCCGGGGTGTGAGTGTTCCCGGTGTTGGTGCTACATATGCGACTGCATACGATTCCAATGGTATTCAGATTCCAGGGTCGGGTGAAGCGGAAAACATCAAGTTCCAGCACGTGTATGTGACCTTTAACACCGGTATCGGCAGATTTATAGCTGGCTACTATCCCCAGAATGCGTTCGGTACCTCTTTTGCTAACAGTTCCGATTACGCGTACGGCCCAAGGCTCAGATGGGATATTACTACGGGTCCCTGGATGTTTGCTCTTTACTGGGATAAGTATGAAGGTCAGGACAACAGCTATGCATCCATAGGTACCGCGAACCCTCAAGTAGATGCCTCAAAGGACAAATACCAGGCATTCGCTATCTACAACTGGGGTAAGGGTGAAGCTGGTATGCAACTGCAGTATGCCATTGAGACAAGGGCTAGTGGAGTCACTGGAGCTGCGGACTCCGATACCAGTAACTATAAGAAGAGTTCTTATAAGATAACTCCTTATATGAAAGCAGCTTTCGGGCCCACGTATGTTGAAGCTGAAATAATCTATACCTGGGGTAAGCAAAGGATTTGGGAGACAAGCTCTTCCAGGACAGATATCACTTATACCGGTTTATCAGCATATGCCATGGCCAAGGTGGATCTCAAACCGGCCTATGTGGGAGGCATTTTCTTTTATGTCTCGGGTGATGACGCAGGCACCACCGATAAGATCGAATCCGGTAACCCCAGCGGTTCCGACTTCAACCCCTGCCTCATCCTGGGCAATTATGATCTGAACAGGTGGAGCGGCGGCATGGGTAATTCCAATGTTTTTGGTGGCACAACGTACAATACCGCATTGACACGTGCCGCGGCCAACCCGCTCGGTGGCTATAGTGGTGTCGGTCTGGATAACATCTGGGCTTACCAGGTATTTGTCGGTGTAACACCGGTGCCAAAGCTGGATACCAGGCTCGCAATTACCTATGCATACTTTGATAGGACCCCGTCCACGACCGGACCGTCTATCAGCTATACAACTCCCAATAACGGAAGCGACGGCGCCTGGGTATCAAAGAACCTCGGTTTTGAGGCCGATCTCACGGCGACATATAAGATCTATGACAACCTCTCCTACATGATCGGCTTCGGCTACCTGTGGGCAGGGGATGCCTTTAAGGGAACAAATATAGCTGCTGACGTTAAGAACGATTATCTCCTGACGCATAAGTTGACACTCAGCTTCTAATTCTTTTGTTGTTAGCACACATCTAACAAAGAGCCCCGTGAGTTTACTCCGGGGCTCTTTTGCTGTGCTTAGCCGTGGAGTATTTTTGGTATATAAGTAATATTTAGTAATTGCATGTAGTTTATCATCTTGCGGTTATTCTCAGACTTATGTATCCTTACTCATTAAATTTGAGGGATGATATGTCCGGGGACATGATGAATACAAAAGAGGTGGCGCAATATCTGGGCATTCATGAGAAGCAGGTTTATGCGCTTGTCAAGGCAGGTCGTATCCCTGCAACGCGGGTTACGGGAAAGTGGATCTTCCCAAAGAAATTGATTGATGAATGGATTGAAGCAAATGCTGAACAGGGAATAAAGGAAGCTAAATCAAAAAGCAGAAAAATTTCTGGAGCGCTGTTGGCAGCAGGCAGTAATGATCCTGTCCTGGATATACTTCAGACCTGTATGAGAAATTCACATCCTGAAATTTACATCTTTTCCGCAAATATTGGCAGTACAGAAGGATTGAAGGCTCTGAACATGGGTTATACGGATATCGCCTGGTCCCATTTGCTCGATGCCAAGAGCGGCCAATATAATTTTCCCTATCTTGCAATTTATCTGCCGAATGTGAGAGCTGTCGTTGTCAATCTCTTCAAGCGTGAGATTGGTTTTGTGGTCGCCGCCGGCAATCCGCGCAATATCAAAAGTTTTCAGGATCTCGTAAATAAAAGCATCAGGTTTATTAATAGACAGCGCGGTTCAGGTACGAGGCTGCTTATCGATTACCATCTGCAGCAAAGGGGAATCACACCAGATACAATTTCCGGTTATGACATTGAGGTCTACACACATTTTGACGTAGGGTTTTCTATTCTTTCCGGTGAAGCGGACGTGGGAATAGCCAGTGCTGTGGTATCAAAACTCTTGGGTCTTCAATTCATACCCATCACCTGGGAAAGCTTTGACATGATCCTTGACCAGCCGACATTTTTTGAAAAAGGCCTTCAGACATTTATAGGTGTCCTTAAATCTGGGGAATTTCGAAAAATTGTAGATAGACTGGGAGGCTATGACTTCAAGGACTCCGGGAAAATACTGTACTCTGCGGTTTGATATCCCGGGAAAACGGACGTCAGAAAGGATTTTTTTTATGAAAAAGTGGTTATGGATAAGTTTGTTATGTGTGCTTATTCCTTGTCTGAGTTTGGCACAAGACGGAAAGTTTATCCTGATGGCCAGCACGATCGGACCTATTGATTCAGGAATTGTCAGTGTTTTGGAAGATCAATTTGAAAAGGAAACAGGCATCCGTGTAAGGCATGTAGGCGCCGGGACGGGAGCAGCGTTGAAGATTGCAGAGAATGGAAATATTGATGTAGTGATGGTCCATGCCAAAGCTCTTGAAGAAAAATTCATCAAGGATGGTTTTGGAACGGAGAGAATCCCTCTGATGTACAATGACTTCGTCATTGTCGGGCCTGCGGGTGACCCGGCCGGGATTAAAGGTTTGAAGACCGCGGCGGAAGCCCTCAAAGCAATTTCTGAAAAGAGACTAACCTTCATCAGCCGCGGCGACAAGTCAGGCACGCATATTGCGGAAATGGATCTCTGGGCAAAGGCGGGCATCAAACCCTCCGGCTCCTGGTATAAAATCTATGAAAAGGGGGCCGAGGGAAACATGCCTACGCTGAGATATGCTGATCGTGAGCAGGTTTATACGGTTATTGACAGGGCGACCTATCTCGCGATCAAGGATCAGATCAAACTTGCCGTCCTTGTGGAAAAGGACGAGGCCCTTCTGAACTATATATCCCTTATACCGGTCAATGCCGCGAAATTTCCTAGGGTGAATGAACGAGACGTCCGGACCTTTGTTTCCTGGCTCACGTCTCCGGAGAAGGGTCAAAAGGTCATCCGTGATTTTGGAAAAGACAAGTACGGCGCTCCGCTTTTTTTTCCCAATTCGAAGGACTGGGTAAAGGCAAGAGAGAAAGAATAGCTGTGCACTTCATATGAGGTATAATACTATCTATTAGGAGGTAGAGAGGTGAATAGATTAAGAAGCGTTGGCGTTATCATAGCTGTATTGTCAATCTTGGCTGTTGCTTTCGTAATTTTGCCAGCCGGTGTTGCACATGCTCAGCAGAAAAACATCATAATGGCGACGACCACCAGCACGCAGGACTCGGGTCTTTTGGATGTCCTCCTGCCAATCTTTGAAAAGAAGACGGGCTACTTTGTCAAGACAATCGCGGTTGGTTCCGGTCAGGCCATGGCTATGGGTCAGAAAGGAGAGGCGGATGTGCTCCTGGTTCACTCGCCTGAAGCAGAGAAAAAATTCATGACAGAAGGTTTCGGGGTTAACAGAAAGCTCGTCATGCATAACGATTTTATTATCGTTGGGCCGAGATCAGACCCGGCCAGGATCAAGGGGGCAAAATCATCTGTGGATGCCTTCAAGAGGATCTCTGCGGCAAATGCCATCTTTATGTCCCGGGGCGACAATTCGGGAACACACGCCAAAGAGAAATCCATATGGAAGGCTGCCGGTATAAACCCGGAACGACAGAAATGGTACCAGCAGACCGGCCTTGGTATGGGACAGACCCTGAGTGTTGCCGCCGAGAAAAAAACATATACCCTTGCCGACCGGGGGACATATCTGGCTTTAAAGAAAACCCTTGGCCTCGATATTCTCTATGAAGGGGATGCGATCCTGCTCAATATCTATCATGTCATTGAGGTCAATCCCGTTAGGTGGCCGAAGGTGAATGCTCCTGGTGCAAAGGCATTCGCAGATTTCATGGTATCCAGTGAGGCTCAAGAAATTATCAAGAGGTTTGGTGTCGAGAAATATGGTTCTCCTCTCTTTTTTCCCGATGCCGGGAAAAAAGAAGAAACGTTGGGGAAATGACAAAATGTGGATTTCATCGGGCTGTTCAAAATATCCAGATATAAGGCGCACATGGTTCGACAGGCTCACCATGACATGTCATCCGGAGCTTGTCGAAGGATGAGCACGTTGAAAGGAAAGATGAAGCGCAACGCCGCAGATGGTCTTTTTCAACAGCCCCGCGTTAAGAGACAAGTATAAGTGGACATCATTGTTGACGGAATAAAACAGGCATTTATCCTCCTGTTTACCCTCGATCCTGAAGTTTTAGGCATCACCTGGCTTTCCCTGAAAGTGTCAGGGATGGCGACCCTGATCAGCCTCGTTATCGGGATATCTGTCGGCACAGTGGTTGCTTTGACCCAGTTTCCTGGAAGAAAGCTTGTTGTCAGTTTGATCAATACGGGGATGGGTCTGCCGCCGGTGGTAGTAGGCCTCTTTGTTACGATGTTCCTCTGGCGAAACGGCCCGTTCGGTTTTCTGGAGATTCTCTATACCCCGACTGCTATTATTATTGCTCAGGCCGTCATTGCAACTCCTATAGTCATGGGTATCAGCCTAGCTGCGATTCAGCATCTGCCCGCAAATCTCAGATTGCAGATACTGGCTCTCGGCGCGACGCGCGTTCAGATGGTATGGATTCTCGTTAAAGAGGCCCGGCTGCCCCTCCTGGCCGCTATAATGGCCGGGTTCGGCGGTGTCATTTCTGAAGTGGGGGCATCGATCATGGTCGGCGGCAACATCAAGGGGTATACTCGTGTCCTCACGACGGCGACCGTCATGGAGACGAGCAAAGGAAATTTTGATATTGCCATGGCCCTGGGAATCATACTGCTGTTGCTGGCCTTTTTAGTCAATCTTATTCTCACGCAGATCCAGCAGAGAGAAAGACCGCGATGAACTTTATCGAACCGATACTTGAAGTAAAAAATCTTAAGGTCAGGAGAGGAGGGGTATCTGTCCTGGATATTTCCGACATTCAAGTTCCGGAAGGGAGGGTACTATGTCTTATCGGTCCGAACGGTGCAGGAAAATCAACACTGCTTTTGGCATTATCCCGCCTATTGAAATCGATTAATGGTGAAATTAATTTCCGTGGGGAAAAGATCGACTCCAATAATACCACAGCTGCTTATCGAAGGCATATTGCGATGGTATTCCAGGAACCGCTTCTCTTTGACACAACGGTTTTTGAGAATGTCGCATCTGGTTTGAAAATCAGGGGGATAAGACATGATGAGATCAGGCGCACCGTAGAAAAATATCTGGTGCGATTCGGCATCAGTCATCTTGCCGATCGTTCCGCCCGGAAGCTTTCCGGCGGGGAGGCACAGCGAACGAGCCTTGCCAGGGCCTTTGCCATACAGCCTGAGATCATTTTCCTTGATGAGCCGTTTTCATCCCTCGATCCACCTACCCGTGAATCATTAATGGAAGACCTGGAGCGCATTCTACGCGAGACGAAAACGACAACTGTCATGGCTACCCACGACCAGATGGAGGCGCTGAGGTTGTCGGATCAGATTGCCGTGATGAATGAAGGGAAAATCGTGCAGATCGGGTCACCGGCCGAGGTGATGAACAACCCGGTTGATGAATTCGTCGCTTCCTTTGTGGGAATGGAAACAGTCCTGGCAGGCCGTGTCACAAAAACTTATGATGGTACATTTATCACGTCCGTATCGGGCCGGGATGTTGAAGCAGTGGGAAATGTAAATGTGGGGGAAGAAGTCGTCTGCTTCATCCGTCCCGAGAATGTTACGCTTTCAAAAGGCGCTTCCGGTGATATGACCAGTGCAAGAAATGTATTCCCGGGAATGATCGTAAAAATTACCCCTATGGGGCTCTTCCATAAGATTCACATTGATTGCGGATTTCCACTCATTGCCTATGTAACCAGCCAGTCCTTGGAAAACTTATCGCTCCGTGCTGGGAATGAGATAATTGCGTCCTTTAAGGCAACCGCCGTTCATGTGGTACGGAAGGAAAAATTGTTATTGAGAAAATGGTACAAAATGATACTTTAATTGACATATGCGAGCTTATATAGGTTTTGATGATACAGATAGTCATGATTCGGAATTTGGCACAGGTAAGATAGCCCGACGTTTTGAGAAAATCCTGCCGGAGGGATGTTGTATGTGGGGTGTTGTCCGTCAGCAGCTCTTGTTTGATGAACGGATTCCTTATACATCACACAACAGCTCAGCCTGTGTTGTTGTTGATTTTCCGGATGCTTCACTTAAGAACGATCTGCTTTCCAGAGCTGTAAATCATATCGAGCATGAATCGGCTCCAGGAAGCGATCCGGGTCTTTGCTTCGCCTGTGAAGGCGACTCTGCTTTAATCAAATTGATTTCCTTCGGGCATCTGTGTGCTACACAGATCATGACGCAGAAAGCAGCGCTTCAGGCTGCATCCGGCGTCCACCTCTCCGGCCATGGCGGTTCCAATGATGGTATAATCGGGGCTGCGGCCGCAGTGGGGCTGACTGCATCCGGCTGGAGCGGGCGATTTATTGAGTTTGCGGGGTTGAGAAGCTTCCCCGATATGGTCACGGTTTCAGAGCTTGAGCAACGTGGGATCAGAATAGTATCCCTGGACAGGGATGCCATGATTCCACATCCGGAAGATATGGTATATACGAAAGGGTGGCTGCGTCCCCGGCTCTGGGGTCAGATGCCCATACTGCCTGTGTTAAACCGGGGAAAAAATATGTGGGAAACTATTGGTGAAAAAAGAAAGAAGTCGTAAAAAGAGGAGGTACCGATATGCCGGGGAAGATTTTTTACAGGGAAGCCGGAAGGTAGGTGAGGGCGAAAAGAAACCGCGCTTTAAACTTGTTGCCGTTGCCGGTGTAGACATGAAGGTTTATGGTAAGCACCTGCGCAAAAGTGAGCTTGAGCAGATTGCAGAAACGGTCGGTGCTGAGCTGGTACTCCTCCATGGCGGCAAGGGCAGAGACGAAGACGTAGAAGTTGACGATTAGATCGTTTTAAAGAGGTTTGACATGGCGCTGATACGCGAACGTGATGGTAGACGACTGCATGTAAAAAGCAAACTGATGGGAGAGAGCCTCATAAGCAAATCATTCATTAAGAATTTTAAGGTAGCACCGCAACAGCGGCTTTTTCCGGATGTGAATGTCGTAAAAATCGGCGGTCAATCCATCTGTGATCGCGGGATAAAAGCCCTTCCTGGTATTATAAAGGAAATCGTAGCGAACAAAAATAAGCATAAAATATTCATTACGACGGGTGGCGGAACCCGCAGCAGACATATCTATGCTATAGGCCTTGAACTTGGTATGCCTACAGGCATCATTGCAAAATTTGGAAGCTCTGTTTCGGAACAGAACGCACTTCTCGTTTCAACACTTCTTTCGCAGTGGGGCGGCATCAAGATCGGCCATGATGATGTCATTAAGCTACCCATGTATTTTGCTCAGGATTGCATACCGGTCCTGCACGGCATGCCCCCCTATGATTACTTTGCTATTCCTTCAGCGGGGTGGCGGGTGCCTATTCACAGAACGGACGTAGGGACTGTTATATTAGCGGATTTGATCGGGGCAAAAAGCTGTATTTTTGTTAAGGATGAGAAAGGTCTCTATACGAGTGATCCGAAGAAGAATAGCAATGTTCAGTTTATCCCGGAAATAAGCGCTTCTGAACTCTTAGCCAGGGATTTGGACGACCTCATCATCGAGCGTCCCTGTCTGGAGATCCTCAAGAGCAGTGAAGTCATAGATAAGATCCAGATTATAAATGGTCTTGAGAAGGGGAACCTGACAAAAGCGCTGAAGGGCAAGCCGGTAGGAACAATCATTTACAAAAAATGACGAAGCTTTCCGTATGTGGGTACGGAGATGTCTTTGTCTGTCGGATCATTCCTTCGTCTTTACCTTGACAAGGATGCTTCTGCAGCATTCAACATTCTTGATTTCGAATCGGTCAGGCCTCTCTATAATGTTATACTGGCCGTTGGATTCAATCTCCAGGATTTCCTTTGTCAAGCTTCCCTCTTTGGGAATAAACATCGTCCTCCCGATGGGAATTGCACCTTCCTTCAATAAAGCCATAATAAACTCCTCCTTCTAAATTTCTGGTTCAATTCGCCGGCAGGTCCAGCGTCGCTACGCGCAACAAGAGGCATTCCTTACTGACACAGTTTCTCCATAAAGACAAGCTCAACCTGTGGTGACAAGCGATCGGTGCGGGATATTTGATAACCGAGCCTCTCGTACAAACGGATATTGTCAATACTCTTCACGCCGGTGAACAGTTCAAAGCGTTTTGCCGATGGAAACTCCGCTTCAATCGCCGACATCAGCCTCATGCCTACTCCCCTGCGCCGGTATTCCGGGCGCACGATCAGGCGGCCGATGTGGCAGGTGCCGCCACGTAATGACGCCCTCACCGAGCCGATCAGTCTTCCTGAATCACATGCCTTGAGGAAGGTCATTTCGCCAAATTCTTTTTCGATTTCTTTCAGGGTCTGTGTCAGGGGCGGAATGGACCAGTCAGCATACAGAAGGGCCTCACTTTGATAAGCCAATTTCTGAAGTTCAAGAATCTCCGCCGCATCTGTCACGCCGGCACGCGATATCTGGTTCATCTCATTTTCCTGGTGAATTGGGAATACGTCATGCAGTGCTGCACATATAATGATCGGTCAGGCCGCGAGTGAAAAACGTCTTCTATATATGAATCCGGCGCCCAATATAAAAATTAACCATCCCAACAAAAGCATAGTACTTGGCCATAATTCGTAATTCGACGGGTCCAGAAGGCTGGCCCGAAGGTTAACCATGTGCAGACCAAACCAGAACAGTGACTGCGGCACAGAGATCAAGCTGCATACTCAATAGCTGGATTTCAGCAAACAGCTTTATCAGGCCCCTCAAAAATCCGCAATTAAATTTCTCCTTGCAGATACTGTTTCCTCAATTTCTCGGGAAATTTTTCAATAGCATACCTGAGCATAGTCCGCGGCATTGCCCTGTAATGCGCCTTCAAAAATTCTTCTTCAATATGGTGATCGCGTTTGCCTATTTCACGAAGCATCCAACCGACGGCTTTATGGATCAGGTCCTCTGGGTCGTTGAGCAGTATCTCCGCGATACGCAATGTTTCGGCAAATTCTCCATTCTTTATGAAATGGAACGTTGCCATGATGGAAATTCTTCTGTCCCAAAGCAATTTGGATACGGCTAAATCATGGAGGGCAGACTTGCTCCGGTATTTCAAATAGGAACCTACGATATGTTCTGCTGAGGCATCCACCAGGTCCCAGTTATTTATAAACTGCGTGCTCTTCAGGTATAGGTTGAAGATTCGCTCTTGCAAGGAATCACTCCCTCGTTTGTAGGCATCGATCAAAATGAATAGTGCAAGCAGCCTTGCCTCGTGGATGGTAGAATGAAGTAATTTGATTGTTTCTATTAAGGTGAGAGCCTGGTATTCTTTGGCCAGCTTTCTAATCTCCGGAACACGAAGCCCGACAAATATATCTCCGTGACCGTATTCACCTTGGCCCGTTTTGAAAAATCTTTGCGCTACTTGTGCTTTTTCTTTATTTCCCAGTGCCTGCAGCCTACTGCATATATCAGAAGCTCTCAAAAGGATTGTCTCCCCGAATCATCATGTCTGCTTGTCTGATCAGTTATGGATAACATAACTATGATCTAACGACGGCTTTAAAAATGAATCAAAAATTTATAACATGTAACAAAAAACTAAATTAGAATTTTAATGGCCCATCAGACAACTCTAATGTTCCCTTAACCAGAGACGTCATATCCTGGGGTCTCCTTATGGTTTGGCAAAGAAGCTCTTTCACACCTCTCTGGAATTCATTCTTGTCTATTGGCTTGTGCGTACCCATAACAATTTTTAAATCCGGATATTCTCTGCTGATGACTTTTTCATACTGTTTTATAAAAGGGCAGAGAGCGGTCATACAAAAGGAGAAATGAAGAGCATCAATTCTGAAATCAGCAAGAGCGCGAACTCTTTTCAGGATTTTTTCTGGGGCTGCGACAGTCGGGCATCCGGCGCAGTTTATAATGCCGATCAAATCTATCGGTTCATCTTTTGGATATGTATTGAAGAACCCTCCCCGCTTTCTCATATCTCCCAAACATACAACTGAACCACAGTTACTTTCCTGTGTGGAATTGGAACATGTAAGAATGCCTATGCGTGCCATTTTACCCTCCTTTGTTTTTAATTGATATTGCGTCGATCGGGCATCAAAATATTTTGTATTGACACATAACACAAAGTTGACCGGATGTCAGTTTTATCAATGATCCGGTGAAGCGACTTGTTAGATGGTCATTGTGGACACCGGCTGCAATGTCCCCCTCGCATGGGAGCACGATCTATTGCCGCAATGACACCATAACTACCTCGCGGCAGTTTCGCCAGAACACGGAAGAATGGTCCACACTGATCGGCAATCCGGATTCCTGGAGCAGGCCGTGGATGCCGCCAGCGCCAAGGAAAGCCTTGAAGTCCGGGTTGTGATCGCGCCCGAATGTTCTTTCCACTATTCGAATGCCAATCCCGCCGAGGTTCTTCGGGAGAGGAGCAACAGAGTCGATGATGATGCCCTTTTTGGCTACGCGTAGCGCTTCTTTGAGGACGCGGATCTGCTGCAGCCTGGGCAGCTCATGCATCACCATCAGCATCGTGGCGCAGTCAAAGGAATGGTCTCTGAAGGCGTCCAAATCAGTGGCATCTTCATGGACGAACACCACGTCCTTAAAGGGATTGGATTTTCGAGCGAACTCTATCATGCGCAGCGACAAGTCAAGACCGACCACGCGGCAGTGCTTCTGCTCTCTGAGCGCGATGCAGAGTTGACCGGTGCCGCAGGCTATGTCCAGCACCGATGATCCTTCGGTGATAAGGTCAATGGCTGCTTGACGGACCTCGGCTAGAGCAGGATCCAAGAGTTTGTGGTAGATCAACCCATAATAGAACGAGCTTTTGTCTATAGGCATAACAAAACCTCCCTCATGCATGCAGGCTAACGCGGTCTTTAGCGTTTTGCCATTATCCAGTACGGGTCTTTGAAGATTCCCTTCAGTGTATTCAAACTTGTCTGACCTAATGTGTGATCCTGTCCTGAAAGTACTCCGGTAATATTGTCATAGTAAATAGCCGCCTTAATTGACGGGAAATTCTTTTTCATGCTTTGGAATGCATCTGCCAGCCACGATGGCTGGTTCCGCCCGGGAGTCCTCCCGAACTCAGATACCATGCATGGCTTTTGCGGGTGGTTGATGGTCAGTTGTTCATAGGTCTTCGACATCAAATCTCTGAACATGGTAGTTTCGGTTATGTTACGGTTTTTCAAATTGGCGAAGACATTGAACCCTACCCAATCGACATATTTGTCCCCGGGGAAATAGATTTCAGGATCATCAGTGTAGTCTTCATATTGTGCCGTACAAAATGCCTCCCAGACCCAGGTGGCGTATCGGTTTGTCCCCATGTCTTCAAATATTTGCCAGATGTGCCTTACAGCATGGACTGTATCGGGTTTTCGGCTCCACGACCACCAATCGGCATTAGGTTCGACCATCGTTGTAAAGAAAAAGCCTCCATGTCGCTCGCCGAACCCGGCAGCATCCGCAGCGAGTTTTTTTATGTAATTATCACAACTGCCGTTTACCACATCATCAGGTTTAAAACTCGGTCTCCATCGTTCGCGGCCGGGCATGATACTTATGTATGGTATGATACCATTTTCCGCGATTGCTCTCGCTTCTTCCATTGGAAAACCGAGGCTAAGGAAACTCCAGAAGGCAATAATAGCCGGGTTCACACCAAAAGCATCCCTGTAATGATCAATGGTAGTCGATACTCCTTTTCCTAAGACCTTTCTGTCCCAATTTTGTTGTTTATAAAAACCCACATAACATCCCTCTTTAGGGGGATATATTTTATAGTCGGCCTTACCTTTTATTGGCAGTATCTGACGTTTCAATGGCTCTCTTGCAGCGCATCCGTCAATAATCCCTAAGCCGGCTGCGGCAGCCATCAACCCAAACGCTGACCCCAAGAATTCCCTTCTGCTAATGCCTTTAGCAATTAGAAGGTCTGTTCGATCATCCTTATGAACCATATCAAGGTACTTAGGCGATTCTTAAAAAATTTTTCATTTATAATTTTTGACGAAACTATTCTGCTCTCTGATGGAGCTTCCGGCGATCTGCTGCATGGCTCGATTGTACGACTTGTCAGTGGCTGAAGAGCTAAGGACATTGATAACATCATGGCTTTCGCCCACATGCAATGATGATGTCGTCTGTGATTTGCACGATTCCTTTGCGCTCGAAGTAGTCGCGTGTTTTTTTTGTTTCTTTGTCCCTCTTAGTCAGCGGAACCCTAGCATACCACCAATTCGAGGAAATGGCGGCAAAGAAGTCATATGCTTCGCCTCCTGTCTTGAAGGTATTCCGCCAGGTGAGTCTTCTTGTCCGGATATCGGCAAGGCCTGCTTCTGCCAGGAGTTGCCGGACGTCGTCTTCCTTCCGAGGCCAGTATTCCAGACGGTAGCCGAGGACATACTGCTTACTGATTATCCTGAATGAGGCGTCGCAGGCTTCCCAATAATGCTCTGGGCCGTGGGCACCGACGGAAAGAAGGCAGCCGGGCCGAAGAACGCGAACCATCTCTTTCACTGCTTTTTCCTGGTCGGGAAGTAACCCAATCGTCATTCCTGTCATGACTAAATCGAAGCTTGCATTTTCAAAAGGCAGGGATTCGGCATCGAGCTGGCGAAACTCAATGCGTTCTGGGCCGTAGCCTTGTCTCTTTGCCTTGGTCCTGCCAACCTCAAGCATGTAGTTGGAGATATCTCCGCAGACTACTTTGGCCGCGCCCTTCTGGAGGGCAAGCAGTGATATGATCCCAGTACCGCAGCCAACATCCAGAACTTCCTTGCCTTGGAGATCCAACCCTTCAAGCTGTGCTGTCGCAGCCTTCGTCTGAAACTCTGTTCCCAGCTCATCATACCTGCTCACGTGTTCCGAGAAAACACCATCATAGCCCTGTCTGACACGGTTCTTCATGGCAGCCGTATCCCTGATGTTGCCCGTGAGCCAGGCAAGTATGTTGTTGGTATTAACCATCAACTTCATCGGCAGTGAAAGCTTGCCAGTCCAAAAAATTGTGGGCATAAGATCACACCTCCTTAGAGATTACAGAAAATATGGACCACATAATGACTTAAATCAGGGGGCGGATTACCTCATCCACTAAATTACCCGGCTAAATGTTCAAGGTACAAGATTTTCCTTGAGAAATCGAGCAACCGCGTCTTGCGCTCCGCTTTGCTGGTAAGTGTCATGCTGACTTCCCGAAAATAGAATCTGCCAAGCTTTCTTCCGCTCACCGAACTTGTTGGCGCAAGAGCCCTCCTGGGGAGTGCCGATCCGCCATGGATCTGCATCCCATTCCAGGGTCAAGATGGGAGTCTCAATTGGAGCGAAGATACCGTCGAAATCTGGATTCTTTGCATTTGTGCAACCCCAACCCGAAATGATTATGCCACGAAAGCCAGCAAGCCGGTTGCGCGCAACCGCCACACCTCCTTCACTGTGACCCATTAAAAAAATATTTTTTGTATCGGCCCACGGGCTCTTCTTAACTTGTTCGAGAGCATAGCTAATCTCCTCTTGACGCATAGCATGGGCCTGTGGAAATAAACCGCCGCGTTTCATCACGGGATTGCAATTTAGTTTGCGACCGGGTCTGGCCATGCTATCGGGCAGTACAGCAATGAAGCCGAGCCCCTTGATAAAACTTCCCCATTGTGAGTCATGCATGGCAATGCCAGTGCACCCGTGCATGTATATTACAACCGGTAATGGCTTTTCCACACTCACCTTGCCGGGCACAGTGGTGAAGAATCTTCCCGGAACGAATACCTCTGCCTTCTCCCAACTCTTGCTTATACTTTCCTCTTTATTTTCCTTTTTCTGTGCAAAGGAATCAAAAGAGGCTGCACTGAAAGCGAATGCCAGAGCGATAATCGCCAAGCCCAAGAGTGTTTTCATCTGTCGTGATTTCATTTGTCGATACTTTTTTGTCTGGCGTAATACAAACTTTAACATAGCCGTTTGCTTATGAGAAGTACAATACGAAGCTAAGTGGCGGCATGAGTATGCAACGTCATGTGCGGTCCATGCATGAACAGCGTTGACCGTTTCAGCGTTTTATTGATGGCACGCGAATCTGGGTGCTAGGAATTGTTATCCTACTCGGTTTTGACAAAAATTTATAAAATGTTATCTTATTTAAATAAAATTGGAAAGGTAATAAATAAAAATCTTAGATAAATAAACTTTTTATTTCTGGTATATTGTGATAATAAGGACAAAAAACCAAGTTGGTAATTTATGGATAAATTGTCAAAGGCCCGTGATAAGTCCCTGCCGGAGTTCCAGAAATTCCTTTTGGAAGAAAAGCTTGCCCCGGAAAGTAATGTCCCCTCCTATGCGCATTGGGTCAACAGATATCTTGACTACGCCAAAAAACATAGATTGTCTGTGGTGGTATATCAGGAGGGGGCGGTCACTGCATATCTTGATGCTTTGCAGTCGGATAGACGCATCTTTAAATGGCAGCATCGTCAGGCGAATGAAGCGCTGCGGCTTTATTTTACTCAATATCTTAAAAAAATGGCTGAACGTGTGCCTAGCATCTCCCGCCCTGCGGATGTTACCGGCTTGCTCAAGGAAGGAAGACGTCTGATCAGATTCAGGCATTATTCCCACAGCACGGAGCGTGTCTATCTTCAATGGATAGAACGTTTTCTTGACTATGTATTTCATGCGGAAAAAAAGACAAAAATATCTGATATTGCGACGGGGGATTATAAAAATTTTCTCGTTTATCTCTCCCACAAAAGGAAAGTCTCTTCTTCAACGCAAAACCAGGCATTCAACGCAATTCGTTTCTTCTTTCGCAATATACTTGGTAAGGAAATAGATAGCCCCACCACTGTACGTGAAAAACGGGGACAGAAGCTGCCATCTGTATTATCTTTAGATGAAGTCAAGATCCTGTTTGCACCCATGAGTGCCAAGAATCGATTAGTCGCTGAACTATTATATGGTGCGGGTCTGAGACTCATGGAACTTGCCCGCCTGAGGGTGAGAGACATAGATTTCGATACGAATACTATATTTGTAAGAAGCGAAAAGGGCGGTAGGGATAGAACAACAATTTTGCCTTCCACGGTCAAAGACAGGCTTAAAGAGCATCTGAAAGCGATGAAGCTCATCCATGAAGATGATCTTGCAAAAGGATATGGAGAAGTCCAGCTTCCCGAGGCAGTCAGCCATAAATATACGAAGTCAGGAAACGAGTGGGCATGGCAGTATGTTTTCCCATCAGCGAGACTCTCTGTTGATCCACGAAACGGCAGAGTGAGCCGCCAGCATATCAGTGACACGGCAATCCAGGACATGATAAAAAATGCGCTACGAAAATCTGGCATTTCTAAGCGTGCCAGTGTCCATACCCTGCGCCATAGTTTTGCTACGCATCTCCTGGCAAGCGGTGTGAACATCCGCGAGTTACAAGAGCTTCTCGGACATAAGAACGTGGAAACGACCATGATCTACACCCGCGTTGTCAGAAACATGTCGAAAACGCCGCAGAGTCCTCTTGATGCGCTTTATAAATGATGAACTTGTAAAAAGTTAAAAAACCCTGTAGCTATTGCCAAAGAAATAAAATAACTATTTAATAATACTAGATTCCGGGTCAAGCCCGGAATGACATCGCAATTTATATTTTCTTATTAAAGACTATTTGAAATGATACAGGACTTTTTACATAATTATTATAATCAGAGTAGGTGGATAAACAGTAAAAAAAGTGCGCATATTATTATTTGACATGTGGGTTTCCTTTACCTATAATCGCCGCTCTGGGATTTTATTCTCCCCCTCCCCTCAACGGCGGGGAAATTTTGTTATCTGGTAAATTTCAGGGAGAGATTGCCGCGCTCCCTTCGATTGCTCGCAAAGACGAGAAAAGTCTATAAATGAGAATGATAAATTAAGCAGTGTCATGCCTATGTGAAATTCGCGTAGCATGAGGTTTAGCATATGAGGATGAACAATTTAGATACGAGCAGGATTGCCATCATTGGGCCGGGCAGGTTGGGGACATCCCTTGCCTACAAGTTCGGGAGGGACAATAAGAGAGTAACCATTTATTATCATGATACCGAAGTATGCCGGACCATCAACAGGGAGCACCTCAATCCGAAGCACCTGACTCAGGATCTTGCGCGAAGACTTGGGGGCATGGACAATGTGCCCAGGCTGGCCGAAACGGTCCGTGCGACAAATGATCTGGAGCGCGTCATTGACGATAATGATTTCATTTTCCTCACCATCACGATGAACAAGCTTCCGGATTTTCTGAATTACCTTAAACCGCTGATTGAAAAAAAGGCAGGGGAGACATGCCTCGTTTCCCCGATTAAAGGTCTCACTGCTGATGAAATCACCAAAGAACTGATCACGCCATCACAGTTGATCAATAACAATCTGTTCAATGTAAAAGACAAGTATGAAGTGGTTTGTATCGGGGGGCCCTTCTTTGACATGGATATAATGCTGGGGAATCCTGTCTGCGTGACCGTTGCCGGGAAAAAGCGTGTCGCCAAAGTTATAAGAGAGGAGATCATCAGGTTCAATCGAAGGGAATTTACCTCTTTTTATAATTTTGATATTGTCGGTGTTGAGGCCTGCGGTTCTCTAAAAAACATCGTCGCGAATATCATGGGTGTCATAGATTCCCTGGACATTGGCGATTCTATTCCGGGAACTGTATTTGCGCGGTCCGGCGTGGAGATACGGTCACTGTCGAAATTGCTGGGCGGCGGTTTTCAGGCCTTTCACAGTCAGGCCGGTGTAGGTGACATGTACGTAACCCTGTCTTCTGTTGCAAGCAAGAATTACCGGTACGGCAAATTTTATTATGAATTATACAGCGGGAATCCCATAGAAACAGATATAAAAGTTCTTGAGCGAATAGACGGTACCCCGGAAGGTCCCAATACTATCAGGAATGTGCACAAATATCTGGAAAAGAAGAATATGTACAGTCCTCTGTTTCATTGCGCCTATAAAATATTTAACGAGGTAGGTCATAAGAAGGACATCAAAGAACATATAATCCAGGCCTGCCAGTTTGATAAAAGGACGAGAGAATATATTGGCCCTATATCAAGGATGATCTACAGGATCCTTCCCAACTTGTGGTATCGAAGGCATAAGGGGTTGTTATCAAACCTCGAAACATGATAATAGGGTTTTGCAAATTCCACAGCGAGCTGTGGGAAATTGAACAAAGACTCTTCGATATTGTTTCACACACTCAAGGTCAATTCGACTAATGCCCTTTTCCGCGGCGTTGCCTGGAAAAAGGTACGGTCTCGTTGAATTCATAAAAAGGAGAAAATCTATGGAACAGACCAAGGTAGTATTGAACGATAATGAGATACCGAAGAAATGGTACAATATCCTGGCTGACATGCCGACTCCCATGAATCCTCCTCTCCATCCGGGAACGGGAAAACCCGTCGGCCCGGATGATCTAGCACCAGTCTTTCCTATGAACCTGATTGAACAGGAAGTGAGTCCGGAGCGCTGGATTGACATTCCCGATGCTGTTCTGGAAAAATACCTCCTCTGGCGGCCTACGCCGTTGTGCAGGGCCTGGAATTTTGAAAAGCTGCTCGGTGCTCCCGTCAAGATATACTATAAAAATGAAGGTGTGAGCCCTGCCGGCTCCCACAAACCGAATACAGCCGTTCCCCAAGCGTATTACAATAAGGTTTTCGGCATCAAGCGTCTTGCAACCGAGACAGGGGCAGGGCAGTGGGGGAGCGCACTGGCCATGGCTTGTAAGATATTCGACCTGGAATGCCGGGTGTACATGGTAAAGGTCAGTTATGAACAGAAGCCTTACCGGCGCCTGATGATGAATACGTGGGGCGCTGAATGTATCCCCAGCCCCAGTACCTTGACTAACGCGGGAAAGCAGGTGCTGGCCGCTCACCCTGACTCGCCGGGCAGCCTCGGCATTGCGATCAGTGAGGCAGTTGAAGATGCCGTGACCCATAAAAACTCGCGGTATTCGCTGGGCAGTGTTCTTAATCATGTGCTGCTGCACCAGACCATCATAGGCCTGGAGGCTCAGAAACAGCTGGAGAAGATCGGTGTCTATCCTGATGTCGTGATCGGCTGTGCCGGTGGAGGAAGCAATTTTGCCGGGATAGCTCTTCCGTTCGCCAGAGATAAGATTCACGGAAAGAAGGTTAAAATTATTGCTGCGGAACCGTCGTCATGTCCGACCATGACCAAGGGACCCTTTGCTTACGATTTTGGTGATCTGGCCAAGATGACGCCGCTTCTTTGCATGTACACCCTCGGGCATGATTTTGTACCCGCGCCCATCCATGCGGGTGGGCTGCGATACCACGGCATGGCTCCCATCGTAAGCCACCTCGTTAAAGAAAAGGTGATGGAGGCGAGGGCGTATAACCAGCTTGAGACCTTTGACGCCGGTGTGAGGTGGGCTCGCAGCGAGTGTTTTATTCCGGCTCCGGAAACAAATCATGCCATAGCCGCTGTGGTGGATGAAGCCATGCGTGCCAAGCAAGAGGGTAAGGAAAAGGTCATCCTCTTCGACTGGAGCGGTCACGGGCTCGTTGATCTTGCGGCGTATGACGCCTTCCTATCAGGGAAGCTTGAGCAGTATGATCTTCCGGAAAAAGAAATTCAGAGAGCGCTGAAGGCTATTGAGGGATTGCCAAAACCATAATAGGCTATTAAGTAGGCTATTGAAAAACGCCCATCTGCAAGCTTGAAGCCGTCAGGGAGGACGCGAAGATTCCCCTTGACGGCTTCTTTGTTTTTAGGGATGGTAAACTCAGGTTTACTGTAATTCCGGACTTGATCTGGAATCCAGATCCTTAAAATACTGGATTTCCGCATGCGCGGGAATGACTATTGTGATCATTCAGTGCAGATTACAATGATGTTGAAATATCAAAATTCAAATTTGCATCAATGTTGTGATGTCTTGCTTATATGGATAAGTATGATAATCTAGAAATCAGATGTCCGCATCTTGGTGGTGAAGTCAGATTTTCCTACTGCCGGAAGGAAGGGGGAGAACTGCCCTGCCTGCGCGTTATCACCTGCTGGTATCCGTATTTCCCCGTTGAGCAGCACTTGAGAGAGAGTATGACGGCAGCTTCGTGGAATAGCTTTGTCCTGAAAGTGCCCAAGGATAAAGTAACAACACTCATCGAACTCATTGAGGAGGCAAAAAGGCAGGCTACGCATAAAAGTGAATAAGACCTAAACCACATGATGGCAGTCATGATGTTGTAAAAAAATATTAAATAGTCATTGCTGGGAAGATAAATTTACTCGCACCCCTTTTCTAAAGAGGCCCGGGGGATGTCCCCCGCCGGCGGGGGTTGGGGGTGGTTTCAATCATCAAAATCCCTCTAAATCTCCCTTTACAAAGGGAGACTTAACGTAATAAAAAATATAATTGCAAACCTATGGATCTATTTGATCAGAAAGATAACGGGACGGAACTAAGCCCACTGGCAGACAGGATGCGGCCTCGGACTCTTGCCGACTTTGTAGGACAGACGCATCTTCTGGGTGAAGGCAGTCTGCTTCGCCGCGCCATTGAAGAAGACAAACTGTTTTCCATGATTTTCTGGGGTCCGCCCGGCTCAGGAAAGACCACGTTGGCCCGCCTTATAGCCCATGAAACGAAATCAAATTTCGTGAGTTTTTCAGCCGTCATGTCCGGAGTAAAGGAAATCAGGGCGGTCGTTGACGAGGCGAATTCGCAATGGAATTACCACCGCAGAAGGACAATTTTATTTGTCGATGAGATACACAGATTCAATAAGGCCCAGCAGGACGCCTTCTTACCGCATGTCGAAAGGGGCCTCATCACGCTCATTGGCGCTACTACGGAAAATCCGTCATTTGAGGTTATTTCTCCCCTCCTGTCACGGTCGAGGGTAATGCTCCTCAAGCCTTATTCTGATGAAGAACTGTCAATCATGATTAAGCGGGCTGTCCATGATAAAGAGAGAGGCCTGGGGGCACTATCCCTTGAGATAGATGACGAGGCGCTTGACCGCATCATCTGGTCCGCGGATGGGGATGCGCGCATGGCCTTGAACAGCCTTGAGGCAGCAGCATCTCTTCTCACGATTAATGATAAACACGAAAGAAAAATTACCCGTGCGGTGGTGGAGGAAGCAATTCAGAAAAAGGCACTGCAGTATGACAAGGGAGGCGAGGAACACTACAACCTGATCTCAGCCCTTCACAAAAGTCTCCGGGGGAGCGATCCGGATGCCACCCTTTACTGGCTGGGACGTATGCTTGCCGCGGGTGAAGATCCTCTTTACATTGCGCGGCGCATGGTGAGATTTGCATCTGAAGACGTCGGGAATGCAGATCCGACAGCCCTTACCATTGCTGTTTCCGCCATGCAGGCCTTTCAGTTTATCGGTATTCCTGAAGGCGAGCTTGCTCTGGCCCAGGCTGCTGTATATCTTGCTACAGCTCCGAAGAGTAATTCTCTTTATGCCGCTTATGGAAGGGTCAGGGGAACTATAAGCCAAACCGGCACCCTGGCAGTGCCTCTTCATATCAGGAACGCACCTACACGGTTAATGAAGGATATTGGCTATGGCAAAGGCTATCAGTATGCTCATGATTTTGAAGATGCTTATGTTCCCCAGGACTATCTTCCTGATGAATTAAAAGGAGAAACGTTTTATATACCCACGGACAGAGGATATGAAAAAGTGATAAAAGAAAGAATTAAGCAGTGGCGGAGGCTCCGGGAATCAATGGATGAAAAAAATAAAAAAAAGAAAGGGGAGACATGATGTCTCCCCATTTCAGGAGGAGTGAAGGTTTAACGCCTTCTCAAGTTTTGAGTTTACTACCGGCCAATCATGCCCGTGTATTAACCGATAATTAACTTTTGTAGCAATACAGATGCATGTGTTGTGCCATATTTGGATAATGCTTTGTAAGTACCTTATTTCACAGTACTAATGTGGAAAAAAGAAATATAAGCAATCTATATTTATTAGGGAGCAATGGGCAAAAAATGTCGATACATGGCTGGTGGCTGATATATAATGCTATAAATAACAACTACTTATTAAATAGACACCAATTGATCGGCGGATCGACATAATTGTCGAATTTTTTTATACGAATTCGATTTTCTCTATCATTAAGAAGTCATTGACTTTTAATGCTAATAACATATGATTGTCGACCAGACATATCAACAGTAACTGACCAATTTTCGGCAAGATAATATTATGATACCGCAGAACAAAGTTATCTGGCAGCACCGCTCTCCCAAGTATGACCGGCGTTTCTTGCAGCCCATCGCCGTGGCCATTGTCTGTGCCGTTTTCATTGGGCTCATCCTTACGATGGGGATTATGGATCTCAGGCGAAGTGACAGGATACTTATGGGTTTCATGGAGAACCAGGGTCTCCGTATAATAGGTGTTGTTGAGAGGTTGTCCCAGGAAAATCTGAATGCCATGATCCAGGCGTACAAGAGGGACAGCGGAAGTACGACGGTTCCTCTCGTTGATGAGGCACTGTTACCGCAAAAGTCATTGACAACCGCCCTTGTGGAATTGGCGCGGACTATCGATAAAGAATGGAAGGCAGGCCATCTGAATGAAGAATATTTGGTCAAATGTGCTGAAGAAAAAAGTTTATGGTATGTCGCCGTTCTTAATAGACAGGGAAAGGCCGTGTACCAAAGCAGGTCGCTGCCGGCAGACCTGATCGGTGGGAGCCCTTCCGCGGTGATAAGGAAAGAAGATATCAACGTGGATCTTTTCGCAAAGCTCGGCAGCCTTAAAAGAATCGGGTTTGTTGCACTTCGCCGTAAAGATGGAAGCGGTACGGTCATCATTGCCCTTGATCGGGACGGCCAGAGGTATTGGGGCGTGAAGGTGTCTGTAGAAAAGGCCCTGGAAGGACTGGGTCATGGACAAGGGCAGGGTCTGGTTTATATTACGGTCACAGACCAGCGAGACATGCTCCTGGGCAGCGCGGGTCAGGTTCCTGAAAAGTGGGAAAGGAGTAATGCACAAACCGCTGAAATTCTGGCAGGCACGAAAAAATTTGAAAGCAGAAAGATCGTTTCCAACAATAAAAAGATTCTGGATATAGCAGCGCCTATAAACCTATTCGGCAAGGTGGCGGGAGTCGCGAGGCTCGGTCTTGATCGGGAAGGTACGGATGAGATCATTGAAGAAAATAAACGCAACATTATCCTTTTCATGAGTTCCATCATCCTGATCACCCTCTTATCGATGTGGACACTCTACCATAATCAAAACAGACACCTGGCAGGGATTGTAGAAATGGAAAGACAACTCGAAAAGGCTGAAAGGTTGTCTGCCCTAGGCCATCTTGCCGCGGGTGTGGCTCATGAGATTCGCAATCCCCTCAATGCTATCAGTATGGCAAGCCAAAGACTCAAACGGGAATTCATGCCGGCGGATGAGGACAAGATAAAAGAGTTTCAAACCCTTGCCGGTGTTATTCGCGATGAAATCAGACGTCTGGATGGAATCATTGAAGAGTTTCTAACATTTTCTAAAAGCCGCCGTCTGGAACTCCATGACTACCCGGTTTCCGAGCTTCTGCAAAAAATTGTCAATCTGATTCGTGAAGAGGCTGCCTCGAAAGGAATTAAGGTGGAAACCAGATACAACGGTACGCCGGCGATTATTCCCATGGACGTGGATAAACTTGAGCAAGCTATTATCAATTTTGTAAAGAATGCCATGGAATCTATATCTGGAGAGGGCTCTGTCATTATCTCCGTTGATTCTGGCGGGAAGGACCGGGTCAGTATAAAGATATCGGACAACGGGTGCGGCATGTCGGTTGAGGAAGTGGAGCGGATCTTCAATCCCGAATATACAACAAAGGAAAAAGGCCTGGGACTCGGGCTTCCCCTTGCTCACGAGATTATCCGCGGCCATGGCGGTGAAATCCGTGTTTCAAGCCGGCCGGGTTCGGGTACGACATTTGAGATATTGCTGCCGAGAGAAAGGGCTGGCGACAAAAACGGAAAAACTGAAGGTACTCGGGCATGAAGAAGTTAAATATTCTGGTCGTCGAGGATGGAAAGTCACAGCGGGAAATGCTCCGGGATTTTCTGATTAAGGAAGGTCATGCGGTAACGGAAGCTGAAAAAGGAGATGCGGCAATCAAGTCTGTTCTGAAGGGTCATTTTGACATGCTTCTCCTCGATTATAAGATGCCCGGCATGGACGGCATGCAGGTGCTTAAAGAGGTGAAAAAAATCAATCCGGAGATTGATGTGGTTATCATTACCGCGTACGGAACAATAGAGACAGCGGTGGAGGCCATGAAGGCGGGGGCTATAGATTACATTACCAAGCCTATAGAATTTGATGAGCTTCTTATCCTCGTAGATCGGGTTTCAGAGCGACGTACCCTGCTCCGGGAAAATGAGATGCTTCGCCAGGAGCTGAGAGAAAAGGGCGTCACGATGGACATGATTATTTATGGAAGTCCAAAGATGAATACCCTGATAAATATGGCGAGGAGAATCGCAGCCAGCCGAGCCACCGTCCTTTTGAAGGGTGAAAGCGGTACCGGGAAGGAACTCCTGGCCAGATTGATACATAATCTAAGTCCCCGTTCGTCGAGTCCCATTATTACGGTAAACTGCGGTGCCCTTCCCGAGAGTCTGCTCGAAAGCGAGCTGTTTGGCCATGAAAGAGGGGCATTCACCGGTGCAACGGCAAGAAGAATAGGCAGGTTTGAGGAAGCCGACGGAGGAACCTTGTTTTTGGATGAGATTGGCGATATATCGGTCCCCGTTCAGGTAAAGCTCCTTCGTTTCCTTCAGGAACGAGAATTTCAGCGGGTAGGCGGCAATCAGACCATTCACTCCGACGTGCGGATCATCAGCGCGACCAACCGCGATCTGGAATCAAAGGTCAAAGAAGGGAGTTTTAGAGAAGACCTCTTCTACAGGCTGAATGTGGTTGCCATGGACATTCCCCCTCTGAGAGAGAGAAAGGAAGACGTGCCCGTACTGATCGACCACTTCCTTAAACGTTTTGCTGTAGAAAACGGAAAAAACATAACAGGCGTAACGAGCGAGGCAAGAGACCTGCTTTTAAAATACGATTATCCCGGTAATGTCAGGGAATTGGAAAATATCATCGAGCGGGCCGTGGTGATATCGAGAAATTCGGTCATTTCAGTAGATGATCTTCCGTTTACAGAAGAGAGAATTTTTCCGGAAGAAGCAGGTAAGAAAGAGGGATTGCTCCGGGGATCAATTGAAGAAATGGAACGCAAGCTAATACTCGATGCCATGGAAAAGGCAGGGGATCATCAGACGAAAGCTGCGGAAATCCTCGGCATCAGCGAACGGATGCTGCGGTATAAGCTGAAGAAGTACGGTCTCAAAGAGTAACAACGACTTCATAAAAACCCATATGCTGCGTTGCGTTTCATCCTTCGTCACTGCGGCGTACGTCACTGTACGCCTCATTCCTCAGTATTCGCGCGCCTTGCCTCTGGACTTTTTACGAAGTCGTCTTTTATGATCCTGGTGCACTATTATTTACCAGACCCTCAAAGAGTGAACCTCACCAGATTCTGCCGTAGTCCGCGTTTAATGTTGGCATACGTTTTACGGTCTTTCTTGGCCAGAGATGTTGCCAGTTCCACCGCCTTTTTAAAAATCGTTTCCTGAGGGTACACTGCCGAGACAATCTTCATTTCCAGCGCATCTGCCCCGCCTATCCGTCTTCCTGTAAGCAGGAGTTCGTTGAGTGCATAGTGGTCGGGAAGCAACCGGAGTATCTCATACATGACCGGGCTGAATGGAATCTTGATGTCCACTTCGGGAAAACAGAAGAAGCCCTTATCCTTCCTCATGATACGGAAATCCAGCGTCGTGGCTAGAACGGCGCCTCCTGCATAGGTATGTCCCGTAAGGCATCCGACCGTAGGCATGGGGAGCAGGGCGAATCTCAAAAATAATTCATCAAGGAGCTGCACAAATTTCGGGAAGTAATCATGCGGCTGCTTGACAATCCAATCCAGATTGACGCCGTTGCACCAGAATTTCTGATCATCACTCGTCACGACCAGGGCAGCGTTTTCTTCAGAGGATCCAAGTTCATCTAAGGCGTCGTGATATTCACTGATCACATCTTCCGTGATGGTATTTGCATCGGCGCCGTTAGTCAGGGTCAGGATATAAACAGCCCCTTCTTTTGTTAATTCCATAGTAGGCATAAACAAGTTCCCTTTCCGGTTATATATGCAAGCATCACTGGCTAAATATCTTCATCAATAATTCGTTTTTCAGGCCGTTCTTTAATTTCTCTCTGCGCTTCCTGTGAATATGCTTTTTTGCATTCCGTACAAAAACCGTTTTCATTTATCACCCCCGTACAGGAGCTATCATCGCAGAATCTCTTATGGGATTGTATGTCTTTGAAGCGGGTTCGGTATTGATATGCGTTATCATATTCCTTTTTCTTAGCTGGATTGGACAGGATTTCGTGGGCCTCATGGATCAACATGAACTTATCGTCATTGCCTGTATTCTTATTGTCGGGATGATATTTGCTTGCAAGTTTTTTATAGGCGCCTTCTATGACCTCCGGCTCCGCTCCGGGGATTACCTGCAATATTCCGTAATAGTCCTTCCAGTCTGTCTGCCACATTATTTCATATCCGGAGATCTTCTAATGCTCATAAAGCCCCAAAATACTGGTCCCCACGACACTCCGATCTTATTGCTCAATTGTCTGATGAAAATTTTCTAATGTAAAAAGTATATGAGATGCAGTCTTACATGTCAATACTATTTGAGTACAGGACAAGTCAGTGCGTCAGGCGTGCAGACAACATGATTGATATTTTCAATCCTTTTTGTTAAATACTTGATGTCCGGGGAATCTTAAACGCCATAAGGAGAATCTTCAGTGAGTAACGATCTGATTTCTTATTACCTCAAAAGGTTGAATGATGTAAGAAGGATTTTAAATGAAGTCTTTTACGGATTGACGCTTCATGAGATGGACCTGGAACTGAAAAAAGAGAAAGGTCATATAAATAATCTTTTCATGCTCATCGTTTTTGGTGACCTCATTGGTTTGCCTCTCCTTCCTTCATATTATTCGATGAGGCTTCTGCCTTATATAATGCCCGTTATCAATATATGGAAAAGATCCGTTCTCAGGGAAAAGGACCTGACTGATTTTGTAGCTCAGGATATCTGACGAAAGATCATCTCAAGCGTCAGGAATGCTTTTCCACTTTGTAACAGCAGGGGTTATTTTCTGTATGAGGATTATAATATAAAACTGGCTACTTCTATACCATAGGTTTCAGGATGAACACATTGAACTATATTTCTTTTGTAGCGGCCGCTTGTTTCATCTTTTTCGTTTAAATTCACAAGCTCTCCTTTGGAGAATCCCCCCTGAGAATTTTCTATCAGCAGCATAATGCTCGGCCGACTTCGTTCTTTCCTGTCAGGATAAGAAACTGCAAGTCCCAGTTCACCGCTATCAAGCAGTAATAGTGTTCCCGGCGGGTATATACCCATCAAGTTAATAAATACTTTCAGCAATACAGCGTCAAATTCTTTGCCGGATCTCTCCAGCATCAGATCAAGTGCCTGATCCCGGCTATAGGCATAGGTGCGGTATATACGAGGTGATGATATAGCATCATAGAAGTCGGCAATTTGCAGTATTCTGCCGAAAAGACTTACTCTTTTTTTTGAGGGAATCTGGGGGTACCCTGTGAGGTCGTAATTCAGATGATGCTCAAATGGAGCAAGTATGATTTTAGACTTCAGATCATGAGATGTTTGCAGTTTTAAAACCTGCCTCACGCTCAGCAACGGATGTTCTTGAATTTTCCCCCACTCCTGATCAGTCAGCTTGCCCGGTTTATTAATAATCTCCAAGGG
Source organism: Syntrophales bacterium (assembly GCA_035542475.1). Lineage (GTDB taxonomy): Bacteria > Desulfobacterota > Syntrophia > Syntrophales > UBA2185 > DATKLL01. The sequence goes on from DATKLL010000182.1 coordinate 48,543, forward strand.
AACTTCGACTTTCCCGAGGTCATGAAAAAGACCGCAAAGGCCAAGGTGACACAAAGCGGCGCGGGATAGTCCAATGCGATTGCCTAAACACATGGAGAGGACAGCAACATTTATCGAATGCGTGTATGTATAGTCATCATAGTTTTGAATTGTACTCAGCCCCAGAAAAAGAGCTTCATGATCATGAATGAGATCTACCATGTTCTGTACCATCCGCTTGGCAGTGCGGATACCTGCCTGACTGCCCCGCGAGAGCTTCTTAACAATCTCCCTTACAGAACCCTGAGCGCTGTAATAGGCTTCTATTGCTTTTTCTTTTGAGTGCCGTTTTGGCTTGCGTGCTGAAGGCTCATCAGTCGCGATGATCTTGACCCAATTGCATGCATTATTCTTTAACTGCTGTGCAAGCCAGAGACTGGGTTTTCATTAATAACGGAATTAATGAGGAGACGGATGAAGGTAATAATGTCATACGGTGTAAGATTTTTGCGTTCAGTGCTAAGGACAAACCCTTGAAGGTCACGCTGCCGCAAAAACTCCTGAAAATCCTGAATGACCTGTATTGTTTCTCTTCGGTAATGAAGCATTTCTCCCTGGAGATATAATTGTCCGTGGACCAAGAGTATATTTACATCATCTATGGGAGCCAGGCTTTCTGCAGATGTCTCAAATTGTGAGATGCATTCCTTAATCAACTGATTATTATCGGGGTAGAGCCTCACGGTCTGAATCATCCGAAAAAAAGCAATGATAAATATTTCTGCTTTTTGATCAAAGTCTGCTTTCAGATCAGGTTGGTTCATAAAAATTATCCGCGAATAGTCTTTGTATCAATAACGGCCCGAGCTGCATTTCTCACTCCCGGAAACCGACTGCGGGATGCACGGCGTATGACCTGCAGTGCATCTTGGGTCCCCAATGCAGCAAGGGCAATCGCTGCTCCCTGGCGTATTCCGGATGCTGCAAACCTGCTCGGTATGTTTCCTTTCAATAAGGTGGTGCTGAGAAAAGGCAGCGAGCGATGTGAACCACAGAGGCCGAGGGTTTTAAAGCAGGAAAACAGGAAACGTTTTTCCAGTGACCGAGACTGATCTTTCAGATAGCTTATGAGCAGATCTTCGCTTGCTTCAGACTTACGTGAGCCCAAGTATTTAAGCAGCATGGCACGTACGGCAGAGTTCTTATGCTCAATAAGCGAAAAAAGTTTTTCCGGCGCCCAGATGTTGCACTTGATGAATGTTCTTAAAAGTTCTGTGCGAACAGTTTCTGATGGGGAATGTGTCATTTTCAAGAGTATCTGTATTGGCTTCTGCCCCTGCATACCTGCAAGAATTGGTATGCAGTGTTTTATGACATTCTCATCTGCGCTTTCTGTAAGCGCTTCCAGGGGGCGAATATCATTCTGGGCATGAGACTGCATAACATCTGTGAGCATTTGGTATACTTGAGTTGAGGTGACGTCAGGAAGATGTGCCCCTAAAGGTTGAATTATATCAGCCGGCAAAAGAAGTAGAATCCGTTTTATTTTTTCCAACTGCGGACTGTCACTCGCAGACCAAAGGGTCTGAAGTACATCGAGATATTCCTGGCTGGATACGTCTTGAAAAAAATTTTCAATATATATTAGTGCCCCTGATCTTTCACCGGGTGAACTTCGGGAAATACGCCGTAAGCCTTCGAGGATCTTCAAGACAAAATCAAGGTGGCAGCTTTTGAGGGCCGTGAACACCTCTTCCTTTAAAAAATCCATAATTATAAAAAAGAAAGGATCTCCCTCTTGAATAGGAAGGATATCTACAAACATATCTAAGATTTCCGCAGTGGGGTCCATTTTCTCTTCAAGTGCAACTAATTGTTGTAAGCGGAGTATTTCATCAGGGGTTAACTCAAAAACAACAGCCTGTGGGGTTACGGGGATGTCATGCAATAATGGTGCAAAGCCGTTAGAGGTTGTAGGCTTGGCGTCTGTTGGAGCAGGGCTCAAATCAATACTGGGAGGAGAACCGGGTTGAGCAGCATCAGTTTTTTTTCTCGGGGCGTTGTCTTGCTGAATCAACCCTTCGGTGAGGATTTGGTCTATACTTGATGCAACTGCGTCATATTGTACATGAGGAAGGTTGGTTTCCCAGAGAGCTGTCACCAGATCATCTTCAGTTTCTTCCGGGAGATTCTTGTAACGGTGGAGCAGCGTAACAAGAGTCTCTACCTCATGAAGATCTATGTTTTCCTGAAAGACTAACTCTCGTATTCCATCTCGGAAAAAGGTAAAGGAAAGATCGCCTTCTTGGGCTGATCCCTGATACATTATTGCACCTTCGTATAAAAGCGAGTCTTTGCGTATTTCCAATGCAAATTCACCGAACATCTTCAGAAAAGATGTAAAAGATTCATGAAGGCTGGCTATGGCTTGCTGAGTGTTGGTATGGGTAGGGGGATAAGTCGCATAAATTTTCATAACCCGTAAAAAAGTATCAATAATGGCTTTAGCCATCATAGATTCTTCTGTTCCAAACACAGGCTGCTGAGTCTTATGCTCCATAGTGGTACACTATCAGTATACTCCCATTTGAAACAAGGGAAAATTCTCAAACATGCTCTCCCGCCTTACGCAGCAGCAGTTCCCAGTCTTCATCGACCATTTCCTGGATCTGGTCCAGGTCCTTGTCGGTTAGATGACGGAAGCGTCCCTGAAGTTTGAAGTATTCTCTGACTAGGTATTCTTTAGGTTTGTAGTTGATGGTATATTTAAAACCCTCTTCCACCTCGTATAGCGGGAAGATGTTCGTCTGTACGGCCATACGGGCGATCTTAACGGACATCTCTGATGGTATGCGCCAGCCGGTCGGACAGCTAGCGAAGATATGGATGAATCTGGAACCCTTTATCCCCCTTGCCTTCTGAACCTTCCGGACCAGATCTTCGGGGAAGGCGATATTTGCCGTGGCGGCATATGGAATGCGGTGAGCAACGAGGGCCTCGACGATGTTCTTCTTCCGCATCTTCTTCCATTCCTGACCGGGTGTTGTCGTAGTCCAGGCGCCGTAAGGGGTTGACGAGCTGCGCTGTACGCCTGTATTCATGTATGCCTCGTTGTCATAACACACGTAGATAAAATCCTCATTCCGCTCCACAGCGCCGCTTAATGCCTGAAAACCGATATCGAATGTGCCGCCGTCACCAGCCCAGGTAACGACGGTAGTTTCTTTATCGCCCTTCATATCGAGAGCGGCCCTTACACCGCTGGCGACCGCCCCGCCCGTCTCAAAGGCGGAATGAATGACCGGAACCTTCAGGGTTGACTGAGGATAAGGCCCGGCAATAATGGACCAACAGCATGCAGGGAGCACCACAATGGTCTTTTCCCCCATGGCCTTAAGCATAAACCGCATGGCAATCGCGGCACCGCATCCGGGACAGCCTACATGACCCGAGTGCATATATTCCTGATCGGGGGTATCTAATTGCATGATTAACCTCTTGCTATATTATGTCCTTTAAATCCCCTGTGCAAAAGAAGGATTTGAGTTATTAACGCTGTCCCCCGCTGGCGGGGGTTGGGGTGGTCGTAATAACACCTAAATCCCCATCCATTCGCTTTCCTTCTCGGGAAATTCAGTATTTTTAGTTTTCCAATATATCTCTTCCAGCAACTCCGCTGTCACATCGAGACCGCCTATCCCGGCTATGTAGCCGAACACGGCGGGATGTTCACGAACATTGCATAACGCGGCACGCACCTCCTGGGCGAAGATGCCACTCGCCCCGAAAGAAAAGTTACGGTCGATAACGGCAATTTTTTTCGCGCGTGAAACGGCCTCACGAACCATGACCACCGGGAAGGGGCGAAACAACTTCATCTTCAGGATGCCGACCTTTTCTTTCTTCTCCCGCAGAGACTTCAGCACGAGACGGCACGTGCTGGTGACGGTTCCGGAAGTTACGAAGATTATTTCCGCGTCGTCGCAGCAAATAGCTTCCACGGGATTGTAGCGGCGCTGGAAGATCCTGTAAAATTCCTCCTGAATCTCGTTAAGGAAATTTAGAGACTCCTCCATGGCCCCGGCGATGTCATGTCGCATTTTCATATAGTGACCGGGCGGTACAAGCTGGCCGAAGGCGCACGGGTTTTCCGTATCCACCTGAAACCGCGGCTGGTAGGAGGGAAGAAAGCGGTCTACCTCTTCCTGGGCAGGTACGTCGACGGACTCATAGGTGTGGGATAGGTAGAAGGCATCGAGTACCACCATCACGGGCAGATATACATGCTCCGCGAGACGATACGCCTGGAGCATTGAATCTAAAACCTCCTGACCGTCTTCACAATACATCTGTATCCATCCGGTGTCTCGCTGGGCGAGGCTGTCGGTTTGATCAGTCCAAATGTTCCATCCGGGTGCAAGCGCGCGGTTTACTTCAGCCATGACAATCGGCAGCCGCGCACCGGAGGTCCAGTGCAGGAGTTCATGCATCAGGGCAAGGCCTTGTGATGCGGTGGCGGTGAATGTCCGCACCCCGCAGCTCTGTGCCCCGATCAGAGCGGCCAGGGCGGAATGCTCACTTTCAACACGAAGGAAGCGCGCGTTCATGGTTCCGCCGGCGCAGTATTCTGACAGGATTTCCACGATGTGGGTCTGCGGCGTAATGGGATATGCGGAAATTACCTGAACACCTGCCAGGCGAACTGCTTCGGCAACGGCATGGCTTCCTTCAATGACCCGTTTCATAACTCTTCCTCCTTCAGGGTCATAGCATTACGCGGGCACTCCACAACGCAGAGCCCGCATCCTTTGCAGTAGTCATAATCAATGCACCGTTCCTGGTTGCCCTTTTCACGGATCACCGCAATATCCGGACAGAACATATAGCAGTTATCGCACTGGTTGCAAATCCCGCAGTTGAAGCAGCGGTCGGCCTCACGGATTGCCAGATTGGTTGAAATTTTAAGGTCAATCTCCTCAAAGGACTTAAGACGCTCCCCCCTTAAGAGGCGCGGCTGCGAAATCCTCGGCTGGAACTGGAAATGATCAGCATTAATCTCCGCGTAGCTGACGATATGAGAATTTCTTGAGCGACGATCCCCTCCCATGTACACTTCCATGGAAAGTGACGGCCCCTGTCCCACCAGGCACGCCTGCAGTTTTGGCACAATAGCCTCAAAGCCGTCCTGAAAGAGGATATCCATGGCCATAGCTGCCTGTTTCCCGGAGGCAACTGCTTGCACAACGCTCTTTGTCTCATTTGTCAGATCACCTCCGAAAACCAGGACGGGTCCCTTATCGGGACGGACCAGCAGGGTATTCGTCAACGCCAGGGATGTTCCGGGTTTTTCGGCGGGATTAAGCCAGTCCTCGGCAGGCCCAGCACCGGTTGCCTTGAAAACACGCTGAACACGAAGTTCGCGTGTTTTTCCTTCATCTGGGAGTATATTTGTCCTTCCTCGGTTGTCTTCACCGGAGATTTTCATTTCTTGCAGCGTTAACATACATTGCCCGCCATCCTCTGTAATCTTAACTGGTGCAACAAGCTCTCTGAGTTCCACGCCCTCTTCAATGGCCATCTGAATTTCTTCCTCAAAAGCAGGCATGTCACGGCGCCGGCGCCGGTATAAAATCGAGGCCTTTCCACCGAGGCGGACGATACTCCTTGCCACATCTATTGCCGTATTTCCACCGCCGATGACAGCGGAAAGACCACTCAGCGAAATCGATTCGCCGTGTCGAAGCCGCTTCAGGAATTCCAACCCATTTTCGACGGCGCTTATTCCCTCGCCGGGGATGCCGATCTGTACAGTGCGGGGATGCCCGCAGCCCATGAAGACGGCATTGTAATGGCTTTTCGCATCCTGCAGGAATTTTTTACTGATACGTTGTCCTGTATGAATGCGGACGCCGTGGGATTCGATTTGAGCGATTTCATTTCTTAGGGCGGGAAGGGGCAGACGGTAAAGGGGAATTCCCCAGCGCAGGAGTCCGCCCGGCTCCGGCATGGCCTCAAAGACATCACAGTAATATCCTAACTGGTGAAGAAAATAAGCGGCGGCAATGCCCGCCGGTCCTGCTCCCACAACTGCTATCTTTTCTTTTTTAGCAGTGAGTCGCGAGAGGGCTGGTTTTAGATCATAGCGGCTTGCCGTCTCTGCAAGAAAACGCTCAACGATATGGATGGCTATGGCTTCATCAAACTCCCCGCGGTTACACACCGTCTCGCAGGGATGCGGGCAAATCCGCCCGCATACAGCCGGGAAAGGATTTTCTCTGAGAATCGTCTCCCATGCCTCCTTGAACATTCCTTGGGCAGTCAGCATCTCGATCCTGGCAATATCTTCGCCTGCCGGGCAGGCCGCACTGCATGGCGATGTCTTTTCATCATACAGGGGCCGGAGGAAACGCCATGAACCGGTCTTGTTGCTTTCCGTGGATATGGAAGAGCAGGGTATCAATAGAGGAATGGTGTTCTCCGCCTCAGTCATAACTTATACCTTCGTAAGCGGCTCAATGGATTCGATCAGTCCCGGAAGCTGTACCTCCCTGTAAGCATCTTCCGCAGCCGATATATTCCCCTCTGAAGTGTCGGGGACCTCTTCCCGTATAACTTCGCGAATGGCATCCAGTGGAGGCATACCTATTATGCGTGCCAAGGCCCCTATCATAGCTGTATTGACAATCGGATGGGTTCGCGTTCCCAGCTGGTGCTTTAATGCAATACGGTTCGCATCCACGAAGGCCAGGCGGTAGCCTATAAAAGGTGTTCTATCGGTTGGAGCAGAGGAGATGTTTATCAGGATCCAGCCGCCGGGTTTGAGTCCCCGTGTGACATTGACACCATGAAGCAGGGTCTGATCCTGGACAACGACATGATCCGGGTAATATACATTTGTCCTGAGGAGAATCTTTTCTTTGTTGAGACGGACGTATGCTTCCACAGGAGCACCGCGCCTCTCGACGCCGAAGAAAGGAAAGCTTTGAACCTGGTACCCGGCCCGGAAGAATGCCTTGGCAAGCAGGATTGTCGCCACCACTGTCCCCTGACCACCACGTCCGTGAAAGCGGATTTCAAGCATAGTCAACTGCCCGCCTTTTTTTATGCCTTGCTCCAGACTACCGCAATTGCCCTTGCAGGTTTTTCATCCAGTGATCGAAAAGAATGATTTATGTCCGATTCAAAGTAGATTGTATCACCCGGTTCAAGTATTTCTACCCGGTCGTCAGTACGGAATTCGAGTCTTCCTTCGAGAATAAAAACGAATTCTTCTCCTTCATGATTTGTAAAAACCATGTCGCCCGTTTCTAAAGGCTGAAATTCAACAAGAAGCGGTTCCATGTGTTTGTCGGCTTTATGAGTCTCGAGAGATTCATATATATAATCGACCTCTCCTTCGTGATGGTGCGGCCTTCGCTTAATCTTGATTCTTTCCCTGCTTCTGGTGACTGATATTTTCATACCGGCAGCCTCTTCTTCGAAGAAAGAGGCCATGCCTACATTGAATGCCTTTGCCAGTTTAAGTAGTGTCGCTACAGGGGGTATGACATCGCCGTTTTCAACCTCGGCTAGAACGGACTTGGGGATACCGGTCCTTGCTGCCAGGTCCTGAAGGGTGATATGCTTTTTATGACGGAATTCTTTTACGGCTCGGCCAATTCTCAGACCCTCGGGGGCTGCGTTCTTATCTTCATTTTGAATCATTTCTTCACCTCGGTGGCAGTTATCTCCTGATAAAAATTCTGCTCAAAGGAAAATTTATAGTCGCCGATCATATACTGGCAGTGCGCAACATTTTAAACACAAGTTGGTATTGTGTTTTAAAGAGATTATTTTCTGTAGGATTAGTATAAGGTAAGATAATAGCGTGTGTCAAGGAGAAGGAACAATTTGCACTTGAAGTGTGGTTAAGTTTTTGACGTGGGGATCTGCATGGTAGGAGCGGTTTTTCCATTGTTTGCCACTATAACCCGATTTCGTCCCTCGTGCTTTGCCCTGTACAGGGCGACATCGGCCGCCTGAATAACTTCCTCTCCGGTTGAACCGTGCTCGGGAAAGACGGCTACTCCCAGAGAAAGTGTGATACTATCGAGCAATTTGTTGTTATAGTAAATTTGTAAATGCTGAACTTTTTCTCTTATTGTCTGGGCCCGCTTCTCGGTGACGTCCAGAGACGCCCCGGGCATTATCAGGGTAAACTCTTCCCCGCCGTACCGGCAAGCCACATCTTCCATACGAATATTATTTTGCAGGAATTTCGCCATGTCTTGCAGCACCACATCACCTGCATCATGTCCAAAGGTATTGTTAAATCGCCTGAAGTGATCAAGGTCAACCATAATAATTCCGAGGGGGGTCCTATAACGCTCAGCTCTCCTTATCTCACGACTCAGGGTTTCCTCCATGTAACGTCGATTAAAAAGACCTGTAAGAGGATCACGAATAGCCTGTTGTTTCAAGGTATCTCTAAGTTTTATGTTCGACAACGCCAAGGCAAGATAGTCAGCCACAGTGGTAGCCAACTGCTGCACCTCCTCATTGATCCCTTCGGGGGATTCATCAATTATTGTCTTGGCGGGAATTGATCCACGGGAAATATGCTGCTGCAGGTTCAGCATTCCGATAATTTCACCTTGAGATAATAGCGGGACACATATACTGCTTCTTCCTCGCGCAACGGAAAGATGCCGGCAGCATGATTCCAGTCTGGAATCAACCGCTATATGCATCGTTCTTCCCTGCAGAGCCCGGCAATCTTCCAGGAAAAACTTTTTTTCACCTGAAAGCGATTTTCCCCAGTAAGTGACTGCTTCGAGTTCATTACCGAGTGAGTCAAGCATATACAAGGCTCCTGTCGCAGAGAGGAATAATTTCTGAATGAACTGGTTGATGATAGGGTATGTTTCTTCAAGCGAGATGCAGGCCTGAAGCTTTTCTGACATTTGATTAAAGAAGGACATCCTTTGATTGCGCAGACCGTATTCATAAACCATGGCGTGAAGCTTGTAATTAGCCTGCTGCAATGCTTCTTCCAGTTTTCCTCGTTCAATGATTTCTTGCTGAAGTTCTTTGTTTACATTTCCAAGTTCTGCGGTGCGCTCGACAACAAGGTCTTCCAGGTCAGCTTTGTACTTTCTTAAATCCTCTTCGACCCGCTCACGCTCGGTGATTTCCTCTTGCAGTCGAATGTTTTGTACTTCCAATTGCTTCTGCAGGCTACGCAATGACAGGTGTGTATCAACCCGGGCCAAAACCTCTGCTTGCCGGAAAGGTTTAGTGATATAGTCAACTCCCCCGACTTCAAAACCTTTGACTTTATCGAAGACCTCTTCAAGACCGCTGATGAAGATCACCGGGATCATGCAGCTTCGTTCGTCGGATTTCAGATGATGGCAAACCTCAAAGCCGTCCATATCCGGCATTATTATATCCAGCAGGATCAGATCCGGCACCTCGACTATGACCGATTTCAGTACCGCGTGACCATTGGAGAAGGGGCTTACCCGATAGCCGTAATTGGTAAGTATATCCGTTAAGAATGTGAGCATCTCCGGATTATCATCAACGACAAGAATTCGGGGTGAATTATCTTTCCTCACATTTCCGGCATTATCGTTCTTGGATTCTTCTGTTTTCAATTTTATCCTGCTGTCACATTTATTTTGCTTTTTCTTTCTCTATTTGCTCTCTTTAAAGGCATTAAGGATATATCACTGATGTTGAAAAAAAGGAATGAGGATAAATATCAATTTATTAAGCATACTTCCTTTGTCGCATCTAATGAAAGCAAATGTAAATAATGGAATTGATGTAATTTGTTTGGTACCTAAAGTGTTTATCGGCGATTTTTAGTTTATACTTTAGAAAAAGTAATCCATATTGTGATGTTTTTTAACTATGCATAAATTATATATGGTGATATTCGTATGCGTCAGTTTAATATAAGCGCGAATGTCGATAAAAAATGAATTTTTTGATCGGGTTGATTGCCGGAGTCGTTGGAGGTTTGGTTGGTCTTGGCGGAGGTGTCCTAATGATCCCTCTGATGGTCAGTTGGAAGGGCATAGGCCAGCACAAGGCCCATGGTACAAGTCTTGTTGCCGTGGCATTCACGGGAATCGTCGGTGCCGTCACCTATGCCTCGTTTAACGCCTTGGACATATGGGCTGCAATTATTGTATCCGCTGCCGCACTTTGGCCTGCCAGACTGGGGGCTAAATACTGCTGTGAAGTGCCGGAACTAAAACTGAAACGGATCTTCGGTGTATTTTTGATTTTTGTTTCTTTTTTTCTTTTGCTGAAACCGTATTTTCCGTCTTTTTCCCATTCACATATGAGCCTGTGGGAGATATTGATTCTACTCATTACGGGAGTAGCGACGGGATTCGTTTCAGGAATAATGGGAGTTGGGGGCGGTCCCCTAATGATCGGCGGTATGGTGCTCCTGGCTGGATTTGACCAGTACACAGCTCAGGGCAGTTCTCTGCTGGCCATGGTGCCTCTGGCAGCTGTGGGTGCTTTTACTCACTGGCGCCTGGGAAACGTGGAAGAAAATCTCTTGAAAGGAATCATCCCGGGCATAATTTTAGGAAGGTATGCAGGCGGATCATGTGCCCATTTCCTGCCTGAGAATATACTGAGATTCATCTTCGCCGCCGTTCTTATCTGGACCGGCAGTCGTTATGTAAAGTCCCCTGTACCGACATGCGATTAGATTTACCCTTTTGCCAGTTGTTTTTTTAACTCCTTTACCAGAATCTTGCCTGTGGTATTGCGGGGAAAGTCATTCACAAAAAAGACCCTCTTCGGTATCTTGAAGCCGGCAATCTGTCCCTGAAGGGCATTGATCAGATCCTCTTCCGTTAAGGACTGTGCTTCATGCAGTATAACAAAGGCAGCCACAACCTCTCCCCGGGCGGGGTCAGGCATGGCCACAGCAGCGGCTTCCCTGACCTGGGGGAGCGTCTGAATAACCCTTTCAACCTCTGCCGGATAAATGTTTTCTCCTGAACTGATGATCAGTTCCTGCTTCCTGCCGATAACGTAAATAAATCCTTCTTCATCACGCCTGCCCATATCACCGGTGTGGAACCAGCCGCCCCGCATAGCCTCTGCCGTCTCCTGTGGTTTGTTCCAATAGCAGATAAAAACATTAGGACCCCGGACGACGATTTCACCCACCTCCCCGGCTGTAACATCCATGTCATGCTGATCGACAATGCGCAGCTGAATGTGAAAGACCTCCTTGCCTACGGAACCCGCTTTCCGAATGGAATCCTCCAGATCAAGAGAGGTCAGACGTCCCGTCTCCGTCAATCCATATCCCTGTACGAAACCGACAGCCTTATCCTCCTGATACTTGCGAATGACCGGAATCGGTATAGGAGCGCCACCGGATATGAAAAAATGTACATGCGAAAAATCGGCATTATCCCATTCTTCAGATTTCGTCATCAATTGGAACATGACCGGTACGGCGAACATATAGTTGATCTTTTCCTGAACGATTAATTTGATGACCTCCGATGCATTGTAAAAACTCCTTAAAATAAGGGAACCACCGGCATATATTACGGGCGTTGCCGAGGCAGCCAGCGCCCCGATGTGGAACAGCGGCGCAACAATGAGCGAATTGTATGTTTTATCAACACCGTATCCTATAAGGGAATGGATAGCACCGAACAGGATATTCCCGTGTGACAGCATGGCGCCTTTGGGGTTGCCGGTTGTACCTGAGGTATACATGATGAAAAGCGGATCATCCAGAGTGACTTCACTCGCAGGCGCCGGTTCGCTTACAGAAAAATTTGAGACAAAATCTGTTATTAAAGGATCATCGGGAAGATCATCTCCGCCATGCCGGAAATAACGGGAGATGGGAAGACCTGCGGCCTTTATCACCCGGATCTTATCGGCAAAATCCGTTGAATAGACCAGCGCCCGCGGGTTGCAGTCGCCGAGAATATAGAGCAGTTCCGGTACGGCAAGACGGAAGTTGACGGGAACCATGATCGCGCCTGTTTTACCGCAGGCAAAAAATATCTCCAGGAACTCGCTGGAATTGAGCATCAGAGCTGCCACCCGCTCACCTTTGACAATTCCCAACTCATTGAGGGCGTGGGCCATGCGATTCACGCGTCTGTCGAACTCGTCATTATCGAATTCCCGGCCGTCCTCTTCCTTTAAAAAAAGCTTTTCCGGGTGGAGGAGCGCTCGTTTGGAAATCCACTCACCGATATTCATATAACCTCCAGCAGGTTTATTTTTAGAAGATGTTATTTACAAAGCCGTCATCTTGCTCATGACAATGGATACGTCGGTTCCTCCGTATGAGACGGCATTGACAAGACCACTGCGGATGTCCATGTTCTTGGTCTTGCCGGTTACAAAAGAAAGAGGCGCGATGGGATTTTTAAGCCCCAGAGTAGGTGGGACTATCCCCTTATTTATTGATAATGCCAGAGCGGCCGCCCGGATACCTCCCGAAGAAAAACTTTCGCCTAGGGCGCCTTTGACTGAAGACACGACGGGTGTTTTTTTCTCCGATCCAAAAAAATGAAGATAAGCATCGGCTTCGATGCCGTCGGGGTTTTTCCCGCCGTTTCCTGCAGCCTGGATCGTGTTAATGTCACCCGGTGTCAGATTGGCACATTTTAACGCGCGGGTCATGGCAAGATTCATCCCTGTCGCGTCATTGGGCCAGCCGGTTGGGCTGGCAGGCGAAGAAGACATTCCCCATCCTGTGATCTCACAATAGGGTTCTCTGCCTCTTTCTTCTGCAAGCTCCAGGAGCTCCAGGCAGACAATCCCGCATCCTTCTCCGGCAACAGGACCGTTCCGCCCGATGTCAAAAGGACGAGAGGATTCTTTTTTACCGTCAACCGGGGAAACCGCCCTGAACCTGACCAGCGTTTCAAAGAAGAACTCCGAGAGAATATCGGCCCCTCCTGCCAGGACTATATCTGCGGCACCCCTCTCAATCTCCATGGCCGCATACAAAATTGCCGTCTCTCCGGAAGCGGCGTGATGATTGACTGTGGTATTCACGCCTCTGAACCCCAGTTCGATAGCAGCGTGGCCGGCCGGTGCGTTCATGACGGAATTAGGGACCAGAAGCGGATTGATCATTCCCGGTCCTTCGGTAAAGAGGATGTTTAGACAATGAACCTTGACATCCGTCGGTCCGAAGGCCGTTCCCAGGATGGTACCGATGCGATCCCGGTTCGCAGTATTAACGGAGATTCCTGCGTCATCCAGTGCCATCCGCGCCGAAGCGACGGCCATCTGTGACAGCCGGTCCATCCTGCGTAAATTCTTCAGGGAGATGAAATCACGTGCCGAAAAATCAATGATCTCCGCCCCCAGATGGGATGCAAAGCGGGATGTATTGAAAGCGGTGATCTCTGCAATGCCGGAGTCACCCCGGAAAATGGCCTGTGCAAAGGATTCTTTCCCCACCCCAAGGGGTGTTACTACCCCAATCCCGGTGACAGCGACACGCCTATTCATGTATTATTCCCTTTTCTGTATATCGACCCAGGATCAATGTCGTATTATTTCCGCCGAAAGCGAAGGAATTGGAGAGAACTATATCTGGCGAAACCGGCCGGGTGCCCGCGGCTACATAATCGAGGTCACATTCCGGGTCGGGTTCGTGATGGTTAATCGTGGGAGGGATGAAACCTTGATATATTGCAAGGAGGGATACAATTGCCTCTAATGAGCCGGACGCTCCCAGTGTATGCCCCGTCATGGATTTGGTCGAACTGATCGGTATGCTGTATGCCCGCTTCCCGAAGACCTGTTTGAGGGCCTTGGTTTCCATCAAATCGTTGGCGGGTGTGCCGGTCCCATGGGCGTTGATATAATCGACGGCGTCAGCGGAAATGCCTGCGTCCGTCAACGCCGCCTCCATGCAACGAACAGCGCCGGAAGCATTAATATCCGGGGCTGTCATGTGATAGGCATCGCAGGTAATACCGTAGCCCAGCACTTCGCCATAAATCATTGCTCCTCTCTTTTTTGCATGAGTCAATGATTCCAGGATAATGATCGCTGAGGCCTCGCCCAGGGAAAGACCCTGTCTGTTTCTGTCAAAAGGCTTGCAGTACTCGGGATCAACCGCCTGGAGGGCGTTAAATGAGGCGTAAGTGGTTCTGCACAGCGGCTCTACGCCGCCTGCAATCATGACAGCGGCTGATTGCCTTTCGATCAGATCGCGGGCAAATCCGACGGCCGTAGCCCCGGACGAACAGGCCGTCATGAAGGTGGTCTTCGGTCCCCTGATGCTAAGATGTTCGGTGATGTGATCTGCTGAAGCCGCGGGGCAGACACTGGCAAGCCTGGAAAAACGTGCATGTCGTCCATGCCTCCGAAGGTAGTCGCAGTAAAAATCTTCTCCCTCCAGTTTGCCGCCGGAACCTGCGCCGAGCACTACGCCTGTATCTTCACGGAGGGTATCGGGAAGCGGAAAGAGACGCGCATTGGTCAGCGCTTCGATGGTCGCCGCAAAGGCCATTAAATCGGCTCTGGACATCCGCTTCAAGGAAAACCGGGGTGGTATCATATCCTGTGGAGTGAAATCTTTGATCTCCGCCCCGCGATGTGTTCGATAATCTGCAGTGTCGAACAGGGTCACAGGCCTGATGCCGCAAATGCCCTCCTGCAGGGCATGAACAAAGTTAACTGTATTTTTCGCCAGAGCATTAATCGTTCCCAGTCCGGTAATGACGACCCGTTCCTTGTGCATGTCTTTGATAAGCACTTCCTCTAAGGTGCGGAAATTATATGGAAGGCTGTCCTGCATGTCAATACAATTTGGCAATGTAATGTCATTGCTTCCTTGACGCCTATGCACAAAGAATGCACTTGTAACCTTGGATAAAAGAATTTTAAAATACGGCATTAATTGAAAGTTTTGGTTAAAGCTTTAACTAAATTTGTCGAATATATTAATAAGAAGCACATTATAATGTGTATTTATTCTCAGTTCAGCATATGCTGGAAAAATTAAGATGAGTGCCGGGGATCTGGGCAAGATTTATGATAAGGCGCAAAAAGGGATCATTCGAGGTCTGGCAGTTTTTATAAAGAAGAGAGATAAATGTTAGAGTTCACGCCAATCGATTATATGATACTCCTCATCGACATCATGGTCGTGTCGGGGGCATTGGGCGGAATGGTAAGCGCCCTCCTGAGTTGGAGAGAGGATCAGTCGTTCCTGGGCGTGCTTTTCAAGCATACCTTGACGGGCATTGTCATGGCGATGACGGTTCCGTTGATATTGAACATGTTCTCAAGCGATTTGCTCGATGCCGCACAGGTGAAACCGCTCAGGCTTTTTATCTTAGGCGGTTTGTGCATCTGCGTTGCGCTTTTTTCTGCAATAGTTCTGGAGAGAATCTACGGAAGTCAATTAAAACGTGAGGAGCAGCAGTATCAGCAAGTTTGTCAAACTAAAGTTCAGCAAACTGAAGAACAGCAAACTGCAGAACAGAAAATTGAAGAACGGCCTGTCAGGAAGGAAGAAAGCGTAGATACGGCAATTCCCGTTCCCGGCAGCGAAAAAGTTAAAGCATCCGATGATCAATTAAAAATCCTGCAGGCACTCGCTGGTGTGGAGAATGCAAAACTGACGTTGGCGGATCTTCTGAGATACACAAGGATGCCGCAAAAGGATTTTGATGAGACCCTTTCTCTGCTTTTGGCCAAAGGTTCAATCGCACAAGAGCTCAGCGGTGCGAAGAAGCTTCAGATGGTCTTAACGGCACGGGGACGCCAACAGCTGGATAAGATGTCCGGCAAGTAATAACAGGCTGTTGTGACTGTTCAAAAACGCTTATCTGCTGCGTTGCTCTGCAAACCGAACCGCTCAATGTATTTTTATATCCGCCTTGCGATTCGGTTTTTGAGCGCCTTGCACCTAAGCATTTTTGAACAGCACCCAAAGAAGGAGGTTTTTCACCAACCCCGCTATTGCTCTTTTGTTTTAATTCGATCATGTCCGGATCCGATTTTAAGCAGTCCCGGCATTTCGATTTACTTTTTTGCCCTGACTATTACTTTTACGGCCGGCTCACTTCCGCCTTCGAAGTGAACATCCGGGGGTACACTGAGCTTTGGCGCCAGTGTTGTCGTTGAAGTTATTTGTCTCAAGTCAATGGGTGCTGTTTGTATTTTCATTTTATCTCGATACAACTTGCTGGGTATAAGAATCTTGATGGATGAGGGGGTTACTGTTATTTTTTGAATAGTAACTCCCGCGGCTGGTGCATTTTCAGTTACAACCTCAATGGGAACGGTAACACGGATAAACCGTGACGTATTGACCGTAATCCGGCTGGGCTTGATTCCAACGACGGTTAAGTTCGACGGGGTATTTATCATTTCTTTCGTAAGCATGATTTCCTGTCTTCCCTCCTGAAGCTGTGACAGATTCAGGGATATCTTGAGTGTGTCTGCGTTCAGAAGTTGAAATGCCTGTGAGGGACCGGCCATCATAACCTTAGCCTCCGTAATTTTGGGCTCCTCTATGATCCATGCCGCAGGTACATTCAGGTATTCGACAGGTACGGTAAAATCCTTCTGTATAGATTCTTTCTGGTATCCGAAAATCATCCAGAGGATACAGGCAAGAAGAATGGCGATGACCTTCTCTTTTGTGTTTTCCTTCAGCCACAGCGAAATTGGTCCCGGCTTCTTCACGGGCGCTTTGCTGTTGTAGAAGGATTCCAAAATACCTTTGAGTGCCGACGCACTTGCCAGCTCTTTGAGTTGTTCCCCCTGGGCGATTGAGATAGTCCCCCTTTCCTCGGAAACAACAATGCATACGGCATCAGAACGTTCGGAAAGGCCGAGGGCTGCAGTATGGCGGAGACCCCAGAATCCGTATCGGTTGGTGTTCTGTGATAGCGGCAGATGGCATCCGAAACGGACTACTGTATTGCCATCAACGACAACGGCGCCATCGTGCCCGATGGAATGAGGATCAAAAATACTTTCAAGGAGCGGTTCGCTCAGGAGGCCATTCAACTCGGTCCCCCCGCTCAGGTGTCTTCCAAGAGGATCGTTCCCCTGGATAACGATCAGGGCGCCAACATGCTTCCGAGCAAGGCTTGCTGCGGTCTGGGCAATGACTTCGGCAGTTTGTCCATAGGGCGTGGTGTTCTGGAATTTCTTTCTGATTATGCCCATGATGGCCAGGCGTTCAAAAAATCTCCTGAGGTCTTCCTGGAAGATGACGACAAGAACAAAGAGGAGGATGGCAAAAAACCCCTGGAGTACGACCGTAGTCAAGTAGAGCTGGAAAAATTTGGCGACAACGTAGATAAAGCCTAAGAGACTGATGCCCAACAAAACAAAACGGGATGCCCTGTCCTTGAACCATATCAAGAGTGCGGATATCATGACAGAAATGATTGCAATGTCGAAAATATCCTGGATGCGCAGGCTGAGCATCATTGTCCAGATACTGTCGATCATGTTATCGTCCCTTCCGTTAGGAAAATCAATTATGTAATGGTTATATAGAACACGGTGATATAATTTTTGCAATAGGCAATATTGAAAATACGTAAATTTTTTCTTGACAATGGTCCGGAGTTATGGTTTTATCTCCGCGAACTGAGGTAAGTTATTGATGGACAGAATGAACAGCAGTGGGATCGTAAAGTTTTTTTATTTTTGGAGCTATTATTATTTCCCATTGGCCTGCCCATCGCTCAGGAGGAATTGACACCGATTAAATGAAACATAAAAGCCATGGGTAGACCGAAGAAGCCGCCCATGGCTTTTTTATTTTCTTGAGGCCATGGCAGCAAAATTCACCATGGCCTTTTTGATTTTTTTGAGGAGGGTAAATTGTGATTATCGTCATGAAAAAAAATGCAACAGAAGGGCAGATCGAGAAAGTTATACAGTGGATAGAGTCAGTGGGATACAACGCCCATCCTTCCCGGGGAGTGGAACGGACCATTATAGGCGCTGTCGGAGATGAACGCGGTAAGGCCTATTTGAAGTTCGCCGAATCTTTATCCGGGGTGGAAAAAGTCATGCCCATCCTTAAACCGTACAAACTGACCAGCCGGGAATCCAGGGAAGAGACTACAGTTATTACCGTAGGGGATGTACAGATAGGCGGCCCCCGCTTTGTAGTCATGGCCGGTCCGTGTGCTGTTGAGAGTGAAGAACAGATGCTGGAGAGTGCCTACGTCGTTAAAAAGGGAGGGGCACAGGTCCTCAGAGGCGGGGCATTCAAGCCGAGGACATCTCCATACAGCTTTCAGGGCATGGAGGAAGAAGGTCTCAAGCTGTTGGTGAAAGCCCGTGAAAAGACGGGTCTGCCCATTGTTACGGAGGTTGTTAATCCGGCAGACGTCGATCTGGTGGAGGCTTATGCCGATATCCTTCAGATCGGGGCACGGAATGTTCAGAACTTCCCTCTTCTTAAAACGGTGGGGCAGTCAAGAAAGCCGGTCCTTCTGAAACGCGGGATGATGACCACCATCGAGGAGCTGCTTATGTCGGCGGAATACATCCTGTCTTCGGGAAACAATCAGGTCATTCTCTGCGAGAGGGGGATCCGTACCTTTGAGACGGCGACACGCAACACCCTCGATATCAGCGCTGTCCCTGTTTTGAAGGAATTGACTCACCTTCCCGTCATTGTCGATCCCAGCCATGCATCGGGTAACTGGAAATATGTCATTCCCCTCAGCAGGGCGGCAATAGTAGTCGGAGCTGACGGACTTCTCGTGGAGGTTCATCCTGAACCGGAAAAGGCCGTCTCCGATGGAATGCAATCGCTCAAACCGGAAAAATTCTACCAGTTAATGGACGAAATCAATGCTCTCGAAAGTGTCATACATAAAACCAAATAGGTGCTGCGATGAAAAAGATAAAGGTAAATCTCGATAAAAAAATATCCGCCTCCTATGAGATTTGCATAGGGTACGATATTCTTGATCGTATCGGGTTGATTATTGCAAAAAATCTGCCCGCCCTTCATTACATCGTTATCACGGATTCTCACGTGTCTTCTCTCCATGGAGGGCCGCTTCTGGAAAGGCTGAGGGGAATGAAGCTTCCGGCCGATATGATAGAATTTCCGGCGGGAGAGGATTCAAAAAATATTGGCTCGGCTCTGACCATAGTCGAGAAACTGTTAAGGCTCGGCGCAGACAGAAAATCAGCCCTGCTTGCGCTGGGAGGCGGGGTGGTCGGCGATATGACGGGTTTTATCGCATCCACGTTCATGAGGTCGGTCCCTTATATACAAATCCCAACTACGCTTATGGCGCAGGTTGACAGCAGTATCGGGGGGAAGACTGCTATTGACCTTCCGGAAGGGAAAAATCTCTTAGGGACATTTTACCAGCCGAAAAGTGTGTTTATCGACGTGAAATTTCTGGATACGATTCCCGATGTAGAATTTAATAACGGCCTTGTGGAGGTGATAAAATACGGAATTATCGATGATACGGTGTTCTTTCATTTCCTCGAAGAAAACATGACGGCGATCAAAAAGAGGGATAGGTCGGTTCTTGAAAAAATCGTTGAAAACTCATGCAGGATAAAAAAGGGGATAGTCGAGATTGACGAGAGAGAGAATGGACTTCGCCGTGTCCTCAACTTTGGCCATACAATCGGACATGCCATTGAGGCGGAATCCGGCTATACAATTTCTCATGGGGCTGCCGTTTCCCTGGGTATAGTGGCCGCGGTAAGGATCTCGGAGAAGTTGTATGATCTTCCCAGAGAGGATCGGGAGAGGATTGAACATCTGCTGGGCAAGACGGGGCTTCCTTGCCTCATCCCCCGAACGATTACCGCGGATGGAATTCTCTCCAGGTTAAAGTCAGACAAGAAAAAAGAAGGTGATGTGATTCGTTTCGTCTTGCTTAAAAAGATGGGGATGCCGTTTGTCAACGGGGGCGTGCCTGAAGCGATTCTGCGGGAAACGATGGAGGACCTGACAAAATGACACTAACAAAACTTGAACGCCTCCGGCGTGATCTGATGGCAACTGATCGGAAGATTGTAAAGCTTCTCAATGAGAGGGCTGAATTATCCCTGAAGATAGGCATGATTAAGGCAAGAAACGGACTGGATGTCTATGATGCCTCGCAGGAAGCAAAAATTTTTAAAAACCTGGCAAAGGTAAACGATGGAATGCTGCCGGAGAGATACCTGAAGGCCATTTTCAGGGAGATTGTTTCAGCATCGCGGGCACTGCAAAAGCCGGTAACTGTGGGCTTCCTGGGGCCTGAGGCGACCTTCAGCCATCTGGCTGCTCAATCCTATTTCGGCACAAGTACCACCTTTATCCCGCAGGCGACGATTTTTAATGTCTTTGATGAAGTGGAAAAAGGAAAGTTGCAGTGGGGGGTTGTGCCCGTGGAGAACTCACTTGAGGGTTCCATCAATCTGACCCTTGATCGATTAATATTGACTCCGCTTGCAATTCGTGCTGAGATTTTTCTCAGGATCAGTCACTGTCTCCTTTCGTCCGGTAAGCGGATGGATGTGATAAAGAAGGTCTACTCAATACCCCAGGTATTGGCTCAGTGCCAGAGATGGCTGCGCGCCAATCTCCCGCGGTGTGTTCTAGTTGAGGCGGAAAGCACCGCGGCGGCGGCCCGCCTGGTACAGAAAGATAAAAAAGGCGCCGCCATAGGGAGCCGTCTTGCTGCGTTTGCTTATGGACTGAATATACTTTCGGAAGGTATTGAAGATAATCCTTCGAACACAACAAGGTTCCTGGTCATCGGGGAAGGTGAAAGCAAGATGACAGGCAATGATAAGACATCGATCCTCTTCGGGACACCCCATATACCGGGTTCCCTGTATCATGCGCTGGAGCCGTTTGTAGAACGACAGATCAACTTGACGAAGATCGAGTCTTATCCCGTAAAGGAGAGGCTTTGGGAGTATCTTTTCTTTGTTGATTTTGCGGGGCATATAGAGGACAAGGAAATCAAACAATGCATGGAAGACATGAAGGCGAAGACCACGTTTTTAAAGATCCTGGGTTCCTATCCAAAAGGCGAGGAGGCACGATGATCTGTATACCGGTCACGGCAAAAACACAGGCAGATGCCTTGCAGCAGATAGAAAGCAGCATTTTGCATGCCGATGTCTTAGAGCTGAGAATGGATTTGATATATGATGGAGACTTGAAGAAGTTGATTAAAAGCTGCAGGTCATACGACAGTGCTGCTAAAATCATGGTTACAAACAGAAGGAAGGAATCTTCTCCGGTGGTGGAATCTTCAGGCGAAGCGCAGAGGATCGCTCTACTGAAAGAGGCCATCACTCTCGGTGCGGATTATGTGGACGTCGAAAAAAATACGACTGGGCCGCTATTGAAAGAGGTGCTTTCCATGGCAGCGGCGCATGGCAATCGGACAAGGGTTATTATTTCCCATCACGATTTCAAAGGGACACCGTCCATCGAGTCATTAAAAAACATCTTCCATAACTGTGTTAATCTTGGCGGCAGCATTGTTAAAATAGTTACATTCGCTAACAGTCCGGAAGATAATCTCACGGCTCTCACTTTGATTCCCTATGCCCGGAAAAAAAATCAGGACATTATTGCTTTCTGTATGGGAGAGCAGGGAAGGGTAAGCAGGATAATGGCCCCCATTCTGGGCTCTTATCTCAGCTTCGCCTCCCTGAACCGGGGAGGTGAGTCGGCACCCGGTCAGCTCACTGTTGATGAAATGAATAAGGTCATGAGTATTGCCGCCGGCAGCGGTGGTGAAGACAATAAATTATCCGTACCTTCTGAAATCCAGATTTTCGGCCTTTTCGGCAATCCTGTGAAGCAGAGCCTCTCGCCTCTTATGCATGAGGTGGCGCTCGCTGAAATGAAGATTAACGGAAAGTATTTGCCTTTTTGCGTCCGTGATCTGGCTCCTGCCATGAGCGGCATAAGGGGAATGGGCATCCGGGGGGTTAGCGTAACCATCCCTTTTAAGGTAACGATAATGGCGCATCTGGATGAGATTGACCGGGACGCCATAGATATAGGCGCCGTAAATACTGTGGTGAATAACAAGGGCAGGTTAAAGGGTTTCAATACCGACTGGATCGGTCTTATTCAGGCCCTTAAAGAGGCTACAGATATTAAGGGAAAGGTGTTTGCCATTATAGGGGCCGGCGGGACAGCACGGGCAGCCGTTTTTGGTATCCATAGAGAAGGCGGCATTCCTGTTATTGTCAATAGAAACGTCGGAAGAGGGGTGCACATGGCGCAAGAGATGGGATGCGCTTTTTATCCTCTCAAGGATATTGATAAGGTCAAGGCGGATTGTCTGATAAATACGACGCCTGTCGGCATGGTGCCGGATATAGACGCATCACCCGTCAATGATACAATCTTGGGGAATTACCAATGTGTTATGGACGTGATCTACAATCCTTTTAAGACAAAAATGCTGAGGGATGCTGAGAAGGCCGGTTGTATTACCGTTTCCGGCCTTGACATGTTTGTCTATCAAGGTGCGGAACAGATTAAACTATGGACAGAATTGGAGCCTCCAAGGAAGTTAATGAAACAGGTGGTCAGGGAGCGCCTACTGTATGGAAATTAAGCCGGTTCATTATTTAGATGCAACTGTCGAGGTTCCCGGTTCCAAGAGCTACACACAGAGGGCCCTTGTCATCGCGTCTCTGGCAAGGGGGAGGTCGATCCTCAGCAATGTGCTTATTTCAGAGGATACACAGTATCTGTTGGAGGCACTGCGTGCCCTTGGCGCCAAGATTCTCAGCTCCGGCAGCGATTTTATTGTCACGGGAACAGAGGGGCGAATCCGCAATCCCGGAAGGGCGGTCTTTCTGGGAAACAATGGCACGGCGTTACGATTCCTTACGACACTGGTCTCTCTCGGGAGAGGGGAGTTTACCCTGGACGGCAGCAGCCGTCTTCGTGAACGACCGGTAAAACCGCTTCTGGATGTACTGAAAACACTCGGAGTTGCATCTCACAGCAAGAATAACAGGGGCTATCCCCCGCTTCGGATCGACGCGGACGGTATCAGTGGAGGCGCAGTAACATTTGCAAATGTGGAAAGCAGTCAGTATATTTCTTCTCTCCTCATCAGCGCTCCTTACGCCAGGGAAGATATAGAGATAAGGCTCGAAGGCAAAACAGTCTCCGAACCTTATATAGAAATGACCCTGAATGTTATGGAAAACTTTGGCGCGGAAATCATCAGAGGCGAGACAAACACATTCCTGGTAAAGAGCGGTCTGCGTTATTCGGGAAAGAAATACATCGTCGAAGGAGATGCCTCCAGCGCTTCCTATTTCTTCCTGGCGGCGGCCTTGTGCCAAGGACGGGTCAGGGTCATGAACATCAACCCGAACAGCATACAGGGGGACATTAAATTCCTGGGCATAATAGAAAGTTTAGGCTGTCCGGTGGTACGCGGCGGGACATGGGTTGAGGTTATCGGCGGCACGTTGAGCGGAGGTGATGTCAGCTTTGATATGGGGGACATGCCCGACATGGTGCCGACGCTGGCTGTTCTCGCCGCATTCAGAAAGGGACGAACAACTATCACAAATGTCGCACATCTGCGGATTAAGGAAAGTGACCGCATCGCCTCGCTGGTCAATGAATTGAACAGAATCGGCGTTAATGCGAAAGAAAGGGATGACGGTCTTGTTGTTGTGGGCGGTAAGCCGCATGGCGCGGATGTTGAAACATATAACGATCACCGGATTGCCATGGGTTTCGCCATTGCAGGACTTGCCGCGTCGGGTATGAAGATTAAAGACAAACTCTGTGTCCGGAAATCCTTTCCCGGTTTCTGGGATGAGCTGAAGAAGCTGCATGGGGGTTAAGTGCACGTTATATTGATTGGATATCGTGGGACAGGCAAATCCGCAGTCGGGAAGAGACTTGCTGAAAAGCTTCAGATGCCGTTTTATGATACTGATGAACTCATCGAAGCTGCGACCGGCAGATCAATCAAGGAAATGGTTGCGGAAAACGGCTGGGCATATTTCCGTGAGAGAGAGCAAGAGACTGTACAAGAACTGCCAGCTTTGCATAGAAGTGTTATAGCCACAGGCGGCGGGGTGGTTATGGACGAGGGTAATGCCGCTGTTCTGAAAAAGCATGGAGTACTGATCTGGCTCAGCGCAGATGTGAATACAATCGTCGAAAGAATTCAGGGCGACTGGAGCAGCGACAAGCGGAGGCCTTCTTTTTCACAGGAAGACATCGTGAAGGAAACCGAAGACGTTCTCAAAAAACGGATACCGGTGTACAGCCGGCTTGCGGATTATTCCATAGATACGGCAAATAAAAATGTAGACGAAATTGTCGATAGTATCTGTCAATTTCTAAGAGGAACTGATAGATTCGGCAAAAAGGAGTCGGCATGTCAGGAAGTTCCATAGGAGTCCTCTTCAAAGTGACAACCTGGGGCGAATCTCACGGTCCGGCCATCGGCGCGGTCGTGGAAGGGTGCCCTTCCGGTATTGATCTTATAGAAAAGGACATTCAGAAGGCGCTGGACAGAAGAAGGCCGGGCAGGATTGCCTCAAGCTCACCCCGGAAGGAGGAAGATGCAGTTAAGATACTCTCGGGAACCTTTCATGGCAAGACAACCGGTACCCCAATTTCTCTGATCATAGAGAATAGGGATGTTGACAGCAGTGCCTATGAAGACATTAAAGACATCTTCAGGCCGGGTCAGGGGGATTATACCTATTTTAAAAAATACGGGATCCGTGATTACCGGGGCGGCGGACGCGCCTCGGGCCGGGAAACAGCAGCCCGTGTCGCTGCCGGGGCGATAGCAGGAAAAATCATATCGAGGGAAGGCATGGAGGTCATTGCCTATACAAAGGCACTGGGTGGTATAGCCATAAAACTGAAAGGTGATGCAGCTAAAAGGATCTCCCGTGAAGATATTGCCGGGAGCATTTTGATGTGTCCTGATCCGGATGCCGCAAAAAAAATGGAAGCAAAGCTGGAGGAAACAAGACGCTCCGGCGATTCCCTCGGAGGCATTATTGAGATCATCGTCAGGGGTTGCCCTCCGGGTCTGGGAGAGCCCGTGTTTGATAAGATGGATGCCGATCTTTCCGGAGCCCTTATGGGCATCGGGACGGTGAAGGGAGTGGAAATAGGGGCTGGTTTCAAAGTCGCCGAAATGACCGGGTCTCAGGCGAATGACCCAATTACACCGGATGGTTTTCTTTCCAATCATGCCGGTGGAATACTTGCAGGTATTACTACAGGGCAAGATATCGTTATACGGATAGCCTGCAAGCCGATCTCATCCATTGCAAAGGTTCAGCAGACGATCAATGTACAGGGGAAGCCTGTGGAGTTGTCCATCAAGGGGAGACACGATGTATCGGTAATACCCCGGATCATTCCTGTCTGCGAAGCGATGGTAAGCATTGTGCTCGCGGATCATTTATTGAGACAGAAAGCAACAGCACATGAGTAACTTTCAGATAGGCATCATCGGCGGCACCCGCGGCATGGGCAGTTGGTTTGCCCGTTTCCTTAAAGCAGAGGGGTACAGCGTTCGGGTATTCGGAAGAAATATGGGAACGGCGGACGTCACTGAAATGGCCCGCACTTGCCGGGTGGTTATCGTGAGTGTCCCCATCGGCGTGACTTGTGAGGTCATTGAGAAGGTCGGCCCCCATATGCCCAAAAACGCACTCCTC
The DNA here is from genome assembly GCA_035542475.1 of Syntrophales bacterium. GTDB lineage: Bacteria > Desulfobacterota > Syntrophia > Syntrophales > UBA2185 > DATKLL01. Next base: position 74,220 of record DATKLL010000182.1, read on the forward strand.
ATGGATCTCACATCCCTGAAGCGTCAACCTGTTTGTGCAATGATGGAAGCGTCAACCTCGGAGGTCATTGGCTGCCATCCCCTCTTCGGCCCTCAGGTTGATTCCATAGCGGGTCAGCGAGTTGTCCTCTGTCCGGCAAGGGGAAAGAAATGGCTTCCCTGGCTGAAGGATATCCTTGAGAGGAATGGCGCGCTTGTTGTGGAAGCAACGCCGGAAAAACATGACCGGATGATGGCCATCGTCCAGGGGCTGAACCACTTTAACACAATCATGATGGGTCTGGTCTTAAGCAAGGCAGGAATAGGCATTTCAGAATTGATGAAGTTTGCTACCCCGGTCTTCAAAACCAAGATAGAGATTATTGAAAAGGTCTTTTGTCAAAATCCCGGGCTGTATGCCGAGATCATAGCGATGAATCCTGATGTCCGTCAGCTGATTGAGACGTATGGAAAAAGCGTGGCTGAACTGAAAAATTTAATTGATCAGGGAAGTGCCGCAGGTATTACGGATGTGATTCAGAATAATGCCGCCTGTTTCAAAAACATCTAGTCGTAGAATTCAGATCAAAAAATCTTTCACACCTAAATCCGCCTTCATCAATCCTTTCACTCAGTAATCGACAAAGCTGATTAAATCAAATTTGAATCGTGCTGAAAATTGGTTACACCTTGTGTTCTTATTGATTAATGGGTGTTATAGGAATACTTTGGGAATGCCAAGTAAAATGGGGAGAGTGAATCTGTGCTACACCTGATGCCTGAGAGCATGGTTTGTAGAGTAGATCCTCTTCCCACTGCTTTGTTCAATAACTCGTACGGTATCATAAACCTTCCTGGATGGGAATGAGTTTGCACTTGCAAGGTTGATTCGGACGAAGCTATTTTACTGGAGGTTAAATTAATTTGAGGAGTGCTTTATTATGTCAGTATCGGTCCTGGGGATAGACATTTCCAAGCAGAAATTCGATGCGGCGCTGCTTGTAGAGGGGAAGATAAAACATAAGACATGTAAGAATTCGGCGGAAGGTTTCGATGCACTGACACTCTGGCTTGAGAAACAGGGGATCGGAAAAGTCCATGCCTGCCTGGAAGCGACCGGCAATTATGGGGAGGACTTGGGAGTCTATCTTCATGAAACGGGACACATTGTCAGTATTGTCAATCCCTCCCGTATCAAAGGGTTTGCCCAGAGTGAGATGATTCGCACGAAGACTGATAAGCTTGATGCTGCCTTGATTGCCCGGTTCTGCCTGGCGATGAAACCAGGTCTCTGGACACCGCCGCCACCGGAGATCAGGGCTCTTAGGGCACTGGTTAGACGGGTTGACAGCCTGATCGACATGCGCAGCCAGGAAAAGAACCGGATCAGCACGGCACATGAATCTGTCCTGGTTATGATCAGGGAGCATATCGTTTATTTGGACAAGGAAATCGAGAAAATAAGGCAACAGATTGCTGATCTGATAGGACAGAATCCGCATCTCAAACGCAGGAAGGAACTGTTGAGCTCTATCCCCGGTATTGGCAAGGCAACCGTCCCTCACATTCTGGCGGAATTGGATGATCTGAAGAAATTCAGCCATGTTCGTGAAATGGTGGCCTTCATAGGGCTCGCGCCGAAGGAAACGCGCTCAGGGTCATCTATAAAGGGCAAACCAAGATTATGCAAAATAGGCCATACAAGGCTTAGGAAAGCCCTTTACATGCCGGCCTTGGTGTCAATTCAATGTAATCCTGTTATGATCGATTTTTATAACCGCCTAAAGGAGAAAGGAAAGAACGGGAAAGTTATTGTCTGCGCGATCATGCGGAAATTGGTTCATGTTATATTTGGAGTCCTCAAATCCGGTAAAAAGTATAACCCAAATTATAAGCCAGCTTTAGCTTGACAAGAACGGTATCTACAAGTGTGGATGTTGAAGTCTCGGGCCAACCTGTAGACTACCAGTTGAAAGATGCGATGCCTTGATAACCTATTTTCCCGACTATGCTATTTTATCAAACCCTTATCAGTTCATAATCCATGCTTCCCAGACCGATCATTTGGGCATACTCGAGCTGCAGCAAGGGGCTTTGCTGGGGATGAGCCTCCTTGAAGATCTCTTTGCCACAGGACGCATTCACGAGATCAAGGCTGGCCTTATCTATGGCTACAGGATCCAGAGACGCAAGAATTCCAACATCTGGTGCAATACGCCAGTTTTCATAGGCCCAGCAGTCGCACTCTTTATTTATCCGCACTGCAAAATTCAGAAAACCGGACTTGCCTTTTTTATCCTTCATTATGGCAAAGACGTATTCGACCATCTTCTTCTGGACATCATCACCTGCCTCAAAATCAACAAAGAGTGCAAAATTAACACAGGCTGCCACACAGCTTGCGCAACCTATACATTTGTCCTTGTCAAGCACCGCCTTATCTTCTTCCACATGTATTGCGTCTGCAGGACAGACATTCTCGCATTCACAGCAGCCGATGCATTTATCCTCGTAAAAGACAGGGGCTGCATCATTGTGCTGTGCCAGCTTTCCTTCTCGCGTCGCACAGCCCATGCCGATGTTCTTCAGCGCTCCACCAAACCCTGTCAGCCCGTGACCCTTAAAATGTGTTACCGCTACCAGGCCTTCGGCCTCAATATAACACCGTCCTACCTTGGCTGTTTTAATGTATCTTTGGTCGATCTGAACCTCTGCAGCATCCTCTTTTTTTGTATCGTCAGGGATAAAGATGTCCACACCTACCGCCTGTTTTGTAAAGCCATGGGACATGGCAACGCCGAGATGATCCTTTGTGTTAAGTCGTTTTCCACGGTAAAGGGTATTCGCATCCGACAGGAAAGGTGCAGTTCCCATTTTAACTATTTCGTCACAGATAAGGCGCAGATGTTCGGGTCTTACGTATCCGGTAGTGCCTTCTTCGCCGAAGTGCAGTTTCACTACCGCCTTTTGAATCCCTCTGAGAAAGGCCAGTATATCGCTCTTTGCAAGGAGTAAATTAAGCTTAGCGTTCACTTCGCTAATGTTGTCGGCATCCGCCACCTCTACAAAATATACCTGACTCCTCATATTTTTCACCTCACAATTATATTCTGGATTTTATTCAAGATATTGTAAACCGCCAGCGGGTAACCCGCTTTTAGAATGTTCGCAGCCATATGGCTACCAATCATTCCGAGGCCGACAAATCCGACGGTCTTTTCTCTAACCATAATAACACCTCCCACTTTCGACCCACGTGTTGTTCACATCATGTATCCTGGTTTCTTGTATAACTTATCCTGTTTGTCCAGAATATCCGGTTTATAAACCTTCTCTGCCCACTCCTCAGCTTTGATTTCTTCAATAGCCACTGAGACCGATTCTTCTCCGCACTTTGCATAGGTGACCACGTCTTTGACGATTGCGTCGGCAAGTCGTTTCTTGTCCTGTTCTGATCTTCCGGGCCAGAGTTTTACGATAACATGAGGCATTTCTCTCTCCTTTAATTCTTTCCCTGACAAAGTCTTAGAACCACTCAAATCAAACACGGCCACAGCCCCAAGTGCGATGGCACTTGTCTTCAGAAAGCTGCGACGCGAAATTTGCCTTTCCATGCTTTGTTTCATTCGATAAGAGGCCTCTTCGAAGGCGTAAGATTATCTGCGGTATTGTTCATCGCTGACCTTTTCCATCCAGTCAGCCGCTTTATCTTCGAGTAGTTCCTGAAGGGCAATATGTGTCATACCCGTGGTTGCTGTGGCTCCATGCCAGTGTTTCAGACCCGGCGGTATACAAACAACATCACCTTGCCGGATTTCCTCGATGGGACCGCCCCATTGCTGAATCCAGCCGGTGCCAGCTGTCACGATCAATATCTGACCGAACGGGTGGGTATGCCATGCTGTCCGGGCAGCTGGCTCGAACGTTACGTAGGCGCCAGATACGCACAATGGATCGTTCGCCTTGAATAGGGAGTCAACGCGTACGGGACCGGTGAAGTATTCGGCTGAACCTTTTACAGAGGGCTGCGAACTGCTTCGCGTGATTTTAATAGTCTGCGAATCCCTGCTGTCTGTCTTCTTTATTGCTGCAGGTGTGCTTACGCTTGGCGTGGCGGACTGTTCCGCTTTCCTGTTGCTTAGCGTCTCATTCAATATTTCATAGGCACCATCAGCTTCCTTTTTTCCTACTTTTGATTTGAGTACGGAAATGAAATCCTTCATCTGAGCTTCGGTCAGTCCGGTATTCATCGCGGCGCCAAGATGGAACCGGAGTTGGCCGGCTGTACCTGCCATGTTGGCAAGGGCGGAAATGGTCGCAAGTTCTCTGCTCTGGTAATCCAGGACGTCGCGCGCGAAGATGTCTGCAAAAAGATGTTCTTTCAGAAATGTGTCCATAACGGGTACGAACAGTTGATACCCGCTCGGAGGGGGAATTGCTTCCTGTCCGGCAAGCCTTGCCCGCACCTTTGCGCCGTATTCATCCTTGTTCATATTGGTAGGCACGGGGCTGGCTTCTTTACCCATCTTATCCTTTATACCCTTTGCATGCCGTTCTTCCATGACAGTCATAAAAGTGTTGATGCCGTTAAGACTTCGGGGAAATCCCGCATATGCGTACATCTGGATTAGGATTTCCTTGATTTCATTAATGGTCAAACCACCGTTCAGCCCTTCATTAAGGGCTGTTTTCAGTTTCTGCTTGTCCGCATTGGCGGTGAAGGCCGCAATTGTGATGATTTTTTTCTGTTTGGTATTCAATCCTTCGTTTTTCATGGTCTGTGCCTCCGAAATGGCTGAAATGCTTAGCAGTGAGACAAAAATGCCTGCCAAAATCAAAGAGAGTTTAACATCCATCTTCTCCTCCTCGTACTTTACTACCTTGTGTCACAGTGTGTCTTTTTTTGAAGTCTCGTCTATACATCTTTTCTGTCGGTGTCTGGTTTGTTGACAAACACGTGATAGGCGATGCTGTCCCAGGCATTGTGAATGCCGATGAAGAGCAAGAGCAGCGTTGCACCTGCAACTCCAAGAAGGGCTTCATACACGTGAGAGGAAACGGCCAGTGCCGACAGTATGAGTATCGTGTGTGCGGCCAAAGGCATCATAACAAGAAACAACCAGTCCTCGAACTCCATTTGGTATACTGTTTGTACCCGCAGGCGCCTCGCTACTATCACCATATAAACTGCACCGCTGAAACCTGTCACACCCCAAAGAACTGCGGCAATGATTATAGTTTGCCATGGAACATGTAGAAGCACTGATAAAAGCAAAACTGTGCCGAAATGAACTATATTCGGCGTCGCGAACGAAGCGCCGGCCATCGCTGTACGCAGTGATGGCCTCTCGGCAACGAGCGTGACAACGACGAACTGCAATCCTATTAGGGCGCCCGCAGCCGACCCGACGATTGCATAGAAAGTCCCCCATTTTGCTAACTCAGACATATCGTACCTGATCTATCTTTATTGCCGCATACTGGCCAAAAGCGCATATGAGACTCCTCCATATCACTTTCTTTATATTATCAAGCAAATTTCCCTTCTTGCTATCAGTAAATGTCTGATTTATGGGCTCTTTATTTCTTAAAAATCAACATGCCCCGTGGGGGCACCACGAAGGCATGAAAATAAGTTGTTTATAGCTCTTTGACACTGTATCTTTTCTTCAAAAGGAAGCGGGTCGTCAATATTTTGGTGGTTATACCCCGTTTAAAAATCTGACCCGGGCAGATTAAAAGAATCACGAATTGTTACCCCGTCTGGGAGTACGCGTAGTAAATTTTTCATCGATAATCTGCCCCCTTTAAAGAAAGGAGACATGATTATGGAGGCCATTATTGAGAGATGCTGCGGCATCGATGTCCACAAGAAGAACATCGTTGTTTGCCTGGCGGTGGGCAAACCCCATGAGAAACCGAAGACAACCATTAAGACCTTTTCCACTATGACCCGTGATCTTCTGGCCTGCAGGGACTGGCTGGTATCTGAGGGTTGCACCCATGCAGTTGTGGAAAGTACTGGGGTTTACTGGAAGCCGGTATTCAATATCCTGGAAGACTGCATGGAGGTCATTCTGGCCAATGCGAGGGAAGTGAAAAATGTTCCCGGACGGAAGACGGATGTAAAGGATTGCGAATGGCTTGCCCAACTCCTTCGTCATGGTCTTGTTAAGGGAAGTTTTATTCCTCCCAAACCGATCCGGGAGTTGAGAGACCTCACGCGCTACCGTGAGAAACTTACCCAAAAGCGTTCCTCAGAGATCAACCGCCTCCAGAAGTTTCTGGAGGATGCCAATATCAAGCTCTCTTCGGTGGCAACGGACATCAACGGGGTATCTGCCCGGAACATGATCCATCATCTGATCCAGGATGATATGAGCCCCCAGGAAATGGCTGATCTGGCCAAAGGGCGTCTCCGCAAAAAGATCGAGGACCTGGAGAAATCCCTGGAGGGTTACCTCACGGATCATCACCGTCTTATCCTGAAACTGACGCTTCAGATGATTGCCTCGTATGACGAGGCCATCGAGCAGCTGAACACGGAAATAGAGAAGAGGATGGAATCTTTCCAGGAGGAATCTGAGGGTCTTCAGACCATTCCGGGTGTAAAAAAAAGTTCGCTGAGCGGATCATCGCCGAGATCGGAGTAGATATGTCGCGGTTTCCCTCAGACGTACACATCTCCTCCTGGGCAGGAGCTAGTCCGGGCAACAATGAAAGTGCGGGGAAACGAAGAAGCGGCAAAGTGACACAGGGGAATAAATGGCTCAAGAGCCTCTTGGTGGAAGCTGCATGGGCGGCGTCCAAAACAAAAAATACTTACTTGAGCGCCAGGTACCGCCGCCTGGCTGCAAGGAGAGGGAAGAAACGGGCAGCAGTTGCTGTCGGACATACCATCTTAATTATGGCTTACCATATTATCAAAGAGCATCGCACCTACAATGAACTTGGTGCCGATTATTTTGATAAGTTAAATGAACAACATCTTATTAAACGGTTAACATCAAGAATCAGTGCATTAGGCTACGAGGTCAAAGTTGAAAAACTGCCTGCAGCAGCTTGATATACCGTTTTATTTTCGTAGTAATAGTCAACAAAAAATTATTCATCCCAAAGAAAAATGTCGGAGGCATTATTTTCTCACAACTTTCCAAGCCAGGAATCGAGAGCTTTATCAACCTCGCCTTTCCCGGCTTGCCGCACATTATATAAATCGAGACCTTCAAGGATGACGGCATTTTTAGCTTGCTTCTTGAAATGCGGGAAAAATTTCCCGATCCCTCCCTCGTGGGTACAAAAGGCGGAAACTTTTTTACCAGTGAAATCAGCCTGTTTTAAAAAACTCATCACCAGGGTTGATACCGTGTACCACCATACCGGGCTGCCAACCAATATCAGATCATACGACGACATATCGGGTGGATTCTGCTTCAACGCTGGCAAATCGCCTGTCTGTAACTCCCTTTTGGCCTCTTCAGTAAGTGCGGAATACTCGGTTGGATAGGTTCTCATTGTCTTAATTTCAAACACATCGCCCCCGGTTTTTTCCCGTATCTTTTCTGCTATACTTCTTGTGTTTCCAGTAAGAGAGTAGTAGATGATCATCGCCTGTGTCATTCCTTGAACTCCTTATTTTTTTGTATAGTATAGCTCTGCCTGACTCCGAACGGTAGATACGATTCTATCTAATTCTTGCCTAATTCTATCAAAGGACTATCAAAATAGAATGAATTGTGATATAAAAGGTAGGTATAGAGAATCGTGTACTTTTTTAATTATCAATAATGACAAGGAGTTATTTCATATGACAGAAAGAAACCATGCAGGACTGGCGAGAATCAACAACCTGCTGAAAGAGAAATTGCTGCGATGGATGCCTGAGCCCGGACGCTACCCAACCGCTATTGAAGGGTTGATGATCTCCCGGCGACATGATGCAAAGGAACTCGAAAATTGCGTTTACAGGCCGCTCGTCGCAGTTGTTGTCCAGGGATCCAAACGCTCCGTAATAGGTTCTGAGGAATACCGATACGGGGAGAACCACTGCTTGGTAATCGGAGTGGACATACCCAGCGCGAACCACGTAATTGTCGCATCACCGGAGCAGCCGTTTCTGGCGGTGACTCTTGACCTGGATAAATACCTGATCACCCAAATGGCGGCGGAGATTCCGCCCTCCTCCAGACTTGGAAACGACGCATACAGGGGAATGGCCGTGGCAGAAGTTGATCCCGATGTGCTGGATGCATTCCTGCGCCTGGTTGAACTTCTCGAGAAGCCGGAACAGATACCGGTGCTCGCGCCGATGATTATCCGTGAGATTCATTACCGTCTACTCATTGGGCCTCAGGGCGAACGTTTGCGGATGGTCAACACTCTTGGCACTCAAAGCAACCAGATTGCAAGGATCATCACATGGTTGAGGGATAACTACAAACAGCCTCTACAGGTAGATGAATTAGCCAAGAAGGTGAATATGGCGACTTCCACATTCCACCGGCACTTCAGGCAGGTAACGACCCTCAGCCCTTTACAGTTTCAGAAGCGGTTGCGTTTATATGAAGCCCAGCGCTTGATGCTGGTAGAGAATGAAGATGCTACAATTGCAGGGCTGGCGGTGGGGTATGAAAGCCCGACGCAGTTCAATAGGGAATACAAACGGCAGTTTGGAGAGCCCCCACACAGGCATGTGAGCCAACTTCGATAGCCCACTCCGCTGACGTCGTACCTCGATTCCTATCAGTCATTCGATCAGCACAGAAAATCTGCATTTTTCTTTTTCAGTGATAATGATTACGGATTGTAACGTCGCATATAAAGTAAGAATCAGAAAAACATCATTACAGGAAGGAAGCAATAAAAGGAGGTTGTTTACGAGGACACGAAGTTCATCCATCTCATCGAACGTATTTTATGATACTACAATCTTGTTCTTCGTCGCAATAAAAGATATTATTTTAGTTACCTATAAATATGTCATTTTTCCATCGGCCAACCTTCTTAGTACCATTGGCGTATGTCATTGTCCCTAGTCCGTACATCATGTCATTTTCGAACTCACCAACATACTCATCACCGTTGGCGTATGTATATGTCCCCTGACCTTCCATATTATTATTTTTCCACTGGCCAACATACTTATTGCCACTAACGAATATATATGTACCTTGTCCGTCCTTTTTGTCATTTTTCCATTGGCCGACATACTTATCGCCATTGGCGAATGTATATGTCCCTTGCCCATGCCTTTTGTCATTTTTCCATTGGCCGACATACTCATTACCATTCGTGTATGTATATGTCCCTTGCCCCTCCATCTCATTATCTTTCCACTGGCCAACGTACTTATTGCCACTAATGGACCTAAATGTTCCTTGTCCATTTTGCAAGCCATTTATAAACTCGCCAACATATGTTGCGCCACTAGCGAATGTCTTTATCCCTTGTCCATTTTGTAAGCCATTTTTGAACTCACCGACATACTTAGAACCACTAGGAGCTATGAATGTTCCATACCCATTTTGACAATTTCCTGAAATACACCCGTGAGCCACACAACCAGTAATAAATAACGCGAACAAACACAGCGGTACAATGTAATTTTTCATAATCCCTCCATTTTAAATTTAAATGTGGAATGATAATCTTATAAACAGGTCCTTTTCAATGATGCACCATTAGTTTCAACTCCTCACAAAAATTGAGGGATGATTAAAGCACAAAACCCTGCCTCTTTTGAGAAACAGGGTTTCAATAATCTTTCCATGGCACTACCCTTACAAAGGGGTTGAAATTAGTCATTATCCTTTTTATGATGTACTATTTTAATGTGCTTCTTTTTTTGCTCCTAATTCATTGAAAAGTCAACAGACAAATTTCATTGATAACCATTTGAAAGGATGTATATCTTTCAAAATTACTGGATGCTCAATTTCAAGGAAGAAGCAACTCGCCGCTTCTTGTGTTATTCATGTTTCTTTCTTAACGCCCAATTTTTCTTCAAGTAAACCTATGGCGTGCAGCATGATATAAGCCTCATCATTTGTTTTTATGTCAAAGGCTACGCCACTGCTCTTTAGCAGATTTTTCATTCTCTCTGAGAGAAAGCTGAGGGTGGTGGAAATGTAAACCGGGAAATACCAGAAATAACCCAATGCCAACACCAGGCAAATAGATCCTATGATAGCCATAGAGTTGATGAAGCGGGAGGAATCACGCTTTACTAACTCGCTTTTTCTCACCACTGCCTGCATGTTTATGTCATAGATAGCATTGATAGATTGCTTCAGTCTCTCGTAGGCCGGCAGAAATTCATTAAAATACACCGAGCTTCCACCCGATCTGCTCTTCATCTGGAGACAGAGTTTCAGGTACGAATCATAGCCCTGGTTAAGTGTCTCGACATATTCTTTCTCGTGTATCTCTGTAATGTTGTTATTTTCTGCTTTTAAGTTGGTCTCAAATACATTTCTTCCTGATTCGAAAAGCCTCACATAATAACCGGTCATTGTTCCAACCCGGCCCGTATCGTACATGGTGCTGGTGATAGAAGTTTTCATATCATCAAGACCGGAAAGCATATTCCTGGAATAGACGAGGGAGTAATAGTTGTCCTTCAGAATATTGTCCGATTCCCGGCCCAATTTCCCTACATAGTAGGAGCAAAAGGCTGCAAGAGTGAATATAATCAGGAACAGAAATCCTAAACCCAATGCGAGCTTTGTTTTTAGAGTCATATTTTCTCCTTAATTAATCGGATGCTGGATCCGTTTCTCCAACGCTTTCTTAAGCTGATCTTTGGCCTTTTGAGCCTGTTTAAAAACCTGGTTTGCCTTATAGAATTCCAGTGCTCGTATATTGGAAATTTCAATCTCAATGTAAATATCCGGGGACACGGTGCGCATTTTTTCTCGTATGATGCTCTTTTCCATGATCTGGAAGGTGTTAAAGATCGCTTCCTGAAGAGACGGCATGCGGTTTGAGCCTGCCGTGCGGTTTCCGATAACATCAATTGCAATGGTAAGGTCGCACTCTTTCGGCAGCAAGTCAAAGGGCACGGGGTTCACCGCCCCTCCATCAATTAATACACTCTCTCCCATTGTTACAGGTGTAAATACTCCGGGCAGTGACATGCTTGCCTGTATGGCGGGCGCCAGTTCACCGTGATCCAGTATCACCTGCTCCCGAGTCCAGAAGTCCGAGGCGACGACGCGTAAAGGAATTGCAAATTCTTCGAAGGTCCTTGCTTTGATGGATTCGAATAAAAAATTTATGAAACTTTCTGCTTTGAGCAGACCATGACCGCCAAACTGAGGTGTGATAAAATTCAGCCACTCAAACATATGTTTCTTGGCAACCACATCCTTCAGGGTATCGTTTTCCATAATAGTTGTTTCGCTTATTATCCGGCGCAACTCATTTGCACTTAATCCCGAGCAGTACATGACACCGACAACGGCGCCGATCTGGTTCCAGTAACATAAGATGGCCTGAGTTCAAACTCGTCCAGGGCCTCAAGCATGAGTACGTGGGCTAATCCCTTAGCGCCCCCGCCGCCCAGAGCAATGCCAATTTTCTTCATCTTTCAGCGATACCCTCTAGCACACTGCATCCGAATTTTTTTATAATGGTAGGATGATTGTTCGTTATTTTAGCTTGAAATCGACGCGGCTGTTTTTTGCCTTTTCCTTTTTCTGAGGTGAAAGTGACGGGGGCTCGATGATGAAAACCCGGCCGGGTGCGACCTGACCTGACTTGAGGATGAGTTCTTTCACGTTCTCGGCGCGCCGGGAGGCTAGCTGTCTCAGGTCACTATCAGTTACCGCTATATTGGTGATCATCAATTTTTCCATCTCTGGCGGCGGCAGTTTTTTCGGTATACCGATGATGTTTCGGGGCTTGGGGAATTCCGCGGCATAGTAGGCCATAGTCAAATACTTTTCGTATTCCTGCGGCTGAACCTGGACCTGATCAACCGGTACGGCAGGCTTCCCCTGACTGAGCATGTCTTTCAATTTCTGTGCCTTCACTTCCCGGTCGAATTCTAATTTTTTTATACCGTCCTTATCCTTTTCGGTATCTACATATCCTTCTATATCCATCTTGAGATTGGGCCTTTCATAGAGGGCCTTGACAAGAGAATTTATCTTTTGCTGGTTCGGTTCCGTAACAACGGCGCGGCCGGAATCAAACTCGATGAAACTCATTTCCTCGCCGCCGCCGAGGAGGGATGCGAGAAGTGTAAAGGGGGCTGTAACCGCCTTGGTAATGAGGTTTACAATGATCTGCCAGATAATAGGCCAGACCCTGAATTTCGGGTCATCGAGGTTTCCTGATACCGGTATATCGAGGTTGATCTGCCCATTCCGGTCTGTAAGAAGCGCTACAGCCATCGTCACAGGTGCCTTGATGGCATCGGGGCTCTCCACCTTCTCCCCAAAAGTTAACTGATCTATAAAAACCTTGTTCTGGGCTTCTAATTTTCTCTTGTCGATCAGGTAGGCTACGTCGAAAGTCAACTTCCCTTTCAGGATGGGATAGCCTAAAAACTTGCTGGAATAAGGTGTAACCGGACTCAATTCAATATCTTTGAAGCTTACTTTGATGTCAGCAAAAAGATCCTTGATAAGGGGATTGATCTCTCCTGTGATCTCAACGGGTGATCCGTATCCGAAATTCCCCTTCAGATCGACTGTTGCCCGTGAGATTTCTTCGGAGGAAAGCCCGGAGATGCGCCCGCCGATATTGAGCATCTGTACTGAGTAGTTAGGTTTGATGAACCGATCCGCGAAATCTATCGTACCTCCCTGAAGCGTCACTCTCCCGATCTTCACATTCTTTGTTATGTCATCTGATTTTTCGGCCTCCGCGGCTTTTTCAGCAGGTTTGGGGGGAGCAGTATCTTTCACATCTTTCTGCTCCTCTTTTTCTCCCTCTTTACCTAATATGTTCTGAACATTCAGTGACCCGTCGGGGTTGATAATGATCCTGGCATAAAAGTCCGTAAGGGAAATTCCCCTGATATGAACAAACAAGGGATTATAGCCCGCATTAATCTGATCGAAGTAAAGCAGCTTCCAGTTCAGGAAATCGTTGGAATGTGATTTATCGATGGAGGCAAGGTTGGAAACCGAAATTTTGCCGGCATACTTCACGATGGGCTTCTCTTTGCTGTCCTGTGTCAGAGATAGGTTCCCGGCCGTGGAAACGGCGCCGCGCGTTACATTGACCCTGATCTTGTCGGAGAAGTAGGACTGGAAGGTTCTGATATTCAAGTTCTTTACATCGACCGCAAGCTCCGTGTGCAGGGGATCGATCCCCAAGGGTCCTTTTACAGAAATAGCGCCCTTCTTATCCACGTTAAGCGATAGATCGATATTTCCAGTGCTTCCCTTTTCTGTAGATAGATTAACGGCGTTGAAATTGATGGGAGCAACACTGATTTTTGCGGGTTCTGCCGGTGATGAATCAATGAAGGTAATATCCGCCTTATCTATCTTAAATTCATCGATCCTGGCCTTCATCGCAGTTTTTTTTTCTGTTTTCTTCTCTGCTTTCTTCTCGGGCTGTGCCGTAGTCTTTTCCTTCTTCTCTTTCCTTTCCTGCTTCTCCTCCGACACAAGGGTCAATAGGTTCAATGTACCTTCTTTGCTTCGTCTGACAACGAGTTCAGGTGCCTGGATGGAAACCTGCGAAAGATGAATATCCTGAATTAGAGGCTCAACAGATGCCAAGGCGACGGTAAGGGCCGGAAGCCTGAGGATCTTGTTGTCCTTTGTATCATCCAAGGCGACTTTGTTTAACGCCACATTGCCCGCAAGCCTGATGGAAGGCGACTTGTCTGTATGCATGACGAAATCGACCTTCATCTTTACATCGAGGCGCGCCGAGGTAAGCTTGAAGTTCATCTTCACGGGGACGTAGTTAAGATAGTAGGGTATATCAAGGTCCCGGATGTCCACATCGAAGCTCATTTCCCTGGAAGCAAGGAAAGGCTTCGTCTTTCCCGCAAGCTCGTATGGATTTCCGTTAATAGTGGCAGAAAACCGCGGTTCCACATAGTCGTTAATATAGTATTCGATGTTTGAAACGAAGGGGATGGCGAAATGCATATCACGAACTGTATGACGGGTTTTCTTGGGTCCGTCCCAGAAGTCAACGCTCCCGTTGACGATTTGAATATTATTCAGAGAAAAATTGAATGGCTTGGTTTCCTCTGCAGGTTTTGCCTCTTCCTCCTTCGGTATCAGATCTGAAAAATTGTATGAGCCGTCTTCATGGCGGGATATATTGATGTAGGGACGGGTCAGACGGATTTCCTTCAAGATGACCGCTCTCTTGATAAGTGAAGATATCCCCTGGGCGTTGACGTACAGTTCATCGAAGGAAAGGAAAGGTGATGATTCAACGGGATCTTTGATTGCAAATCCCTTGACGGTTACGGAAAGTGCATAAGGGTTGATACTGATTTTTTCGAGTGTAACCTCCCTGTGCAGAGCTGCGGATAGTTTGTCAATTATAACCGACTTTGCAATAGGAGGGAGAATAAAGAATCCGGTGATTCCAATGACAACAATTAGAATTGCTAATCCAATGAGAATCTTTTTAAGAATGCCCATGGCCGGTTCTCACAGAGATAAAAACTGGTTTCAGATGTAGAAAAATTCCCCCGGAGTGACGGAATCGTCTCAATTATTCAAACAGCGTTAGAATTTAGTGACAACCTATTTTATTTAGAATAAATAAAAAAATGATCGAAATCAAGGAAAATTAGTACCGGAATTGTAATATGACTTTTTACAATTTTTCCAGGAGTCAGATCTCATTTATTGCTCTTTCTGTATGCTGTTTCGGATACTTTAAGAGCATGCTGAGTATAAACCCGATGAAAGGCAGTATCGTTATGGATTTCAGGGCGTAGGGAACACCATATTGATCGGCAACGACACCAAGCAATGTGACACAAATGCCGCCTGCCCCGATCGCAAACCCGACCATGAGACCGGAGGCAATTCCGAGGTTTTTAGGCAGAAGCTGTTGTGCCATTACTACGGTAACAGAAAATGTTGAAATACAAATCATTCCAAGAAGTCCAAGTACGATAAATAGCATATCACCTTCTGTGATGAAGATTAACGGCAGAACCAAGGAGGTAAGAAACATGGACACGGTTAAATAAAATTTGTGACCCCATCTGTCGGCCAAGGGCGCCCCACCCAAGGTGCCTAAAACTCCACCAAGAAGGAAAACAAACACAAGTTTCCCTGCATAGAGCGGGTCCCCTTTAAGATGGTTTATGTAGTAAAACGGGATGTACGTCATAAGGCCCATCTGTGTCCACGACCTCATAATCACAACGGCAATTACTATGGATAGAGATGTATAGACACCCTTCATCTGACCGGATGTGACATCTTTTTTCATGGTTACATCCGTTCTGATGCCGGCAGGCGATATATCCCGCCGATAAAGGATGATTATCGCCGTGAAGAGTATTGCGGGGATAATTATGAATGGCAGTGAAGAAAATCCCATATATTTAATTATGTAGATGGAGATTATTGGGCCGAGAGCGAATCCGAGGTTTCCGCCAACGGAGAATATGGCCATACCTGTAACCCGTTTTTCACCCGTGAAGAAATGGGCAGTTTTATATCCTTCAGGGTGGTATGAGGCGATTCCAAATCCACTTATTACAACGAGCATCAATACGAATATGTAACTTGGTGATAGAGACAATAAAGAAAACCCGATACCGGCACAAAGGCAGCCAACGGGAAGTAGAAGCGCTTTTTTCTGTCTGTCCGAGATGAAACCAAAAAAAGGCTGGATTAAAGATGACGTAAAGTTAGCAGCCATCAGTATAACACCAGTCGTAGTATACGACAGGGAAAGATTATCCTTTATGAAGGGGAGTATGGCAGGAAGCGCACCCTGGTATATATCTGTTACAAGGTGTCCCAGAGATAGGATGAGGAGTATTTTTAGATTGAATCCGGGGTTTGATGTATCTGTGCGCAATCTTGTTTAAGTCGGCTCATCCTTTCCGAGTCGGCCGGGGTTTCGCGTCGTAATTTGCGGCGAAAGACTTTATGAACTTATCAATCAGCTTTTTCTGGCTTGAGGATTGACTCAGAAATGCAATACCACAGCGCTTTTCGGGTAGATGGATCCATCCCTTGGTGGGTATGCTGATATCGTAAACCATCTTACACGGTATCTTCTCAATATTGAGGAATTTGTCTGCCCGTCCGAAAATGCTGATGTGGGAAACCGGATCTTCATGCGATTCGGTGGAGATGTATTGTAAACATACACCCCCCTTGCCTATATTCACGATCTGACCCAGTTGGAAGATGTCTTTAGATTCCGGTCCGATCAAACCTGCAAAAGGTTGCTTTTTTACCTTGAAGCGCGGGTGATTTCTGAGTTCGGCCTGCATCGATCCGTTTCACTTGCGGTTGAATACATATACCCATCCCGGCTTTAAGGTTGATCGGTCTGCCAGTGAGTTTGCCGGATGGGCTCTATTTGTTGAATTGAAATAATACATTTAAAAAAAATTATGTCAAATATTTTATTACAATATTTATTTCTTTTGCATGATAACTTTGCAATCAGCAGATAATTCTGATTCATGCTGCCTCAGGCAATTGATAATCCGCCCGCGGCCGGGCTTGATATCCTGGCAATACTTGCCGATGTCACCTTTGCATGCCTGCATAAAACCCTGAGCCTTCTCCCTTGCCGCTGATACATGATCTTTGCAGACTTGGGACAGTTCTTTTTCATGTTCCTTAATGCACTTTAGTATCCTGCCCTGTCCGGGTTTGACATCCTTGCA
The DNA here is from genome assembly GCA_035542475.1 of Syntrophales bacterium. GTDB lineage: Bacteria > Desulfobacterota > Syntrophia > Syntrophales > UBA2185 > DATKLL01. The sequence goes on from DATKLL010000182.1 coordinate 91,044, forward strand.
GAATTTTTCGATATCGTCCTTGCAAGGTCCTGTTTTGTTTACTTCCTGAGATTGAGCAAATGATACAATCCCCAAAAACATCACCATAACAAAGAATGATATTACAGACGGTTTCATAAAATTATCCTTCCTCTTTTGGAACATACTATACTTAGACTTGTTTAAAGAGAATGCTTCTTTTCTTCCTTCCAGAACCAAACCTTTCCAATGAGGTACTTTTATAAGCTCAGTTTTTTATACACTAATGACGGACTTTCTACAACAGATATCATTTGTTGTTTGCAATTAATGATTGCTAATAGCAGAATTTACATTTAAAATAAGCAGCAAACTGCAGGGTACTTACAAACAGTTGAAAAGAAATTATCAGTAGTGAGATGAGTAATTTGAAAAACACCGGGAAGCACAAACATCAATCTGAGGATGCATATCGCGCTTTGGTGGAATCAACTTCGGACTCCCTGTATTTGGTGGACGAAAACTGCAAATATTTATTTATTAACAGTCAACATTTGTCGAGATTAGGTGTAACAACCGGTAATATCATCGGCCGGTCTTACGGAGAATTCCACTCGCCTGAAGAAACAGAATACTTTACAAATACGATAAACGAGGTTTTGACATCGGGTAAATCGGTCCAGCATGAACATCAAAGCTGGAAAGACAACCGGTATTTTCTTCGCACCTTCAGCCCTGTCGAAGATCCCAATCATGAAGGCAAAAGCACAATTGTTGCCGTAGTTTCCAAAGATATTTCTGGCCGCAAACGGGCGGAGGAGGCGCTTCGGGAGAGTGAAAGGCGTTACCGGCGCATCACCGAAGCCATCACCGATTATATATATACGGTGCGCATTGAAGACGGGAAGGCGATAGATACCAGGCATGGACCGGGTTGTTCAGCTGTCACGGGATACACGGAAGAAGAATTTGCCGCTGATCCTTACCTTTGGATTAACATGGTAGCGGCACAGGATCGCAAGGCAGTTGAAGGCCATGCTATGCGGGTGTTGGCGGGAGAAGAAACGCCGCCCCTTGAGCACCGCATCATTCGCAAGGATGGCATAGAGCGATGGGTCAGAAACACACCTGTCCCCCGGCGCGATGAGCAGGGAAGGCTCCAGGCGTATGACGGGTTGATCCAGGACATTACCGACCGTAAGCGTGCTGAGAAGGCACTTCAGGAGAGTGAAGAACTTTACCGCGTATTGGCTGAAAAGTCATTTGCCGGTGTTTACGTTGTGCAGGAAGGCAAATTTCGTTTTCTCAACTCCAATGCCGCTTCCTATTTCGGATATACCCAGGATGAATTAATAGGGAGAGAATCGATGAAGCTCGTTTATCCTGAAGATAGGGAACAGTTAAAGAAAAATGTTATCGACATGCTTCATGGTGAGCGCGTATTCCCGTATGAGTTCAGAATAATAACCAGGGAGGGACAAATCAAATGGCTCATGGAAATGGTAACTTCCATTTCCTGGGAGGGCAAACGTGCCGTCCTTGGGAATTCCATGGATCTTACAGAGCGTAAAAAAACTGAGGAAGAAATACGATCTCTTTCAATGACTGACCAGCTTACAGGTTTATATAACAGGAGGGGTTTCCTAACCCTTGCAGAGCAGCAATTGAAAATCTCCGAAAGGCACAAAAGGGATTTGCTGCTCTTCTTTGCAGATCTCGATGGGATGAAGTGGATTAACGATACGCTGGGTCATGAAGAAGGCGACGCCGCTCTCCGTGATATATCAGTAATTCTCAAAGAAACCTTCAGAGCCACCGATATAGTCGCACGCATAGGGGGAGACGAATTTGCGATTCTTGCGATAGATACTACGGGGGTATATCCTGAGGTTATATTGGCCAGGCTCCAAAATGAGATTGATATGCATAACAAAAAAGACAGCAAAGGCTATAAAGTCTCCATAAGTATGGGAACGGCATACTACGATCCCCAAAACCCCTGTTCTCTCGATGAACTTATGTCCCGGGCGGATAAATTGATGTACGAGCAGAAGAGAAGAAAAAAACCATGGTACATCAGCACATAATAAACCGGATGTAGTCTTGAACCTTGCCCGGTTTGAATAAGCCTATTGTAAAATGGTACAGGGCAAATAATTCCATAGAGAATGGCAGGTAACCAAAATAGCCTAATATCGGCATCTCAAAAATATGCAGGAGATTGAAAAAGGGTATCTCATATACCCACTTCGGGTATGAGTAAAAATTCCACATTTCCCAGAAAAAACCGCAAATAGAGCAGCCGACCCACAGCGCCAGTACCGGCCGCCAGTCACCCACAGCAATATAATGAAGAAGTGTGCGGTTATTCAGCCATGCATTGAGCGGTTCCAGAATGAAATAAACTGAAAGCCAAGCGAAGGGGAAAAACCAAGCGGGCCAGATCAGCATCAATGTGAGCATGATGCAGCCGGTGGTAAAGACGATAAGAGGTGCGGCCGGTGTTAACGCAATTCGTGGACCAGTCTTGATTCTGTTGATCCAGGTAAATGTACCGGCCAACTCTGCCGTACCGAAGACCGCCGGCATAACCGTAGAGAAACTCAGAGAAGACAAAAGAAAATACTCCAAGTCCGATAAATATTGTTCACCCACATAGTACCAGTTTTGCGTACGCCAGTTTATGATCTCAAAGAGCCACCAGGCCGGCACCGAGATAAAAAAGAGTACCGCATAAGCGGCGGGACTGCGGGTTAACAACGAATGGCCCTTTCGGGTGAAAACCAGCGCGTCAACAGTAAAGCAGTACCCCAGCCACATGGGGAAAAACCCCCAGTGCGTGCGGGGTCCGGTCAGGCACCAGTTCAAGATCCAGAAGATAATGGCCAGTATTAAACCGAGCGAACCGTAAACCGGCCAGTTTCGAGTTTGTGATGTCAGACTGTTTTGCATTTTTCAGTATTCCTTGGTTTCCCTGACTTTATCCTGTAAAAGCTGAAAACCCGGATGGCAGGACAAAGGTCTTCATGATGTAGAATCATTGGGGAAAGGCATGCCTATATGTTCTTAAAAGTTATCGAATTTAACTATGACTGTCAATGTATTTACAGCCTCTTGAGTATTTGTTGAAAAAATAAGAAAAGTGTAATAGACAATTATACCTGAAAAATATTTAATCGGGAGGAGTATTAAGATGGAGAAAAAGCAGCTTAGTTGCGAAGGCGAGACGGACAAGAGGATTCTTACAAAGATGTTGCTTGATGGGGAGATAACGGAAGAGCATTTACAATCTTACCTTGAGAAACTTCCGGATGTATCCTCTTGTGCGGATGAGATCACAGTCGAGTAAATTTGTATGCTGGCTGATTCTCATGCGCATCTGGAGATGAATGACTTCGACCGTGACAGGGATGAAGTCATCAGAAGGGCCGCAGAAGCGGGAGTTGATCTGATAATAACGGTCGGTACCACCCTTGATGATTGCAAAAAAGCCATCGCCATCGCCGGTACATTTAAGAATGTGTATGCGGCGATTGGGATTCATCCCCATGAGGTGAAGGATATTGACGAGGTTACGTACGAGACGATCAAAAGCCTGTCGAAGTCGGATAAAGTCGTGGCCTTCGGAGAGATAGGGCTTGATTTCTTTCGCAACCTGTCTCCGAGAGATGTGCAGGTAAGGAGGTTTGAGGAGCAGCTGGATCTGGCCGGCGAAATCGGTTTACCTATTATCATTCACGATCGTGATGCCCACCAGGAAACCCTGAAGATGCTGGGAAGATGGAAAGGCAGGCACAGGGGAGTTATCCATTGTTTTTCGGGAGACTACAGGATGGCTGAAAAGTGCCTTGATATGGGATTCTTCATATCTGTAACAGGGGCAATCACTTTCGGAAAATCTGAGAAACTTCAGGAGGTGGTAAAGAAAGTTCCTGTTTCGCGCCTTCTGCTGGAAACAGATGCGCCTTACCTGACTCCTCATCCTTACAGAGGTAAAAGGAACGAACCTGCCTATGTTATTCATACTGCAAAAAAAGTAGCCGAAATAAAGGGCGTGTCTGTTGAAGAACTGACAAGCTTGACATATCAAAATACAAAGGATGTCTTTGGCATAAAATAGGGCAGTCTGATAATCGTTATCAAAACAGGAACGAAACTTTTTTAACAAAATCTTGTTTTTATCTCATGAAAAAAGTCTTATTTGTCGTTACCGGCGGTCAGATCAAGGATCTGACGTTTTTCCAATCAAAACTGTCTGAGCTGAAACCTTCCGGTATCATCTGTGCGGACAGCGGCGCCGGCCACCTTTATCCCATCGGTGTAATACCACAGGTCATAATCGGCGATATGGATTCTCTTATTCCGGAGATGCTGGATTATTTCAAGGAGCGGGGATGTAAGATTATCAGCTATCCGGAGGCGAAGGATGAGACGGATACACAGCTCGCTTTAGAATATGCCTTCGGTATGGCTCCTGATGAAATCTATCTATTCGGCGCCATTGGAACAAGGATCGACCATACCCTGGCTAACATATCGCTGCTGGTTTCAGGCGTGAAAAAAGGCATAAATATAAAATTGATTGATGAGTGGTGCGAAGCTTTTATTGTTAGTCGCGAAAACGTCATTGAAGGAGAAATGGGGCAGACTGTGTCTCTTTTACCTTTATCAGATGTAGTAAAAGGTATAACCCTTAACGGATTCGAATATCCGCTCAAAAAGGGGGTGATGGAAATGGGTAGTCCATATGGAATCAGTAATCGCTTAACCGCCAAGAAGGGCATCATTTCCGTGAGTTCAGGATACCTCCTGGTAATCAGGTATTTCAAGGTAGGGATTCTTCCCTGAGAAGGCATATGAAACCAGCAAGGGTTTTAACTATTGCCGGTTCTGATTCCTGCGGCGGTGCGGGAATACAGGCGGACTTAAAGACGATCACTGCGTTGGGCGCCTTGGGGATGAGCGTTATAACGGCTGTTACCGCCCAGAACACGCTCGGTATCCAGGGTGTATATGAGATTCCGCCGGATTTTGTGGTAAGACAATTTGAATCCGTCATGACCGATATCGGCGCTGATGCCGCCAAAACGGGCATGCTGACAAATACAGAGATTTTGAAGGCAGTGGCTGCCATGGTCAGAAAATATAGGATTAAGAAGCTTGTAGTCGATCCGGTGATGGCGGCCAAGGGAGGGGAGGCATTAATTAAAGGTGAGGTAAGGGAGGCGCTGGTCAGGGAATTGATCCCGCTTGCCTTTGTAGTAACGCCGAATATTCCAGAGGCTGAGGTCCTGGCGGAAATGAAGATTACTTCTGTTGATGAGATGAAAAAAGCGGCGAAGATCATCCGCAAATTCGGCGCAAACAATGTAGTGATTAAAGGGGGGCATATGACGGGGGATGCGGTGGATGTTCTCTATGACGGGAAGAAATTTTATACATTTTCTTCCAGGAGGATTGATAAAAAAGAGACGCACGGTACAGGATGTACATTTTCCGCTGCCATTGCTACCCAGCTGGCCAAGGGGAAAAGCGTATCTGAAGCCGTAGGGGAGGCAAAGGTCTATATCACGGAGGCAATCAAGTCTGCATACAGCGTCGGCGCCGGATACAGACTGATCGGCCATCTCGCCCCAGTTTCATCTGATAAATGAAAAGATCGTCGATATTGCGGTTTATAAGATATCAAACAGGAAAAAAGATCTTTGTTAGGTAACAGTCCCGGAAAAATTAAGGCATCTCGCGATACTGCAATCAGTATTGTCCGAAGGTTGCAAGATGCCGGTTATGAAACGTATTTCGTGGGTGGATGTGTGCGCGATCTCCTGCGCGATGTTGAACCCGGGGATTACGATATCGTTACAGCAGCGCGTCCTGATGAGGTTTGTTCACTGTTCCCTCACACAGTGACGGTGGGGATAAGTTTTGGTGTGGTGCTTGTGGTCGAGGAGGGACACAGCTATGAAGTCGCAACGTTTCGCACCGAGCGTGACTATAAAGATGGACGCAGGCCGTCTCAAGTTGAATTTAGCAGTGCTGAAGGCGATGTCCGCCGCCGCGATTTTACCGTGAATGCCCTTCTCATGGATCCGGTCACCGGTGATATCATCGATTATGTGGATGGCAGGCGGGATATTGAGAACCGTTTAATTCGCACGATTGGCAGTCCTGAAGAACGATTTGCTGAGGATCACCTAAGGATGCTCCGGGCTGTCCGCTTTGCAGCCAACCTCGGCTATGACATCGATGTGGAGACTTTTAACGCGCTAAAAAAACATATTTCCTCTATCAGCCGCATCAGTACCGAACGCATCCGTGATGAGCTGACTAAGCTCCTCACGCGGGGAGGTGCGCGGCGCGGCATGGAGATCCTGGCAGAAACAGGTCTTTTGGCAGAAGTTCTTCCCGAGGTTAATGCACTCCGCGGTGTCGATCAGCCTCCGAGATTTCACCCTGAGGGCGATGTATGGGAACATACCCTGCGGATGCTCGACCTTCTGCCTTCAGGCGAAGGCGTGGAGAATGTTACTCGTCTTGCGTGGAGCATTGTCACGCACGACATCGGGAAGGCACGTACACGTTCCGAGAATGAATCGGGCATTCACTTCTATGGCCATGTCCGCGAGGGGGAGAAGATCGCTGAAGCAATAATGCGGAGGCTCAGGTTCTCACGTGCCGATATGGAGGTAATTCTCAACCTCATTCATTATCATATGCTCTTCATGAATGTTACGGATATGCGCCCGAACAGATTAAAGCGATTCCTCCGGATGCCCGACTTCAGCCTCCACCTCGAACTCCATCGTCTGGACTGTCTTGGCAGTCATGGTTCACTCGAAAGTTATGAATTCTGCAGGAGCAAGCTGGAAGAGATAGAGGATGAAGAAATGCATCCTCCGCGGTTACTCAATGGGAACGATCTTATAGGTATGGGTTTTACTCCGGGCCCCCTTTTTAGCGAGATCATGAGTTCAATTGAGGACGCTCAGCTCGATGGGGAGATATCCACATCCGATGAGGCCCGCAGACTGGTGAGGGAGAGATGGGGTGGTAAAATTTCAGCATAGCCGGCCTGTGACAAATTTATTAAGAAGCCTTTACGAGGAGCGTGTGAAAGGAGAAGAAGTTCTTATCAGGATGAGATACTTCCTCCATGTTACGATTGCCTTTTTTTTGATTGTATTCCTCGTCGCGGGTTGCGCGAAACGGCGTGCCTATTACCATCCAACGGTGCCCGCGGAAAAACAGATCGCCCACATGGGTTACACCATTCAAGTCGGCGCTTTTTCTAATGTTGAAAATGCCGCGCGGCTGACCGACCTTCTCCGGGAAAGAGGTTTGGAGGCCATCTATTACGTGGCCCGTGCGGGACTGTATAAGGTCCGTATTGGTAATTTTTCTTCAAAAGTAACTGCCCGCGAAAGGGCGGAGAGCCTCAAATCGTCAGGCATAATCGATGAATACTACGTTGTCAGCCCAAATGAATATGCCATCGCAAAACAAAAAACTCACGGTGATATGTACATCCGGGAAGAACTCGTAAAAACGGCACAGAGTTTCGTCGACGTACCCTATCTCTGGGGCGGCTCTTCATCTGATGCCGGCTTCGATTGCAGCGGGCTGGCAATGACTGTATATCAGTATAATGGTCTTAATCTTCCCCGTTCGTCCAGGGAACAATACGAAGCCGGGGCCCCTGTTGATCATAATAGTCTTTTAAAGGGGGATCTCGTTTTTTTTGGTACTACCGACAAAGACAAAATCTCTCACGTGGGTATATATATCGGTGATGGCCGGTTTATCCATGCACCGGGCGGAGGCAAAAGAGTTCGCATGGATTCCATGTCCAAAAGCTATTATAAAAAGCGATATCTTGGTGGAAGGACTTATTTGTAAATGATGTTATTTCTTATTCATAGCGGTTTAGACACAAATAGTGTTAGTCTGAGTGAAGGGGAGACTGAACATGAGCATGAATAATTTATTGGTCACCGGGGGGTGCGGGTTTATCGGCAGCAACTTTATCCATTATTTACTGGATGAAAACAAGTTTGCGGGCAGGATAATTAATGTCGATAAGCTTACCTATGCAGGAAATCCGGAGAATCTCAAAGGCATAGGCGAAAAATATCCCGGCAGGTACATCTTCCACAAGGCGGATATTTGTGATGTGGATCTGATGGAAAAAATCTTCAATGACCATAATATTGATGCCATCTGTCATTTTGCAGCGGAATCGCATGTTGACAGATCCATCAAGAGGCCGGAGAGTTTTATCCATACAAATATTGTCGGGACTTTTAACCTTCTTGAACTTGCCAGGGCAAGAGGAGATAAATTTCTACTGTTTCATCATGTAAGTACAGATGAGGTTTATGGCAGCCTCGGGCCGGAGGGATATTTTACAGAGGAGACGCCGTACCGGCCCAACAGTCCTTATTCAGCATCGAAGGCGGCTTCAGACCACCTGGTTCGCGCCTATCATGAGACCTTTGGATTGCCGACCCTCATTTCCAATTGTTCAAATAATTATGGCCCTTACCAGTTCCCGGAAAAACTGATTCCTCTGATGATTCTCAATGCTGTTGAAGGGAAGCCCCTGCCCGTTTATGGAGACGGCAGGAACGTTCGGGATTGGCTCTATGTCAAAGATCACTGCGAGGCAATCTGGACGATTATGCAGTCGGGCAAAAAAGGGGAGATGTATAATATCGGCGGCAATTCGGAGATGGAAAACATCGTCATCGTAGAGATGATCTGCGATATCCTCGATGAGCTTCTCCCTGCTCCCGGCGGAGCCTCCAGGAGAGGACTGATTAAATTCGTCAAGGACAGGCCGGGGCATGACCGCAGATATGCCATCGATTTTGCTAAGCTGCAAAAAGAACTTAACTGGTCTCCCCGGGAATCGTTCACGTCAGGCATCAGACGGACAATAGACTGGTATCTCAATAACAGGGCGTGGATTGAGAACATCAGAAGCGGTGAGTATCAGGCATGGATTAAAGAGCATTATGGGCAATGAACTGAATAAGAAGGAGAGTGACATGGAGAAAAAGGAATGGAATCTGGATAAACTGCTGGCGCTGTCAGGATATTACTGGAAGTCTTTTACCCTCCATGCAGCGATTAAACTAGGGATATTCACAGTGATAGGCACTGAACAGCTCACGGGTGAGGAGATCACACAAAGACTGAGTGGGGAAAAGAGAGGGGTGACACCGCTTCTCAATGCCCTGTCAGCAATGAATCTCATTGCAAAGAAAGGCAATAAATATTTCAACACCCCGGCCAGCATATCTTATCTCTCAAAAGATTCACCCGAATATATCGGCTACATGATTATGCATCACCACCATCTCGCGGAATCATGGTCAAAGCTGGATAAGGCGATCAGGACAGGCCGTCCCGTCAGATCAAGATCATCGCATCTTGACGAAGAAGTTCGTGAGAGCTTCCTCATGGGTATGTTCAACAACGCCATGAATCTGGCGCCCCGACTGATTAATGTAATCGATCTGTCAGGCCGGCGTCATCTCCTCGACGTTGGCGGTGGACCCGGTACATATGCCATTAACTTTTGTCTGCACAATCCACAGCTCAAAGCCACGGTATATGACCTGCCCACAACGAGGCCTTATGCCGCCAGGACAATCGAGAAGTTTGGTCTTAGCGCTCGGATTGATTTCACAGCAGGTGATTACTTGAATGAAGATATTCCTGGAAGCTATGATGTGGCGTGGCTTTCTCAAATTCTTCATGCTGAGGGTCCCAAGGATTGCCAGAAGATTATCGATAAGACCGTGTCTGTTCTGGAACCGGGAGGGATGATAATCGTGCACGAATTTATCCTGGATAACACTATGGATAGCCCTCTCTTCCCGGCGCTCTTTTCCCTCAATATGCTCTTGGGAACAGCAAATGGCCGTTCGTATTCTGAGAGTCAGATCATGGAAATGCTCGCCAGAGCAGGGGTAAAGGAAATAAAGCGTATTACCATTCAACCGCCAAGTCATTCAGGCATTGTGAAAGGGGTAGTCTAGCTGGGTGATGGCATTGTTTCCATATGCTGTCTTACGCTTAATCCGGAGCCGTTCCGAGTGAAGCAATGAATCTCTGAGTTTGCTTCAGCTGCGCCTCGCGCCATTGCAGCGTACGTTTTTGTACGTCTATTTTTTCCACAAAATATGGCATGTATCGCTGTCAATTTTCAAAAATTTGGCTAAATCATAGCTCTTCAATCTTCATCCGCTGTTTTTTGATTACCATATAATTTCCACTTGCCATTTTCTTTGATGATAGTTCCTTCTTCAAGATCGTAACAGGTGTTAGATTTTGCAAACCCTGAAAAATGGGCTATGTTGCCATCAATCCGCAAATTCGTTAAGATTATTTTTCTGGAGGTGGCGGCCTTAACAAATGGGTATTGGATCACTATCATCCAAAGATATGACATAATGCCTTTAGTTGCTCCATCGTCAAGGAATTTGTCGGAGTAGTTAGTCATTATTTTCCCATGATCGTGCGCTAAAAAGTCCTTGTTAAACTGATCAAAGAAAGACTGAACATCGGCTGGCACCATAACCGTGTGTGTTTCCGGTGCCGGTTCAGGATTTACTTCTTTATAGGTTATTTTCATTAACTCATCACGGACAGTTTTATCAGGCACTTTGGCATAGGCAATTCTAAAATGACCCATCATTCGGCCATCTTCTTTACCGTTACTCCGTATAAGATATTTTTGGGTCAATTCCGGCGGACCGAGATCGGAAATCAAAGACAGCCCTTTTTGATTAATAAAACTCTCTACTTCACCATCATGAATACCGAAAATATATGGTTCACCCATGATGGTTACCCATCCGACTGCCATGCTGGCTCCGTAATAACGGAAATCACCCTCTATTACCGGCCGAAGCAAGTAATCAAAAACAACAGAACTTCCTGGAGCGGAGTGATCAGCGATAAACTGGAGTGTTGAGCCGACAGCAGCGGCACCGATGAAATATGTTACTCCTTCCCAAATGAAATGAGATTTCTTAGACTCATCATAACCGGCCTTCTTTAATTCTATTTCCAGGGTTTGTGTTTGAAAATCAATTGGGCAATAAGTAACCCAATCTGGCAACTTACCAAATATTTCATTGACCTTTTTTATTTTATCCACCTGTATTTCTGGTAGGTCCACTTCAAAAAATTTTACATCGGGTGCGGCCCCGTGAAAACGATATGCATGACTTGCATAACCGGCACCAAGAATAATGACTTGGGTTGTACCGTTCTTGAGAGCATCCGTTAATATAGCATCACCATGTTTTGCCCGAGCGTTAGCATAAAAATATGGTGAAGCATGATTTATTTTTATTATTCTTTTTAATTGAGCAAAATCTTTTCTGACAATTTGTGCCTTTAGATATAAATTGCATTTTTCCACCAAAGGCACAAATTTTTCTGCGAAAACATCATTGTTGTTGATTTTTTTATCGGGATCCATTGATGCAATCGCTCGAAACATGGCAAAAGCCTCGGCTGTTTGAGAAATTATTTTTCTCCCAGCAACAGGATTCATTGATGCGGGAGGACGATGAATTTCAATTTTCAGATCATTATTCTTCAGATGATTCTTCATTGCTTGCATCCGCCTTATGTTGGTTCTTTGGGTTAATTTCCCACGAGATTATAACCCGATTACCGGCATGAAAGGTGCTAAACATTATAATGACGTCCTCTCGACCGTCTTCCTCCGATTGTCGTCACGAACTAATTTTTTATTAACTGAGCTCAGTTTTACCGGATCTCTCTGCAGAATAAAATTCAAAATTTCGGTAGCAACTTCTTCTGATTTCTCAAATTGTATGGCATGGCCGCTTTCTATTGAGACCAGTCGGTTTCGATTTTCACCGGAAAATAGATGGCCAATGAATTGCATAACTTTGTTGTTGTCAACAATTCGATCATTTTCTGCTAAAATTGCAAGCAGTGGAAGTGTGTTCTTCTGTATTGCGAGCCAGGAAAGCTCCTGAACTTCATCCATGATGCTTACGGATTTTAATGTAATCATAGTTGTTTTGAGATTATCGTTGTCAATAAAATCAAGCCATTCATCAATCAGTGTGAAATCAGTTGCTTCCATTGGGATTGGGATACAAGCATCGTTCCGTTCTGGTTTCAGATTGAATGCGGAAATCATATCCATAACGATTTTCTCTGCGATACTTAAAACTGATCTGAACCGTTCATTCCAGAAAAATCCTGGAGTTAGCAAAATAAGGCTGGAGATCGTACCCCTCATTCTAGCCGCAGCGACAGAAGCATATTGTGCGCCCTGGCACCAACCTGCGAGATGAATCCTATTAAATGATTTTTTTAGAAATTCGATGTGCTTTATCACATCTTCAATAACAGTTTGGACAGAACCCAAGTCTCCACGATTCTGATTCAAACCGCAACCTCGCCGGTCAGGTGCGACAACAGTTATATCCGGCGAAATTGATCGTATCTGATTTGCCAGTGGCGCCTGCCAGCCTGAATGACTCATGCCTCCGTGCAAAATCATTAACACATTTTCTCCTTCGGTTTTACCCCAGATGCGGTAATGAATTTTATAATTGTCGGGCATATTGAGAAAATGAACTTCTGGTGAACCATCGTCATAAACAATAGGCATCCGACACTGCATCCCAAATCCAGCACCCCAGTTTTCAGTTGGAATGACCTTAAGCCCCTGAACTGTTTTGTAATAATAGGGAAAGCTCAAATTCAAAAGACCCTTGTGGCCAAATCTCAGCATCGGTTCAGCCGGTTCCCTTTCTACAAGATAGTCACCGAATGCACCTTCATGGGCAATGAGACTTTCTCCGGCAGCAGATGCAGCTATGAGTGCGGCCCTTGTGAGCAACGAGGTTTCACCCACATGACATCCAATTATAACCGGCCAATTCAGTTTTTTCAGCTCTTCAACTAGTCTTAAAGCTCGCATAAGACCACCCACCCGCGATATCTTAATATTCGCTATAAATTTTCCGGGTATATTTCTATAGAGCGATAAATCATTTAGGGTACACAGGCTTTCATCCAGAATAACAGGTAGCCCCGTAGCCATGCTGATCTTGCTTATGTCTCTGGCATTTCGTGATCCCACAGGTTCTTCTATGGCGAATACTCGCCCACCAAGTGCTTTTATATGCGCTATAGCTTTGTCACATTGACCCTTCCATAAATTATTGGCGTCAAAACGAATACGTATATCTTTGACGTTATGCTGAACACATAAGTTTTCAAGAATATCAAGTTTCTCTATGTCACGCTCGATATTGCCATTTAACTTGATTTTAAAATCAGAAAATCCGCGGATCAAATATTTATCTACCAGCGTTGTATATTTCCACTTTTTATCATCTCCCAAAACGGCAGTGTAGCGACCATAGAGTTTGTAGTTGTCTATTCCAAGTAGGCTCTCAACACTGCAGCCCTTCTCCCGGGAAAAAAGATCAAGCAGAGCCATTTCGATTGCACACCATGCTGATGGATACTTATCGATTATTGTGCTGTTGTCTTCGACCCACTGTTTCAAATCATCAATTGTTTCTAAATTTACCTTCTTGGTTGAAAAATTTTCCTCTGCCCATTTGACGCTCGACTCAAGGTCATCACCAGCAACATAGTTTCTCGGGCAACCCTCTCCATACCCTATGTTTCCATTTCTTTTTGCTTGGACCCAGATGCTCTCTCCTTCATTTCTAGTTGCCGCGGCGTGGCGGATTGTTGTTTTTAATTTTACCCGCAATGCCTTTGCTTTTATACGAATTGCCTGCTTAGTCATACGACTTTCTCCATTATCCGTGGCCGCAGAATCTTCGTACCACTTCAAATATTACTTCTATACCTCGTCTGAATACATCGATGCCAATCGTCTCATTTTTACCGTGAGTCAGGCTTGGAATGGCTCCCGGGGGTACTTTCAAATCATAATTGAAGCGATAGAACTTCAGCCTAGCGTTGATTGGCAAAAATTTGCTTTTCGGTTCACCGAGTATATGAAGAAGGCGTTTGTGTGTCAAGATAATAAAACGCAAGGTGTCGTGGTTACTAATAGAAAATCAACGGTGGAGAATGAAAAATCTGAACTCTAATATATGATGAGATTTCGAGCTGCATTATATTTTTTTATCCAAAACCTCTCTTACCTTCTGAGACAGAGTTTGCACGGTATAGGGTTTTTGAATAAATCCATCGCGGTCCTTCGGTATCTTTGGCGGACGTGCGTCGAGGCTGTATCCACTGGTAAGGATTACTTTGACGCTGGGATTAATCGACTTGAGAATATTTAAAATCTCTGCACCACCCATTTCCGGCATGACCATATCCAGGATGACTAGATCAATATTGCTGTACCCTGCCTCAAAAATTCTTATAGCATCCTGGAAGTTTTTGGCAACCAATACTGCATAACAAAATACCTCAAGAATACCTTTGACCTTTGCCACATCTATAATTACATCCTTCATCATCGTCAAGAATGATGGTCCCTCACCCTTAACTAAGCACAGTGAGTAAAGATTTATGCAGAAGGTGTAATCCGGATTATAATGCTTTACAATAAAATGACTCTTGAGAAGTGCTTCTCTTTGACAGAATGTGTAAAATAATGTAAAAGTACTTGTCAAAGTAGGGCTCGTGTATTGATGTCGCCTTATTTCATTATAGGCTATGGGATAATGAAGTGATGCGCAAATCTGATGCTTATCTCATGGAGAAGTTTTACATATACCCCGCTGATTCTATGTATAAGGAAGAATGCCCACAATATAATCAGTAATCCTGTTAACAGAAAAATATCAAAGATTATTAAAAATCAGAGATATTAAAGCGTAAAGATTGGAGTCTGATTGATGGATCTAATTATCATCGCTGGTATGTCAAAGACCAAAGGTAGCCAATTCAGTACGAAAGGAAGTTACCTCTTAACCAGAGATGGAATGGTCATGAACTACAGCAATTTGAGAAAAGTATTTGACCTCAATCACATATCTGACTTATCTGATTATAATACACCCTATTTAGCCGGTATTCATTTATATAATTTTCTTTCACAACGAGGAATTAAATGTGTGCTTATAAATTTCTTGGATTTAGAAACAAAACAGCTTGAAAAATATTTAGAACAAAACCCTAAAGCTATTGCTTTATCCACTACCTTTCTGACTAATCTCAAAGCTGTCAAAGAAGTCACCGATATTATTCGGAAATATTCAAAGGATATCAAAATTATCTTAGGTGGACCATTCGTATACAACAGTTACCTTTTATACCAAATGAAAGATAGTGAGTACGATACGAATTCTTGCGTTTGTGATTTCTTTTTTCTAGATACGGAAAAATCCTTTTACGAGGATATCGACCTATTTGTGGTAGAAGAACAAGGGGAAGAAACTTTGTGGCGTGTAATGGAATCTATAATAAATTGTAAAAGTTACCATGAAATTCCGAACGTCGCCTATTATAAGAACGATAAATTAATTTTTACCGAAAGGAAACCAGAGAATAATGATTTCACTGAAAATATAGTTTCTTGGAATGAAGTGCCAGAAGAATATATTTATCCTATTTTTCCTGTTAGAGGATCACGCGGGTGTCCTTTTAAGTGTAAATTTTGTAATTTTTCAACAGGAAAAACTTTCCGCTTGAAAAACTTAAATATTATAGCACAAGAGATATCGGCCTTAATAGATACCGGAAAGGTGAAAATGATTAGATTTACGGATGACAACCTATTTTTGAATGAGAGATATGTAGAAGATTATTGCACTAAGATTATTGAGACGGGAAAAGAAATAAAATGGACATCTTTCATTCGAGCCACCTCAATTACAAAAGATAATGTCATATTACTTAAGGATTCTGGGTGCATATTGGCCCAAATAGGAATAGAATCAGGTGACGAAAATATTCTCCGGGAAATGAATAAAAAGGATTCACCTGAGAATTATTTGCGAGTTATAGAATTATTAAACACATATGGTATTTCTACACAATTATATTTCATTATAGGATTTCCTGGAGAGACTGCGCAAAGCATTGAAAACACAATTCAACTAATAAATAAATTCCATTCACAGGGTCCAGCCATTAATGAGCTTATGGTTTTCCCGTTTGTATTCGCTCCTCTATCTCCTGTTTACGAAGCAGATAATCGCAAAAGATATAATTTGAAAGGCTATATGACTAAATGGACTCATTACACGATGACTTCTGAACAAGCGCAGAAATATGCTCAAGAGCTTTTCCTGAGGGTGGAGCATACATTCCCTCACTACGGGATTGAAGAATTTCTTACTGTAGAGATTGGGAGGTTGAAAAAAATTTCCCAACTTCGTTCTCAAATTCGGAAATACGAGCTCATACAAAATTCTCAACAAAAAATTACCAGGAGTTGGCAAGAGTTAAGGGAAGTAGTATGCGAAAACGAACATTAAGACGAATATTAATGGAAAGTGATAAATAGGCCTTACGGATTGATATAAAATCCGATGAAAGAATTGACCAAAAAAGCTGGCTTCCTGAGCTGGGATAAGACCGACAATACATGTTGTGAATAATGGTTGCGGTTCAGAA
>DATKLL010000183.1:0-7674 GCA_035542475.1 Syntrophales bacterium
ATATTGAGTCGGAGGTCCCGGTGGGCACCGGTGCACACGAGTACAGCCCGGAATCCCTTGTCAAACAGGCCTTTGATGGAGCGGACCTTCGTATTTGTTTGAATCTTCACACCGGCATCGACAATCGCCTGTATCTCCGCATTCAAGACAGAGCGGGGAAGTCTGAAGGCATTGATCCCAATGCGCAGTATTCCTCCTGCTTCCTGATGTGCTTCAAATATCGTAACATTGAAACCTTCTCTATTAAGAAAATAAGCAGCAGTAAGGCCGGCCGGGCCGCCACCGATTATCGCCACTTTCTCTGGCCTTGCGGGTTTTTTAGCAAATGAGAGCTTAGGCCGACCGCCAGTCATTTCCTGATCGGCAAGAAAACGCTTGACGCTGCATATTGCCACTGCCTCATCCAGGGTGTTTCGGCGGCATGCGTCTTCGCACGGGTGGTGACAGACCCGCCCACAGATGCCCGGCAGGGGATTGTCTTCTTTTATTATACTGAGGGCCTCATCGAATCTGGAAGCCGCGGTCAGAGCCATATAGGCCTGAACATTCACACCCAAAGGACAGCTTGTCCTGCAGGGAGAGAGTTTTCGCTTTTCCAGATCCAGAGCCCGCGAAGGGCAATATGCCGGGGTTCTTTTCAGGGGAGGACGGTCATTATCATTAAGCGGGCAGACTTCCATACAACGTCCGCAGCCAGTGCAAAGATCATAGTCCACATACATGGGATCCTGAACAATGACGGCCCTGTATCCATCAGGGCCGCGTTTGATGGCTTCGACCCTCGCGTGCGTCATGGCCGTCACTAGCGGATGTCTCGTCACCTGAAGATAGAGGGGACGGAACTGGAAGTCCAGATCGTCGGGCCATTCGGTAAAGTGTTCCACACCGCCGGGCAGTTCCAGAAAATGAGTGGCCTTTGTAACCCATACCAGCGGCAGGCCGGATTGGGAGAGGTCCTGCGCCACCTTTAAGGCGCCGTAACCGGAGCCAATCAGCAGTACAGCCTTTTTCTGATTATTGAATAACGGGCGTCTGCGCATGGCTACTTCCCGATCTTGGCCTTCTTCTCCCGGCTTTTGAGAATAGCCTCGCCATACTCAATACCCCGATTAAAGGCTTGTAAATTAATTTCCCTTGTTGCTTGCGGGACAGAGGCCAGAACAGCATCACGCATTGCCTTGGTGCTGACAAGATTATAAGCCGCTGATAAAAAACCGAGCATGACAATGTTCGCCATCATCCTATTGCCCAGCTCCTCGGCAAAACGGGTAGCCGGCACGTGGTATATAATAACGCCGGAATGAGGGTTATTTATATGCACAAGGTCTGTGTCTACGATCAGGATTCCGCCGTCGCGGAGGCTCCCGACATTTTTGGAATAGCCCTCCTGACTCAGGCATATTAGAACCTGAGGTTCCTTCACGTAGGGAAAGAGTATTTCTTCCTTGCTGATGATTACCTGAGCTGAGCAGGCGCTGCCGCGGGCCTCGGGTCCGTATGCCTGCGTCATTGTGGCAAACTTATGATCGTACAGGGTGGCGGCTCTTCCCATGATGTCACCGGCTAGGATGATCCCCTGTCCGCCGAAACCCGTTATAAGGACATGCTTTTCGTGCTTCAACAACATATCCGTCACCGCGTAGTCTGACTTTCCGGCATGGCCGTACCATTAAAATCCGGCCAAACGCCAATATCATTTTTGCACACGAACTGATAATTGTCCATGAAGGTCGGCCTTTCCGTGTCCACAAATTTTCCCACCACTATATTACTGCTGAAATCCACAGGTGCGTCTTTCGGATCGATATCATTACGGATGACAGAGCGTTCATGATAAAATTTTAAAGTCTCCAGAGCGGTCCCCATTCTGTTGCGTCGTCCGAATGATGTGGGACATGGGGTCAGTATCTCGACAAAGGTGAATCCGCGTTTTTGCATTGCTTCGGTGATGGAGTTCGTGATTCTGCGGGTATGTAAGGTCGTCCATCTTGCGACATACACTGAACCGCACGCAGAGGCAAGGTAACAGAAGTTAAAAGGCTCTTCCGGGCAGCCCGAGACGCTGCTGGTGGTCTTCGCCCCGAAAGGCGTGCTCGGTGCCATCTGTCCGCCCGTCATTCCATAGTTCAGATTGTTCACGCATATAACAGTGATGTCGATATTGCGACGGGCCGCGTGGATGAAATGATTACCACCGATAGCCAGCAGGTCGCCGTCGCCGGAGATGACAAGCACCTTTATTTCGGGCCTGGCCAGCTTCAAGCCAGTGGCGAACGCTATGGCACGGCCATGTGTGGTATGAAATGAATCCAACCGGATATACCCGGCCATACGCGCAGTACAGCCGATACCGGAAACGACCGCAGTCTTATCCGGATCAAAGCCGGATTTCTGAACGGCTGCTATCACGGAACTGAATACAGTACCGATCCCGCAACCTGCACACCAAATATGCGGGAGCCGCTCGCTCCGAAGCAACGCCTCCATAGGATGCGGCGGTATAATCTTTTTGGCCTTATTGTTTTTCATTATCTTCTCCTAGCTGACTGGCGGGACACCCGTTTTACGTGTGTTTTTTTATTTTTCAAACGAACTTTTGAGGTTGCCGCATTTTCAATGGCGTCAAGGATAGTCCTGGGATGGATGATTGAGCCGCCTAAGTGGGATACTAAATGCACGGGACAAGCACCGCCTGCACACCTCTGTAATTCAAGGACCATCTGGCCCGCATTAATCTCAGGCATAATAAGGGCACGCACGCGAGCGGCCACATCCCGGATCATGTCTTCGGGAAACGGCCAGACTGTTTCGAGTTTAATGAGTCCGGCGCGCAAGCCGTTGGCTCGCGCCTCCCGGACGGCCTGCTTGGCCGACCGTGCGCTGATTCCGTAAGCCACTACTACGACCTCAGCATCATCTAGGTAAATATTTTCTGTTCGGATAATGTCGTCCGCGTTGCTTACAATTTTCTGAATCAGGCGATTTACCATCTGTGCCTGCGTCTCCTCATCCATCCCCGGATAGCCGCGCTCATCATGCGTCAGCCCCGTAATATGGATCCGGTAACCATCCCCGCAGTTTGCCATAGGGGTAACCCAGTCCCGATCCGGGTGATAAGGCAGGTAATTGCCCGGAGGCACCTTGGGTTTGCGCCGCTCGATAAGTTTAATCTCCTTCTCGGGTGGAATCATTACCCGCTCAGTCATATGGCCGACTACTTCATCAGCCATAATAATCACAGGAATACGGTACTTCTCACTCAGGTTAAAGGCACGGATGGTAAAGTCAAACATCTCCTGGGGGCTCGAAGGGGCGAGTGCAATGATCTCATAATGGCCATGCGATCCCCAGCGTGCCTGCATCATGTCTCCTTGGCCAACCAAAGTCGGAAGGCCTGTACTCGGTCCGGCCCTCTGCACATTACATACAACACACGGCGTTTCTGTACAAATGCCCAGCCCGATATTCTCCATCATAAGAGAAAAGCCCGGACCAGACGTGCTGGTCATGGACTTCACGCCTCCCCAGCTTGCTCCGAGAACAGCCGCCATGGATCCAAGCTCATCTTCCATCTGGATGTATATACCACCGAGTTCAGGAAGCCTGCGTGACATGCGTTCGGCAACTTCTGTCGCCGGGGTGATCGGATATCCGGCAAAAAATCGGCAACCAGCAGCCAGAGCGCCCTCGCAGCAGGCATAGTCGCCATTCATAAAATGCATCCCGGTTAATACGGCTTTATTGGCCAAGTAAACCTCCCTAAAAACTTCATGTTGTTTCTGTTGTTTCGATAGAGTATATTGCAAATTCGGGACACAGCGCTTCGCAGAAATGACAGTTGACGCATTTTGATTCATCAGTCACCGCGGGCGTATGATAACCTTTTAAGTTGAATGCCGGTGACATGCAAAGAACATTCCGCGGACAGTATTCAACGCAGAAGCCACAGCCCTTGCATCGGTCCTCAATAATAATCACCTTACCCCGGCTCGCCTTTATATTTTCCAAGTCCAGGGGTTTTCTCCAGTATTTCATACGGATTTCCTCGTTTTCAATTTACCACTCTAAGTAAACTTGAAAAGAAAATATATTATGGGAAATAAGGGTGCATGTCAATAGTGTTCTGTTGCCCTCAAAAGTTACGAGGTATGTCAGAGAATAGGATATGCTTTTACTTGACAGGAGATGTAATTTACGTCATTTCTCATATGACTACGACAAATAATCACCCTTGGAAAGGAGGGTTACCATGGATAGATATGATATATATATTGGCGGTTCTTTTCAAAAAACCGATAAAGTTTTAAAAGTTACTAACCCATATAGCAGCGAGGTCTTCGCTGAGACATATTTAGGCGGAGAGGCTGAACTTGAGACTGCAATTTTAAAAGCCCTGTCAGTGGAAAATGCCTTGAGGGTGATGGGTTCTTTTCAGCGATTTGAGATTCTCCGGCACATTGCGAATGCTATAAATCAAAAGAAGGATCATTTGTCAAAGGTGCTGGCAAAGGAGGCAGGGAAACCTTTGATGTATGCGGGGGGCGAAATTGACCGCTCAAGCCAGACCTTTCTCGTAGCAGCAGAAGAGGCAAAAAGACTCCCCAGGGAATATATCGGTCTCGACTGGACACCCGCCGGCAAAGACAAGGAAGGCATCATAAAATATTTTCCCGTTGGTTTGGTGGCAGGCATATCACCGTTTAATTTCCCGATGAATCTAGCCGCACATAAGATCGCCCCGGCAATAGCTGCAGGCTGTCCCATTATTTTAAAGCCCGCATCCGCAACCCCTTTATCCACACTGGAGCTGGCAAAAATTATCGACGAGACTTCACTGCCGAAGGGAGCGCTGTCCGTCATCCCTATGGACAGGACAACAGGGATGAAGCTTGTAACAGATGAGAGGTTCAAGCTTCTCACATTCACCGGCTCACCGGATGTGGGATGGAGGATGAAGAGAGAGGCGGGCAAAAAAAAGGTGATCCTCGAACTTGGAGGGAACGCCGGTGTCATTGTAACAGGAAGCGCCGACATTGACTTTGCCGTAAAAAGGTGCATCTTCGGCGGTTTTGCCTATTCGGGGCAGATCTGCATTCATGCCCAGCGGATATTTGTTGAAAGAAAGATTTTCAATGAATTTTTAGAGAAATTCATGGTGTCTGCGTGCAGTTTAAAATGCGGCGATGCCCTTCATCCCAAAACTCAGTTTTGCGTTATGATCGATGAACCCAATGCAAAACGGGTTGATGACTGGGTAAGAGAAGCAGTAGCGAACGGTGCGAAGCTGCTATGCGGGGGGAAAAGACAAGGTTCATTCTTTGAGCCCACCGTCCTGACAAATACAAATAGATCCATGAAGGTAAACAATCTGGAAGTCTTCGGACCGGTTGTTACTATAGAACCATACACAACTTTTCACGACGCAGTCGGCATGGTGAACGATACTAATTTTGGCCTGCAGGCAGGAGTTTTTACCCATAATATGAACGAAATAAACTACGCATTTATGAACTTGGAAGTCGGGGGTGTCATAATTAATGATGTCCCCACTTTTCGTGTGGATCACATGCCATATGGGGGGATAAAAGATTCCGGTCTGGGGAGGGAAGGTCTCAAATATGCCATTCTGGATATGATGGAGCCGAAAATACTGGTAACGGACACCCGTTAATGTTATAAACCCTGCCACTCCGGGAGCTGTATAAATTGCTGTTTAATGGAAACGACCGAAGTGGGTGTGTGTTAATCTCCATATTCAAAATGAATTTGAGATTGCTTCGGTCGTTTAGCTTCCTGTTTCTGCTATACTTCTTTATTTAGCAGACATCTTGTAGCGTTCTTCCATCATCTTTGCCAGATCGAGTCCTGTCAGGGTCTTCATCTGCTCGAAGAAGGAGTTCACCGATCCGGCCAGGTTTCCCACTAGGTGCGGAAGACCTCCGCCTCCGCCGCTCCCGCTTCCGCCGTCCACTACGGTCAGTCTTTCCACATTCAGGTTGGAAGCTATTACCTTGGACACATGTCCCACCAGCTCCGGCAGGAGCTGGATCATGAACAGGTCCTTGCTGTTCGGATGCTCCCACTGTTCACGGAGCAGCTTGAGGGCATCCGCCTTGGCCTTCCCCTCCTCAAACGTAAAGGCGGCATCTCCCACGGCCTTCATCTGCTGGGCTTCCTTCGCCGCTTCCGCGGGAATGACGACCTCCGCCTGATACTTCAGCTTATTTGTCTCAACTCTCCTCTGTTCCAGGGTCTTTGTCTCCTCCATACGGGAGATCTCACCGGCTACCTTGGCCTTCTCCTCGGCCCGGTTTGCCTCCGCCTTCCAGACCGCCTGCTGTACACGGAAGTTCATGTCCGACTGCACGATCGACTGCCTCGCCTCTATGTCCGCTATCTCCGCAACCTTCTTCCCCTCCGCTTCCTTCTTGCTCGCCTCAGCGTTGGATTCCGCCTCGACGATCCTGGCGTCACGCTGAACCTCGGCGTTCTTCTTCCTGGCTATCGCCTCCAGGTAACCCTTGTCATCCTTGATCTCCTGGATCTTGAACGTATCCAGAACAAGTCCCAGCCTCTGCATATCCTCCCTGGCCTCTTTGGCTACCTGCTGTGCCAAGGCTATCCGGTTGGCATTCGCCTCTTCCGGCTGCAGTGTCGCCAGGATGCCCCGGAGCGTACCTTCAAGTATCTCTCTCGCTGTTGTGGCTATGGCCGTAGAACTCTTTCCCAAGAACCTCTCGATGGCATTCCCCAGGCCGTCTTCCATCGTCCCGGCAATCTTGATATTCGCCATCGCCTTTACATTCACAGGAATCGTCCCTCTCGTCAATGCCCCCGCCACATCCATCTCGATCGGCATAGTATTGAGCGATATCGTCCTCACCGTCTCAATCAGGGGGATCTTTAACCCTCTCCCTCCCTTGATCACGCGGTAGCCTATCACCTTCTTGTCCTTATCCTTGAACTGCCGCCCGGAAAAGATCATCACCTCGTTGGGCTCGCAGATCTTCATGTTGGCCTTGATGTAAATGATGATTGCCATGATGACCAACGCAGCAATAAAAATGCCTACCATCCCTATATCCATGTCCATAACCTCCTGATTTATGTTGCTTTATTTATTATGAAATATTGTCATCCTTTTTAAGTCAGAAAAGTGGGTTCATAAGGCGCGAATCGAAGATTTTTCCGGGCACCATGCCATCGCAGTGAAGCGACCGCAAAGGCAAATGTCTGAGCGCAATCGCGCGAGTTGTTGTCTTTGCAGCGAAGCGAGATGCAGCATGGTCGGAAAAAGATTCTGAGCGTTGATGAACCTCATTTTCATTTAATAACTTTGTCCTCTAAATGTCATAATACAACGCAAACTCATAAGGATGGGGACGAAGCCTGATCATGTCATCCTCCCTCTTCCTCTTGTATTCTATCCACACCTGGATCAGGTCTTCCGTAAAGACATCACCCTTAAGCAGATACTTGTGCTCCCTCTCCAGGGCGTCCAGTACCTCCGAGAGTGAACCCGGCGTTGCCTTAATGTGCGACTTCTCCTCATGAGAGAGTTCATAGATGTCCTCGTCTATCGGCGGAGGCGGCTCGATCTCGTTCTCGATACCGTCCAGGCCTGCCATCAACATCGCCGCCAGCGCCAGGTACGGATTGCACGAACAGTCGGGA
>DATKLL010000184.1:0-4493 GCA_035542475.1 Syntrophales bacterium
CATCAACTCGATATCCAGGTCATCGAATTCAGGCCCCAAAAAAGAGCCGCGCATGCTGTCAGAATTGCTGCCGACACTTCTCTCCTGGCCGAAATACATATGGTAGACCGCACAGGCAGCACCCAGAGCCCCACCTGCATCCCCGGCTGCTGGCTGGATCCAGATGTCTTCAAAGATACCTTCCCTCAAAAGTTTGCCGTTGGCAACGCAGTTCAAAGCCACTCCTCCCGACAGACAGAGTGTTTTTGCCCCTGTCAGTTTCTTTGCCGTCATGCTCATCTTCATGACAATGTCTTCAGTAATCTGCTGAGCGGCCAGGGCTAGGTTTGCATGATGTTGTTCTATATTTGTTTCCTGCATCCGGCGGGGAAATCCAAATAACTGCTCCCATTTTTCGTCTTTCACCATGCTCAATCCCGTCGTATAATCAAAGAAATCCTGATTCAGCCAGATGGAACCATCCTCCTTAACATTGGCAATGCATTCATAGATACTGTCTCTAAACTTCTTTACCTGAGCCGATGCGGGATCGCCGTAAGGTGAAAGTCCCATGAGCTTGTACTCTCCTGAGTTAACCCTGAAGCCGAGATAGTAAGTAAAGGCAGAGTAGAGAAGGCCGACAGAATGGGGGAATCTCATTTCCTTCAATGTAGTAATGTCCCTGTCTTTGCCGAATCCTATGGATGCAGTCGCCCATTCACCGACGCCGTCTATGGTCAGGATTGCCGATTCTTTATAAGGTGACGGGAAAAATGCGCTGGCAGCGTGTGCTAAGTGGTGATCAGTGAACAACAGTTTTGTTTTGGCCCGGCTCCACTTTCCGATTTTTGACAGCTCGTCTCGGATGAGTTTTTTTAAGAACATCTTTTCTTTTATCCATACAGGCATAGCCGAGAGAAACGACTTCAACCCCCGGGGAGCATAAATATAATAAGTCTCTAAGAGTCTCTCGAATTTAAGGAGGGGCTTGTCATAAAAGACAATGGCATCCATGTCGTCAAGTGCGGCTCCATCACACTTAAGGCAAAAATCGATGGCATTTATCGGGAAGGAGGAATCATGTTTCTTGCGGGTGAAACGTTCTTCCTGGGCGGCGGCGATAATCTCACCATTTTTTAGTAGTGCCGCTGCCGAATCATGATAGAATGCGGATATACCGAGGATGTTCATATTTAAAGTAAATTATTTCCTTTCATAAATTCTGAAATCGCCTCTGCAACCAACTGATGTCCTTTCCGATTCCAATGCTGGTTATCGTAATAATAGACATCTTCTCCTTTTTTGGCAGCTTCCTTTAGAGAAGCTGTCAAATCAAGATATGGGATGTTCAAGGTATCACATATCTTTGCTAATACTTTATCGGGTGCCTCAAGATCGTAGGTATCGGTATTCAAGTTGTATTTTTTGACAATTTTAGGCCAAAAAACATTATTATAAACTTGAATAATAGTCGGGGCAGCAACGACCACGAAGCGAGTACCATTTCTTTTGCATAGCCAATTGGTTTCGTTGATTATGCCCTGCATAAGATTGAAAGCACCGATAGTTTGTTCATCAGGATTCTTCTTACAAATTCTTAACTCTGAGGGCATATTTTCGATGGCATACTTATTCTTCTTCAGCTCGTGCAGGTATTTATCGAGAAAATTAACTAAATGAGATTGAGGCAGATCGCATACTTGTTCTTTTTTTCTAAGATAGCGACCTTCTGTACGCGGTACGGGGATATTTGTCAAGTCGATTTTACCCTGCTTGTTCAAAACGGCTTGCGGGCGTTTATACCCGTCGATCCAGTCTGATAGACCGATAATATCATCGAAATCATTTCCCATATAAATCACCATAACAACTACGTCTGGTTTGTAACGCAGAGCTCTTAATTTCAATAAAAGATATTCCTGAGTGGGACCATATCCATTGACTCCGAAATTCAAGACTTCTATATTCTTAAAGAGATTGTTCTCCATAATCTGCGTGAAAACGGCCTTATCATCGACATCCATACCTGTGGTGAATGAGTCACCAAGAACGGCAATTCTTTTTTCCCCTGAGGTCTTGGCTACATGACGCTCCTTGTCTCTCATACCGGCGTTATTGATTGTAACTACGGTATGATATTCATGTTTGGAGCTAACCACACCCGACATATTTGGAATTAGTTGCCAGCCCAGTGCATCGTTGTATTCAAAGAATATATTCTGTTCGGATTTGACATTTTCATGAGGATTAAACGCACGAAAATAAACTTCCGCCATGACGAAGGTTACGAGAAGACTGAATAAGAGAAGGCATAGATTTTTTGTGATGTCCTTCTTTCTGCAAATTATAAGAAGAGCGCCTATCGATATTAAAGTGATGTCATATATCCTGAAATTCGTCCTGATGTGACTGGAAATTCCATCCGGACAAAACCATATTGTCAGGGTCCACTCATTGATAAAGATCGCCGCGAGAATAAAAAAGGACCCGACGCAGATAATCAGCCTTTCGATTATAGGAATATTTTTCATCTTATAAAATTGTCTTTTTTGTAGTACAGGACAAGAGCATATTTTTTAAATTACGGTATGAAGACAATTTGTTTATTTTTATCAGCAAGGAAGTTAAAAATCAATATTTTAAAAGGACATTGATAGATTGTGATATGGAGATTCAAGTTCCTGCTCAATAAAGGCACGATGTAATGAAAGAAGGATTTAAAAATATTATATTACTCTTCATTTCTGTAGCAATGTGTCTGTATGCATCGGAATACTTCTTGGGGTTTTATCTGACAAAATCTATTCTTCATTTCCCTGTGCCTCCCCATGCAGAGCAGAAACATGTCACGGTCGATTATCAAGTTACCTACCGCTACAATAATTTTTCCCTGCGAGGCGCTGATCTTGAACTTGCAGAGGAATATGACGGGTTTTTTTTAGGAGACTCTTTCTTCTTTGGTCAGGGAGTGGGTGAGGGAAACAGCTTTTCGGACATCCTACTTCAAAAAGGATACAAGGTACTGAATGCTTCAGAAATTGCGACGAACCCTATCGACTATTTTCATAAATTGCGCATTCTTCAAAGTTACCATCTGAAAACACGAAAGGTCGTAGTTGGATTTTGCACGGGAAACGATTTTCAGGATATAGGGGACAAAAAAATTAATGATGCCCTTGATTATATTTATCGTCCCGAATTTCTGCGTTACAACGGTTCCAATTTTTTAAGATTGGAGCGCTTACGTTACCAGATCCGCAAAAAATGGATTCAACTCAATGACTGGGTCGAAGGTCTCTATTCCGGAAGATCATATTCGGAGACCGTGGTCGTTCATGATTTTGAACATAGGAAGAAATTCTATCCCGACTGGATTCAATTTTTTTCCAACAATAGGCCGGATATCATGAAAACCATGCAAGGTTATGACCAGAAGCCGTTTACAGATGTCAACATGACAGAAGATGAATATCTGCAAAAATTACAGATCAACGATGATTCATTGAAGAATACATTGAAGATTTTGAACACCTTTTGTGAAATCTCCAGGCCAGCCCGTGTCTATGTTGTGCTGATCCCCGACCCCTATTATGTATTCGGATTTCGATCTGTTAAATATCAAGATTTTTTACATCGACTGGTCAAAGGACTCGATCCATCAATTACAGTGATTGACCTGCATGGTCTAACTACGAGAGAAATGCATTACCTGCATGACGGTCACTGGAATTTAAAAGGACACAAATTTGTGGCAGATATCATCGCACACCGTGTCTTATTTCGTGATTGATTACCTGATATCTGATTAATTTTTCCCGTGCTTTCATCTTATCTTTCACAAGAGGCATGGTCAACTTCAGGGTGGCGATCCGCCAATAAGCTTTCAGCAAGTCGGCACGCCTGATACGCTCGATGGTTTGTGGAAGATAATGTTTACGATAAAATATATACTCCGCCCTGACTTTTTTCCCCCACTTTTCCGCTGTAGTGGATTGTCGCTCACTCTGCCCTCCGAGATGGATGACGATTGCTTCTTCTATATAACCAATCTCGTAATCGAGTTTCCTTATCCTAAGGCACAGATCCTCGTCCTCTCCATATAGAAAAAAATCCTCATCAAAACCTCCAACCTTTTTTATTATATCTGAACGAGCGATCATACTTGAGCCCTGAACGCAGGCAATAGAACCTCTGAATCCGGATACCTCACCTGACGTGTACTTTTGCCCTGGATATCTGTAAGAGACGGATTCCTGTGGCGTACTGTCCGGGTAAATTAATTTAGTGCCGGCCAGACCGATGTATGGCTTGGCATCCATAAATGATATAGCTTTTTTAAATGCCCCCGGCAGTACTATGGTATCAGGGTTAAGAAAGAAAATATAGCGCCCTGTGCACTGTGACAATACCTGATTATTTGCCGCACCAAACCCCTTGTTCTCAGGGTTTGTAATGAGGTTTACAAAGGGGAAATTTTTCCGGACGTAACTAACACTTTCGTCTGATGATGCATT
>DATKLL010000185.1:0-6106 GCA_035542475.1 Syntrophales bacterium
TGGTCTCACTCGGGAGCATCTCCTATGAGCCGCTCCTCATTTTCTACCGGAACGCCAAGCCTTTGGAACTCTTATCACAGATGAGCGGCAAGCGGCTAGCCATCGGTTCAGCAGGCAGCGGAACACACATTCTGTCGCTAGCCCTGCTTAAAGCTAACGGTATTGAGCCCGGAGGCACGACTGCACTGGTGGAAATACATGCGGAAGAGGCGACAAAGGCATTGATCGAGGGCAAGGTTGATGCCGTATTCCTGATGGGAGATTCCGCTTCGATACAAATAATTCGAACGCTCCTGCGGACAGAGGGAATCCGACTTTTTGATTTTACACAGGCTGACGGTTATACACGCCGCATCGGCTATTTGAACAAGCTGATCATCCCGAAGGGGTCTATCGATTTCGGGAAGAACATCCCCGATCACGATGTTGATCTAATCAGTCCCATGGTTGAGCTTATTGCACGCGACGACCTGCATCCAGCGTTATCCGATTTACTGTTGGAGGCAGCGACGGAAGTGCACGGACGCGCGGGCCTGTTTAAGCGTTTGGGTGAGTTTCCTGCACCGATCGAGCACGAATTTAGCATTAGCGCCGATGCGAGCCGCTACTACAAATCAGGCAAGAGCTTCCTTTACAGGTATCTTCCATTTTGGATGGCAAGTCTCGTAAACCGAATCATTGTGGTATTTGTGCCGATGGTTTTGGTATTAATCCCGGGACTGCGAAGTATCCCTGCTATCTATCGGTGGCGCATGAAGATGCGCATCTTCCGGTGGTACCGCCTGTTGCTGGCACTTGAACAGGAAATGATTGAGAACCTGGCATCAGAGAAGAAAGCTGAATTGATAAAACGACTCAATTATATCGAAGAGGAAGTAAACAAAATGAAAGTGCCGGCATCTTTTGCCGATCAATTCTACGTACTGCGCGGACACATCAGTTTCGTCCGTGACCGGCTTATAGGCAGCACACGGCCGCACTATGATACACTGGGGAAAACGGACATCCTCTGTAAGGAATGATGTCTATTATCTGAGATTCATAAGCGGTGATTTTAAAGAAATGCAATGTGATGTTTGCATTCATAAATCATGTATGATAAATTTATATAATTTCAACTTACTGGAAAAATGTTAGAGGGTTTTTGGTGATATAGGGCCACCTCCAACCCCCGCCAGCGGGGGAAAGCCGCCAGCACCCCTTAGAAAAAGGGGTGAGTAAATCCATTTTATGGTAATGGTACAAAACAATTAATCAATCGAGGGTAATTGTGGCAATAACTCATAAAAATATACCTTCTTTCCAGCCTCCTTCCACCATCAATTTGAAAAAGAAAAAAGTCCTTGTTGTGGAAGACTTCTTTAATTTCCGCCTTACCATGAGGAGGATGTTACGGTCATTTAACATAAACGATATTGATGAAGCTGCAGACGGTGAGGACGCAGTAAAAAAATTATCTTATAAAAAATATGACATCATTCTGTGCGATTACAACCTTGGAGCCGGCAAAGACGGTCAGCAGGTTCTTGAGGAGGCAAAATTCCGCGGGTATATTGATTATTCTAACATATTTATAATGGTTACCGCATTAAACACTACAGACATGGTCATGGGCGCCCTTGAGTATCAGCCTGATGATTATTTAATCAAACCATTTACCAAGATGACCCTTGAAAAGAAATTAAGGGATTCCATTAGAAAGAAAGAGAATCTTAAAAACATTGAAAGGGCTATTGAGAAGAATGACTATGCAAATGCTATTGCCATTTGCGATGAGCTAATTAGGAGCAACACAAGAAACCGTACCGAGCTGCTCAAACTTAAGGGAGAAATCCTTACAAAAAAAGGAGACTATACGGAGGCAGCGGTATTCTATGAAGATGTGTTATCCATGGGTAACCTGCCATGGGCAATGCTTGGTCTCGGTAAGAGTAAATTCATAACCGGTGATTATGATGCGGCAAAAGATATATTTGAGAAAATCATTGCAAAAAATGACAAGAACGTTGCCGCCTATGACTGGCTTGCCCTTACCCATGAAAAGATGGGAAATCCAAAAGAAGCACAAAAGGTTCTTCAGGATGCCATACTCATTTCTCCAAAAGCTATCCTTCGACAAAAGGCTTTGGGAAATATAGCATACAAAAATAAGGATTATATTACAGCAGAGCAGTCGTTTAAAGAGGCAGTCAAACAAGGCAAGCATTCCTTTTTCAAGAGTCCTTCCGACTACACAAGTCTGGCCAAGGTATTTGTGGAGAGAAATGTCCCGGAAGAAGGTCTCAAAGTATTGAATGACGCAGCTAAAGAGTTCATTAATAGTCCGGAGGCCGCTTTACAGATTTCCGTGACGGAGAGTTTAGTATACAAAAGGATGAACCGTGAAAAGGACGCCAGGAAGGCACTGGCAAAGGCGACACAACTGTCAACCACTCTGCCCGATACGTTGCCATTCAATGTAGAACTTGATTTTGCAAAGGCCTTTTTCTTGACGGGAAATGAAGATAGCGGCAAGGCCATCGTCCGGCGTCTCATTCAAAGCAACCACGAAGACCAGGAATTAATAAGCGATGTCCAGGCTGTATTTAGAGATCTTAATATTGCGGAAAAAGGGCGGGAGATTATCTCCATGGCACGCAATGAAATCATTAAGCTTAACAATGAAGGCGTCAGGCTGGTCAGGGAGGGTAATCTAAGTAAAGCCATTGAATTCTTCGAACAAGCGGCTGCTAACCTGCCGACCAACAAGGTAATCAACGCCAATGCAGCTCACGCCATTATACTTTATATGCAGAAAAACGGCAGCGAGTCCCTTCTTCTTGATAAAGCCATGAAATACCTGGACCGTGTAAAGAATATTGATCCTGCATATAAGGACCTCGAAAACCTGATGAAAATGTGCAACAACCTGAGCCGGGAGGAATGATATCATGAATGATAAGATGGACTTTCTCGATATCCTTGCATCTACTCTTCATGACACGAAAAATTCTCTCGGGATGCTCTTCAATACGTTGGAAGAGATCATTGAACAGTGCAAAGAACAGGACTGCTCTTTGTATCAGGGATTTTATATGTTTCAGTATGAAATCAAACGCCTGAATTACAGCCTGATCCGCTTGCTGTCTTTATATAAGGCTGAAAGATCTCAATTTATGATCAACATAGATTACTTCTCTGTGTACGAATTTATCGAGAACACGGTATTGCAGGCTGAACCCTTGCTCAGTTCAAAGGGGATAAAAATCGAAACGGAATGCCCGGAGGAATTATTCTGGGCCTTTGACCACAGCTTGATATCCGGCGTTTTGGATAATGTGCTGAATAATGCATTTCGCTATGCGAAAGACAAAGTAAAAATCAGCGCCGCCAAAAAGGGAGGATACCTCTTATTAAAGATAGAGGACAATGGCCCCGGATATCCGGAATCTATGCGCATTGCCAATAAGAAAGGTTCGTCTTACAAGAGAACTGTCGATCTCAATACCGGAAGCACGGGACTGGGTCTCTACTTTTCCATGCTTGTGGCAAAATCTCACACAAAAAAGGATAGGGAAGGTTATATATCGATCGTTAACGGCGGTTCCTTGGGGGGAGGCGTCTTTACTATCTATATACCTTAGGTATATAAGCGCGAGCCAGATTTCCCTGTACTTATTTATGAAGCGGCATGTGCGGGAAAATATCTGTTGACTGTTTCCTCCACATGATTGAGCCATTCTTTACGCTGCTCCGGTGTACTAGTAACGATAATGCCGAACATTTTTCGATAGAAATTCTTCACCCCGCAGAGTGCAAAGATACAATTCTTCCATAATGTTTCCAGCGGATCACCAAATACCTCCAATTCTCTGTCACTCGGCGTATTCGATGTATTAAATACAATGGCAGATTCGGCTCTCAACAGACCTATGGGAACCCCCTCGCCGCTGTCGCCTTCCTGAAATTCATAGGCCACTCCGGGTCGGAATACCCTATCAATCCATCCTTTGAGGATTGCGGGAGGCTGTCCCCACCAGTTCGGATGAATTATCACAAAACCTTCCGCGGTGGACACTTCAGTGCAATATCTCTCAATATCAGTTTGAAGGTGGGCATCTCTGGGAATCTCGTCTCCAGGCAGGACGGGGTCAAATCCTTCTTCGTAGAGATCGTGAAACAAAACGTTATGTCCGTTTCTTCGCAATATTTTCGCAGCAGCATCGGCAATGGCTCGATTGAAACTTTTTACATTGGGATGTGCCACGATTACTACTACATTCATAAATCCTTGATGTACTCACAATGCATCAGATATTGGACGTCTTAAGTAATTTCATAACAGGACCAATCAGGTCTATACTCTCGTTAACTGCCGGTACTTGATCCGGTGGGGCTGGTCGGCGGCAGCGCCAAGGCGCGCTTTTCTATCCGCTTCATACTCGGAATAGTTCCCGTCAAACCATATTGTTTTGCTGTCACCCTCGAAGGAAAGAATGTGCGTGGCAATGCGGTCGAGGAACCAGCGGTCATGGCTGATCACCACGGCACAACCGGCAAAATTTTCAAGAGCCTCCTCCAGCGCCCGCAGGGTATTTACATCAAGGTCATTGGTCGGTTCATCCAGCAGGAGTACATTGGCCCCCTCTTTCAGCATCCGCGCAAGGTGAACCCGGTTCCGTTCACCCCCCGACATGATACCAACCTTTTTCTGCTGGTCAGTCCCGGAAAAATTGAACCGCGCCACATAGGCACGGGAGTTGACCTGGATACCGCCAAGCTGTATTGTATCGTAACCCTCAGAAATTACCTCCCAGACAGTCTTGTTTGGATCGAGAATGTCGCGGCTCTGATCCACATATGCCAGTTTGACTGTATCCCCGATCCTGATCGTACCGGAGTCTGGCGTTTCCTGGCCTGTGATCATGCGGAACAGAGTGGTCTTTCCTGCGCCATTCGGGCCGATGATCCCCACAATCCCACCGGGCGGCAGGGAGAAGGACATTCCTTCTACCAAAAGTCGATTGCCATAAGCCTTGACTACGCTTTCGGACTCAATCACCACCTTGCCCAAACGAGGTCCCGGCGGTATATAAATTTGCAGGTCTCCGGCCGTTTTCTCTGTCTCCTGTTTCAAAAGAGCTTCATAGGAATTGATGCGCGCCTTTGATTTAGCATGCCTTCCCTTTGGTGACATTCGTATCCATTCCAGTTCACGCTGCAAGGTCCGCTGCCGCTCAGTCTCCCTCTTCTCTTCTACCTGGAGGCGTTTCTGTTTTTGTTCCAGCCATGAAGAATAATTTCCGTGCCAGGGAATTCCCTGCGCCTTATCCAGCTCCAGGATCCAGCCAGCCACGTTGTCGAGGAAATACCGGTCATGTGTCACGGCAATGATGGTACCGGCGTAGCGCTGCAGATGGTGCTCCAGCCAGGCGACCGTCTCAGCATCAAGGTGGTTCGTCGGTTCATCCAGAAGGAGTATATCCGGTTTCTGCAAGAGAAGCCTGCAAAGCGCCACGCGCCGTCTTTCACCTCCGGAAAGGACTTTCACGGGAGTGTCTCCCGGTGGGCAGCGCAGGGCATCCATGGCCATTTCCAGCCGTGAGTCCAGATCCCAGGCATCAAGGGCATCAAGCTTTTCCTGAACCGCCCCTTGACGTTCAATGAGTTTGTTCATTTCCTCATCCGACATCGGTTCATTGAATTGTTCAGTTATCCGGTTAAATTCATCGAGCAAGGTCACAATACCCTGTACGCCTTCCTCCACGATGTCTCGTACTGTTTTTGTTTCATCCAAGTGTGGTTCTTGTTCGAGAAATCCGACAGTATAACCTGGAGAAAGGATGGTCTGGCCGATAAAGTCCTGGTCTACCCCTGCCAATATGCGCAGCAGTGAACTCTTACCTGAACCATTAAGACCGAGAACGCCAATCTTCGCGCCATAGAAATAAGACAGGTAGATGTCCTTCAATACCGGTTTCTTTTCATAATACTTGCTCACCCCGATCATGGAGTAAATTACTTTTGTCGTTTCATTCGCCATCCAGCCGCTGGTCTCCTTCTATTATTTTATCCTGTAAGATAACGGTCAATTATCACTGCCGTTTGTTTTATTAATTCGCCAAAG
>DATKLL010000186.1:0-18175 GCA_035542475.1 Syntrophales bacterium
AAGCCTGGTTAAAGCGAAAGGATTTTTGAAATCATTCTTCTGTAAAACATAAGAGATCTTTTCATGATCCGTTGTCCTCTTAAGCCCCTCATGCAGCTATGCACAGGGGCTTAAGATTTTTTAAGTCCTTTCTAAAAATTATTGATCGAATCGATGAGACTCCTGAGCCTGCCGAAGTCTTTGCGGTTAAAGTCTATTACAAGACGCGGCAAATGAACAACATCGGCATCGTCCATTTCAGCTTCCAAAGCCCCGGATGCCGTAATACTTCCCCCCTGCAGAAGAATGTCATGAAACTTGTCCTTCAGCTTTTGGATGTTATCGGGACTGAGCTGAGACGCAAGTCTTATCACAAGGCTCCCATTCACGTACCTCATACTGTGATAGCGGCGATAGAAATGCTTAATCTTCTCCACCGCATCATCCACGGAGCATACCCTTTCGAAGAGAGCAAAGTCTGACTGGCAGATATAGTTGCGGGCCAGAAGCTCCTCTTCAAGAAGCTTTATCAGGTGTATCCAGTAGGAACAATCCGGATTATCTATGAGTACAAGCGGCAGAGGGTTGCGTTTGCCGGTTTGCACCAATGTAAGCGTCTCCATTGCTTCGTCCAGCGTGCCGAAGCCGCCGGGGAAAAGTGCCACGGCATCGGCTTCTTTAAGAAATGCGACTTTGCGGTTAAAAAAATATTTGTAAGAAATGTGGCGTGGGTTTCCCTTGATCACCGGATTCGTCTTTTCCTCAAACGGTAAGCGGATATTAACCCCGAAAGAACGCTCGGGGCCTGCTCCCTCATTGGCTGCCTGCATGATGCCTCCTCCACCGCCCGTGATGACCATATACCCTTCTTCAGCGAGCTTTTTCCCGAATTGCTTTGCCATCTCGTAGACCGGATCGCCTTGCTGTGTGCGTGCCGAGCCGAAGACCGTGACCTTACGGACGTTCCGATAAGGCCCGAAGACCTTTGAAGTAAACCTCATCTCCTTGAGGGTCGTGTTCATCAGCTTGAGATCAGCTTTTTCGTCGTCCTCCTGCCCTGCTTTGAGAGAGGCGATAATCATTTCGCGGACGTATTCCGGCCTCCGGATACCATCGGCGGTCTTCATCAATTGCTCGATGAGCTTGTCAAGGGGGCCGTTGCTTTTAGTGAAATTAATTTTCATAATATTTATATTCTCTCCATGCTGAAATATTCATAGTAAATATTATTTCATTTTTGATTTTTTGTCGAGAAAGAAGCCTGTCACAAATTCTTTAGCCGCTCAGGCACGGGGCCGCACAAAAGCTCGTCAAGGCAGCCCAGCTCAAAATAGGCTTTCTTACGGGCAAAGAATCTATCCTCCGCATATTTAAGGCTTGCGGTAGTTCTGGCCAGATTGCAGAGGTGAAGAAACCATTCCATGTCTATGTCATGGTAGGATTTGAAATAGTATATCCCCTGCTCTTCCCGAAATTTGCCGTCTCCCGCCAGCTCTTTCTGGATGGGCGTTCCGGGGTAAGGAATAAGGGTCTCAGCATAGACAATCTCGGCCCCCATTTCAAAAATACGCCAGGCAAGTCGAATTGTCTCGCGTATAGTGTCGATGGTATCTCTGGGCCCGAAGAGAATGAAATTAACCACGGGGGTCAGGTTCTGCTCTATGCAATGAGACACCCCGCGGATTATATCCTCCGTACTTATTCCCTTCCGGTAATAGTCGATGATTTCTGCAGACCCTGACTCGGCACCGATATACAATCCCTGAAAGCCGGCGTCTCTCAATATAGAAGCCGTGATCGGGTTGCGGCAGATATCGTCGATACATCCCTCCGCATAGAATTCTGCCCTACCGCTCAATCCCAGGCGCTGTATCCAGCTGCATATCTCCCGTACTCGTTTCAGGCTGAAAGTAAAGTTGTCGTCGGTGAACATGATCCTTCTGGCGCCGCTGCCTACCAGCATTTTTATTTCCTCAGCCAGGGTGACTGCATCTCGCGTCCTGACAGTCTGCTGATACTGGCTTTGAATAGAACAGAAGGTACAGTTGTGGCGACAACCCCTGCTTGATGATATGCCCCTGGTCCTGTATTTTTCATTGTGAACGAGATGGTGGGCAGGCCGTGGGAGATTGTTCAGATTTTTTATTAATGCCCTGTCCGCATTATGGATGATCCCGTTATCATCCCGGTAGCTGATCCCCTCAACACCGGAGAAGTCCTTTCCCGCAATAAAGTAAAGTACCAACTCCCGAAAGGTCAGCTCCCCTTCACCTCTGACACATACATCGACTTCCGGTTGTCTCCTCAAGATTTCATCGGACATTACCGTCGCATGGATGCCGCCCATGACTGTCAAGGTTTCCGGATGGAGATTTTTGGTGATGCTGCAGACCTCCTGTGCCGAAGGGAAGCTGTGGGACATTGCTGTCACACCAACAATATGCGGCAGTGTTTTTCTAATCGTATCCTTGAGTATATCGCGCCCTTCCTCGGCTGAGCATATATCGAGATCGAGGATTGATACATCGATGCCTTCCCAAAGGAGTGGTGACGCCAGGCACTCCAGACCCAACGGCGGTATCTCCGAGCACCCATTGTATCTCGGGTTGACGAGAAGCACATTCATTTTAATTGAGGTACATCCTTATGTAACAGTTCTCCTGCCATCCGTGTAGTACCACAGGTCAGGACAGACTTCCTCTTTTTTGTACGGTTTGATTTAATTACGACCTTACAGATATTTGGTTTGCAGAGCAAATTGAATAGGTTTTCTCTTAAAAGACCGAGTCATTGTGTGTGTGTGTGTGTGTGAAAAAGGCAGCGAAAAATAGAAGGTCGCGCCTTCACCCTCTTTGCCCTCCGCCCATACCCGATCATCATGCCTGTTTATGATGCTCTTGACAATGGCCAGACCTATGCCCGTGCCCTCGAAGGAATCCTCCTTGTGAAGACGCTGAAAAATACCGAAGAGTTTATTGTAATAAGCCATATTGAAACCGACGCCGTTGTCTTTTACAAAATATATGTCCTCGTTTCCATCTTCATAGCCTCCGACTTCTATAAAGGTGGGATTTTGAAACTTACTGAACTTAACCGCATTTGCCAGAAGATTGGCATACGCCTGTTTAATCTGTAACCTGTCACCGTAGCCTGAGGGCATGCCGTTGATCGTGAGATTGATGTTCCTGTCCTGGTAAATGGATTGCAGCTCCTTCCATACATCCTCAACCAGAACTTTCATGTCTATCTTCGAAATAGACAATTGTTTTCTTCCCAAACGGGACAGTGTCAGGATATCGTCGATAAGCTGTCCCATCTTTTGCGCGCTCGATCTTATGACATTAAACTTGTACATAGAATCTTCATCAAATTCCTGTCCGTGTTTCCTCAACAGCATGCGTGCATAACCGTCTATCGCGCGCAGGGGGGCGCGAAGGTCATGGGACACGGAGTAGCTGAAGCTCTCCCGTTCCCTGTTGGCTTCTTCGAGGAGCGCCGTGCGTCTTTTGAGTTCTTCTTCGGCCTTCTTACGCTCCGTGATATCGATGATTACCAGGCGGCACTCCCTCGCGTCCACGGACAGTACCCCCTCCATCTGGACCAGGCTGGACGGTTTCCCTACACTTAAGATTTCGACCTCGCAGTTCTCCTGCTTCTCGGTACGAAACGGCCTCGCGTAAAACTCACGAAACGTGGCGACCGTTCCGGATGAGATATAACCCGCCAGCCGTTTCCCGATCAGCATGGCGCGGGGAACACCAATCAGGCGCGCTCCGGTCAGGTTGGCTTGCAGGATTACCCCATCGGGATTCAGCGTAAAGTAGCCGACCGGGGCGAATTCATAGATATTGAGATACTTAGCGGCAAGTGCCTCTGATTCGCTTCTGAGCCGCTTGAGATCCTCGTTCTGCATCTCGAGTTCGATCTGGTAGACCTCCATCTCGTGGATAAGATGCTCCCTGTCCGCCTTCTTGATCGGAACGGCGGGCGGACCTGATTTCTTAAGCTTCTCCTCGGCTCGTCGTCTGAGTTCCGAC
This sequence comes from Syntrophales bacterium, assembly GCA_035542475.1. GTDB lineage: Bacteria > Desulfobacterota > Syntrophia > Syntrophales > UBA2185 > DATKLL01. The sequence goes on from DATKLL010000186.1 coordinate 4,017, forward strand.
ATGTCCGGCGTTTTTAATTTTTTTCTTCCCATTGTCCTTTCGCTCGCTACGGGCTTTAAGTACCTTTTGCGCGTCCTTTCCTAATGCACGCGCTAAGTGATGCCATCCTTGAGCCTCCTATCGGCATCTACCAGCTTTGCCTCCAGTTCCTTGATCTTCTTCTCCAGATCGGCCTGCGACTTGCGCAGCTCCATCTCCACTCTCTTGGAGGCGGTGATATCGGTGAAGGTGATCACGACGCCGTCTATCCGGTTATCCTGAGTCCGGTAAGGCATGATCCTCATCATGAACCAGCGCTTGTTGGAGGCGGGAATGTCCTTCTCCTTGAAGACAAGCGACCGGAGAACCTCATGGGTGTCATCGACCAGCTCCGGATAGATGAGCTCGGAGGTGATGTCTGTGATCGGCCTCCCCGTGTCGCCGGGGAGCAGTTTGAATATCTTGGATGCCTGGCTCGTGAAGCGGCGCACCCGGAGTTGTTCATCCAGGAACAGCGTCGCCACGTCCGTGCTGTCTAGGAGATTCCTCATATCGTTGTTGGCCCGTGAAAGATCCTCCAGCTTGGACTGAAGCTCGGCGTTAACCGTCTGTAGCTCCTCGTTCATGGACTGCATCTCCTCCTTGGAGGTTGTCAGCTCCTCATTAGTGCTCTGAAGCTCCTCGTTGGTACTCTGAAGCTCCTCGTTGGCGGATTTCAGTTCCTCCTGTGAGGTCTGCATCTCTTCGCGTGTATTCTGCAGTTCCTCCCGCAGATGCTGAAACTCCGGATTCATCTGCCCCTTCTGGAGGCTGCGACCTGCAGAACGTTTGGCCTTGCTTGCCGGCACTTTGGGGGCTGCGGGCAGGTCCTCAAAGATTATCATTGACATGCCCTTGAGTTCCGCAGGTTCGACGAGCGGTTGGACAGTAATGTTCACCATTTGATCGTCGCCGTCGGTCCGCACCGTCAGCCCTTTCATGAATGTCGGTTCCTGTGTTTGAAGCGCCTTCTGGAAGACACTGGTAAGCTCGTAGCGAAGTCCCTCGCGGGCCATGGCAAAGATGTTCCAGTTGGCTTTACCCACCGGCGGCTCCAGGTACTTGCCCGTCCGCCCGCTGATGTAAAGGATGTCGCCCTTTCTGCCGACCAGGACCGCTGGCGGTGTGTAGCGCCTCAGGAGCGTCTGGTCGACGATCGTTCCAATGTTGGCGACAGGTTTCACAACCTTGGCCGCCAGATCTGTATACAGCGCAGCGGGGATCACAGTGGCGGGGAATTCGACCGGTTTGGCCCCGAAGACGGGCTCGATACGCCGGTATATCTTTGATTTGACGTCCACGGTGGAGAAGAGTTCGGTAAACGAGCCTACTGTCTCGGCGCTTCCCAAAAAAAGAAAGCCGCCGGGATTGAGGCTGTAATGGAAGATGGGCAGGAGCTTCTTTTGGAGCTCCGGGGTCAGATATATCAGGAGATTACGGCAGATCAGGATGTCCAGTTTTGTGAAAGGCGGATCCATGATGACATTCTGGTAGGCGAAGACTACCATCTCGCGGATATCCTTTCCCACCCGGAAACCCCCGCTCCTCCTGGATAAAGAACCTCTGCAAACGATCCGGCGAGACGTCCGCTGTGATGTTGGCCGGATATAACCCTATCCTGGCCTTGTCGATGCCGTCCTTGTCCAGGTCAGTGGCAAAGATCTGAAGGGTGAAGTTACCTGTCTGTTTTATCTCTGCCAGGGCCTCTTTGAAGATGATCGCCAATGAGTAGGCCTCTTCTCCAGTCGAGCATCCTATCGCCCAGGCCCGGACAATGCCGCCCGCCGGACGGAGTGATAACAAAACAGGAATCACATCCTTCTTGATCTGTTCCCATGCCGCCGGGTCACGGAAGAAGCTGGTCACGCCGATCAGAAGCTCCTTGAAGAGGAGTTCCGTCTCCTGGGGATTCTCCTGAAGTAATTTGACGTAGGCTGCGATCCTGTCGATCTGGTGGAGGCTCATCCGCCGTTCGATGCGGCGGTAGACAGTGCTTTTTTTGTAAAAGGAAAAATCCTGGCCGGTCTGTGAGCGCAGCAGGATGAAGACCTTCTCGAGGGCGCTCCGGGCCTTCTCCTCCAGGGCGATTTAGGCGCGGACCACGGCAGGGGCGTGCCGAAGATAGGCCATGATCTTCGTGGGCAGTTCTTGTGCCGAGGCGACGACGTCGGCGAGACCCGCATCGATGGAGCTGCGGGGCATGCCGTCGAATTTGGCCGACTCGGGCGACTGCACAAAGACCGCCCCGGCCTTCTCCTTGATGGCCCGGAGACCCAGTGTGCCGTCGGAGCCCATTCCCGAGAGCATGACGCCGACACTCCTGTCCTGGAAGTCATCCGCCAACGAGCGGAAGAAGAAATCGATGGGCAGGCGGAGCCCCCTCTGCGCCACCGGTGTGAGGAGGTACAGGGCCCCATGGAGGATGCTCATATCTTTGTTGGGAGGTATCACGTAGACGTTGTCCGGCTCGACGGGCATGCGGTCCCGCACCTGGTTGACCCTCATCTTGGTGGCCCGCTGGAGTAGCTCCACCATGATTCCCTTATGGGTCGGATCGAGGTGCTGGACAATGACGAAGGCCATGCCGCTTTGTTCGGGCACATTCTGAAGAAAGGTCTCGAGAGCCTCCAGGCCGCCGGCAGAGGCGCCTATACCGACGACGGGGAAATGAGCATCCGCCGCCGGCTGTACCGGCGTTTCCTCCGCAACTTCAAAATTCTCGGTCTCTGTGAGTTCCGCGGGCCTGATCTTGGCCTTGGCTGTTCTGGTACTGGTTGCGGATTTTTTCTTCATAACCTATCCTCCGGAAAGAGTAATTTTTATATAAACTTTTGCACGATATGTGGACGTTACCATCCTGCATGTAATCTGAATGCGGATGCCGGAGAAACCTTTAGTGCCAGGCGTAACGACGCCGATGTCGGCGAATATGTCAACCTCCGCAAAGATAAGAATAAATCACGACGGGTTAAGGAAGCTATGCGGCTTTATGCTGATTGTTAATGCTACGTAAATTGGTAACTGTATGTCAAGACAATTATTTAATCAGAATATTTGACATTTCCACCTTAACCTTATAAGAACAAGCTGAAAAAAATTAATAGCGGAGGAAACCTTGCTTATCGTAATGCATCATAAAGCCAACAATAAACAAATTGATACCGTTATTACCGCCGTGAAAAACATGGGATTAACGGCCAAACCCATTCCCGGAAGCCAGAGAACCGCCATCGGTGTGCTGGGTAACAAGGGATATATAGATGATTTAAACATACGTGATCTTCCCGGAGTAAAGGAAGTAATCCACGTTACCAAGCCTTACAAGATGGTATCCAGGGATTTCCATCCGCGGGGGACTATAATAAAAGTCGCCGACGTTGAAATCGGTGAAGGGAAAAGGCCCGTGGTTATTGCCGGGCCGTGCGCCGTGGAAAGCGAGAATCAGATTGTCAGGACCGCTGTTGCCGTGAAGCGCATAGGTGCTGATCTTCTCAGGGGCGGCGCCTTCAAACCGCGGACGGGTCCGCACACGTTTCAGGGGCTTGAAAAAGAAGGGTTGAGACTTTTAGCCCTTGCAAAAAAAAAGACAGGGCTTCCGATTGTAACGGAGGTCATGACGCCGGAAAATGTATCACTCGTAGCGAAATACGCGGACGTGCTCCAGGTCGGTACCCGCAACATGCAGAATTTTGACTTGTTGAAGGAACTGGGGAGGATAAGCAAACCGGTGCTTCTGAAACGCGGGATGAGCGCGACGATAGAGGAGTTCCTGGCAGCTGCCGAATACATCTATTCTGAAGGGAATCATAAAGTCATCCTCTGCGAACGCGGCATACGCACCTTTGAGACGGCTACGCGAAACAGTCTTGATCTTTCCGTCATACCGCTGATCAATGAGCTGTCACATTTGCCGGTAATCATCGATCCTTCCCATGCCACAGGCAAGAGAAGCCTTGTGCCGCCTATGTCCAAGGCAGCCCTAGTGGCGGGTGCAAACGGTATAATGGTCGAGGTGCACCCTGAACCGGACAAGGCCCTGTCGGACGGCCCTCAATCCTTGACGATCCAAGGATTTGAAAAGTTGATGCGAGAGATCGGGAAATTAACATCGTTCCTAGGTTATTGACGGGCCCTACCCTTCCGAGATTTCATCAGCGGGCATTAAACATTGACCTTATCTCCTCTAGTCTTTTCCTGTTGACACCAAGATCGGAATAACCGATCCGGGATGCGGAACGCATGTGTATCGTCTTAGTGTTATCGTCAATATAGAACTCCGCATCATCAACGAATCGGAAGACGGCAGAAGTGAATTCCGCATGGACGTATACATCTGTGACTGTCTCGATTTTCGAGCGTTTCATCCCTTTAATTACGGTAATCAACCGGTTCATTGCCCGCTGCTGATCCCCTTCATAACGAATTGGTTCTATGAAATGCCTTTTTTCCTGGCTTTGCGAAGAGACACAATTGGGCGAGTCCGGACACGGCAAGAGCTTGCCATCGGTGATACCAAGATTGGCGGGCCTCCCTGTTGAACACCCAAGAATTAACACCGTGAAAAATATGACTAATACTTTCATCCCCAACGACCCTTTTATGCAGCAATACGAGTTACACTGGTTCAGGGCGTGATTGACCAACCTGGTCATGATTTAAATGTCTTCTTTTTCCATTCTTCAAATGAAATATCACCTTCCGGCCATTTACCCTTAGCCGTTTGACCTTTTTTTAAAACATCGTATATCTTATCTGCATAAGGCTCATCGATATTTATAATAAAATAATTTCTCCCCGTTTTCACTTCTTTGCTTGTCATGTTTACGTACCCCCTTCCTGAATTCTTTTATAAGATTTATCGCAACTAATTATTTTACAAAAATAATTCGAGTAATAACGGGACACAATAATGATAAAATGGATGTGAAATAGGAGGAAGTATCTACCTATTTCAAAAAGGCAAAAAGATAGAGGTTAGTCTTACTTTTTAAGCCGTATCCATTTACAGATAAATGCCGGCTATTCAAATCAAGCGTTCTTTTCCTTACTTTAAAATAAGACTATGCAAAAAGGATCCGCAGTTTTTCTTATGTAAAATGATTTAAGTTTGTGATATTCAAGATGCGATTGCAACTGGAGGTCCGTCATTTGAAGAAATATTTATTTATTTTTGTGATTGCGTTCCTGGCATCCATTACTGGATGCGCGACAACAGAAGAACTGCAGCGTGTTCAGGGGAAGTTTGAATCTGATACCAAGTCTTTAAAAGAAGAAAACGCAGCTATACGTAAGGATTTTGAAAAATCCATGACTACCTTGCGCAAGACGCTTGCCGATACCGGTGCGGATATTAGCGACATAAAAGAAGATATGCAGAGTCTGAAAGGGGAACGTGAAGTAATGGGAAAAGATGTTTCAACCCTGAAAGCACAATTGCCCCGTGATAATGAAGAATACAAGGGCATAAAAAATAGACTTGACGATATCTCTTCCCGTCTCAGCTACATAGAAACGCTGCTGGATATTAAGAAAAAAGAGGCTCAATCTGCAGGGGGCGGAAAAGAAAGCCAGGTCGATTCGTCTAGTGCACTAACCGGCAAAACAGACAAGGATTCGCTTTATGCATCGGCCTATGAAACTTTTAAGGAAGGAAAGTATGACAAGGCCAGGACAGAATTTAAAAATTTCCTGATACAATATCCGAACACAGAATATTCCGATCATGCCCAGTTTTGGATTGGAGAGTGTTATTATTTTGAAAAGAAATACGAAGAGGCGATCCTGGAATATGACAAAGTAGCAAAAAGCTATCCTAAAGGAGAAAAAGTGCCCTCTGCACTGCTGAAGGAAGGATTTGCCTTTCTAATGCTGGGTGACAAGACAAGCGCAAGGGCTATTCTACAGCAGGTCATTAAAGATTATCCCAATACCAGCCAGGAACGGATGGCAAGGGCGAAGCTTAACGAGATTAAATAACTTTCAGTAAACAGATGTTGGTCTTTTATTTCTTTTGAGCAGGAGAAAGGATATCGGCAATATGGTTCAAAGCAATTCATCGCTTCCATCAGATTTCATCAGAGATATTATCGAAGAGGACTTTAAGACTAACAAGCATCAAGGGCGTGTGGCCACAAGGTTTCCGCCGGAACCGAATGGATATCCGCATATAGGACATGCCAAGTCTGTCTGCCTCAATTTCGGTATTGCCGCTCAGTACGGAGGTACCTGCAATCTGCGCATGGATGACACGGATCCGAGCGGGGAGAGTATGGAATATGTGGAATCGATCATCCGGGATGTAAAGTGGCTTGGTTTTGACTGGGAGGATCGTTTGTATTTTGCCTCCGACTATTATGAGAAACTCTACCTATATGCTGTGCAACTCATCAAAATGGGTAAGGCCTTTGTTTGCGATCTCAGCGCAGATGAGATACGTGAGTACCGGGGCACCTTTACGGAACCTGGTAAAGACAGCCCATATCGAAACAGATCAGTTGAAGAAAATCTGGATTTGTTCGAACGCATGCGGGCCGGTGAGTTTGCGGACGGAACCCGTGTCCTGCGGGCCAAAATTGACATGGCTTCCCCCAACATCACCATGCGCGATCCGGTCATGTACCGCATTAAAAAAGAGACGCACTACCGGACCAGCGATAAATGGTGCATCTATCCTATGTACGATTTCGCACATTGCCTCTCGGATTCCATCGAAGGAATCACACATTCAATTTGCACCCTCGAATTTGAAAACAACCGGCCTCTCTACGACTGGTTTATCAACGAGGTAAAAGTGGAAAATCGTCCCCAGCAGATAGAATTCGCCCGTCTCAACCTCAGCTATACCATCATGAGCAAGCGCAAGCTTCTTGAATTGGTGGAAAAGAAGATTGTCAGCGGCTGGGATGATCCGCAGATGCCTACTATCTCGGGAATGCGAAGAAGGGGTTATACCCCGGAGGCAATCCGCGACTTCTGTGATCGTATCGGTGTTGCCAAGAACGACAGCACCGTCGATATGGCTTTACTCGAAAATTGTGTAAGGGAAGACCTTAATGAAAAGGCCCCCCGTGTCATGGCTGTTCTCCGTCCTCTTCGTGTGGTTATTGACAACTATCCGGAAGGACGGGTTGAGGAGTTTGATTGTCCTTATCATCCGCAGAAACCCGAGATGGGCTCCCGTAAAGTCCCTTTCTCCCACATTCTCTATATAGAAAGGGAGGATTTTATGGAGACCCCACCCAAAAAGTTTTTCAGGCTTTCTCCCGGAAGAGAGGTACGCCTCCGCTATGGTTATTTTATCAAGTGTACGAGCATCGTTAAAGATCCAGGTACGGGAGAGGTTATCGAAGTGCATTGCACTTATGACCCGGAAACGCGCAGCGGGTTTGCCCCTGATGGACGGAAGGTCGATGCAACCATCCACTGGGTTTCAGCGGCCCACGCTCTGTCCGCCGAAGTTCGCCTTTATGACCGCCTATTTCGCGTCGCCGATCCTCTAGCAGAGGATGCTGATTTTACAGAATACCTGAATCCGAAATCTTTGGAAATTCTTAAGTCGTGCAAGGTGGAACCAAGCCTGGTAAGCGCTATGCCGGGTAGCCGGTTCCAGTTTGAAAGATCCGGCTATTTTTGTTTGGATTCCGTTGATTCTTCAGATAAAGCCCCGGTATTTAACCGGACTGTGACCTTGCGGGATTCCTGGGCTAAAATTTCAGGGAAATAACGGTAAGAAGGAAGCAGTTCAAAAAAAGAGTGTTCTAATAAGGCCGCCATTAAGGATAACCGAACATCATTCCTCTAGAGCTGATAAGACAACTTAAAGGGGATATATCCTCCGGCTAAATAATAAGTCAGCTTCAAAAGTTCAGCAGTGAAGTCACGTAATCCATACTCTTGAGACCACCAATGGTCAAGTTTATATGAACTAAAACAGGCGGAAGGAAAAATTTTGATTTGGAATTGACTGAATACATGCTGATATACGAGGTAGCTCCGCCGAGCATGAAAACCTGATGATAGAAGTATAGCGCTCTTTACATCTTCTTTCGAGATAATCTCAGCTGCCCCTCTTGCCGCTATCAAAGTTAACGGGTGATGAATGTGGGTTACTATAACTTGGAAATCTCCTTCTTTAAGCCCAAGGTTTACCATTTGTCTCCTGACGAGATCTGGGTAATCTGCATTTATAGCAAAAGGTCTGTCTGATGGGGCAATTCGATGCAAGACGACAAAAAGTCGTTTGACTTTTCCTGATGATAACAAATTCATCCCACTCATTATGATACCCCTATCAATGAATTCATTACCTTCCAGTATGGCTGCATCAGCTGTATAATTACCTTCAGGTGCCATAAATTGACCTGCTCTCGTCAGGATCGTCACTCGAAACCAGAAAACAAGAATTATTATTAAAAATAGAGCAAGGCAAATCCCTCCTAAAATCCATTTGATCTTATTTCTCATATCTCATTCCATGCAAAATAGTAGGTTCTCTGTTTTCATGATATTACTTTATAATCCTGACAGAGCCTGACATCGATATTTCGTAATCCGCCATTGAATTGTTGATGGTCTTCCCTTCCCTCATCACATTTAAAATCATTTTGTCAAAATTTATTTCTTATGGTAGTTTTTTGCCATAATACGGAAGAGGGTAGCAATAGGAAAGCAATCAAAATTTAAGGGGCTAAGCATTTTACCTAACCCCTTGATTTTAATGGCTGGGAGACCAGGATTCGAACCTGGATATACGGAGTCAGAGTCCGTTGTCCTACCATTGAACGATCCCCCAGCATTTCGCACTACATGATTGTTAACACCTTATGGCATAACTTTTTTTTCATACCATTAAGACGCTTCATTATCAATAAAAAATTTTTCTGACGCGGCGCTGAAGAAGGAAGTTGATATCATGTCATTCACCAACTGGCTCACATTATAAAATAAAGATAGGAATGGATAACGTGAAAAATGTAAAGCCCATGGATCTTTCTCCGTTAAAAAATATGGACCCTGCCGGAATCAAGGACTATCTTGAGTTTTTACTATGGCATTACAGGGTAATTGACGGTTTCTGGTTCCTCTTCGTATCAGATGAATTTGATCAGCAAACAGCAGAGCGCATCAATGAGAGGGTATGGGCAAAGGCAGCAGGTATGGCTGCCAAGGATATCCTGAAACGCTTCCGTATTGAAGAAAAAGGGTTAAAGGGTTTTGCAAAGGCCCAGAGGCTCTTCCCTTGGACCATGATTATCGGATATGATATCGTGGAAAAGGTAGATGAGGTGATCATTTCCGTACCAAGCTGTGCACCTCAGGTGGCAAGAGTAAATAAGGGTCTGCCGGAATTCCTGTGTAAAGAGATGCACCGCGGCGAGTTCGAGAATTTTGCCAGGGTCATCGACGACCGCATACAGGTGGAATGCATCTTTGCCCCTCCTGATCCGCACCCTGCACATACTTTCTGCCGTTGGAGATTTACCATCGGAAATAAATGATTGCGGTATGTCCAGCTGACTATGAAGATATGTTACAAATGCAAAAAAGAAGTTAAAGTTGATAAAATCATCGGCAGAAAAGACACCTGCCCTTCCTGTCAGACGGACCTCCGCTGTTGCCTGAATTGCCGATTTTATGATCTTAACGCATACAACAATTGCCGCGAACCGCAAGCAGACAGGGTTCTTGACAAGGATAGAAGCAATTTTTGTGATTATTTCAATTTCAAGGACAGCGCTTCAGAAGAAAAATCAAAACAAAGTAACGATCCGATTCGCAAGAAGTTGGATGATCTCTTCAAATAAGATCAACTCACCCTTTTCTGAAGGGGCATGAAGGCTGTCCCCCGCTGGCGGGGGTCGGGGGTGGTTTTATCATCGAAAAATCCCTCTAAATCTCCCTTTATAAAAGGGAGACTTAATTAAATACCTCTTCCTCGCCCCCGCTTTTCTCTATGTCATTCCCGCGGAGGCGGGAATCTAGTATTCAATGATTGGCACCCACTGGGGCCCGCCCTCGAGTGTACTTATCAGATGCGATAAGCTTTATACTTTCCTGGTATCCAGTAAGATAGAGGTAGCTTTAACCTGCCATTGTTCTTATATTAAATACCCATTGCATGTGCCGGACAAGTAAAGTAATTTTTTCCTAAAAAATTGTAATAATTGAATAACCAATAAAGCGATATCAATACTAGGTAAAGAATAATATATAGAAGAATTGGGATCATTTTGAAGTCTTTTGACCTAAGTCAATGACGTATATGCATTCATATGACATCAAGATACCGCAGACGGATTTTTATATCTAACCTTAAACAAATTTATGAAGGAGGACCAAAATGTTTTGCTACCAATGTGAACAAACCGCTAAAGGGGAGGCATGTGTTAAATCCGGTGTTTGCGGTAAACAGCCCGATGTTGCTTCTTTACAGGATTTATTAACCCATACCCTGATTGGGCTTTCCCTCGCCGCCGTCGCCGGGCGAAAGGTCGGTATCAATGACCGGGATATCAATACCTTTACAAGCAAAGCTCTTTTTTCCACTTTAACAAATGTCAATTTTGACCTCTCACGTTTCGTCAAACTGATTAAGGAATGCGTTGCATACAGGGATCGACTGATTGAAGAGGTAAAAGGTGCAAGCGGAAAAATCAATTTCTCACAAGATTACATCCTGTTTGAGCCTGCCGGTACACTCGAGCAAATGATCGCCCAGGGCGAGAAAGTCGGCTTGCAGACCTATCCTGCCGCGAATTCAGACATTCTATCACTTAAGCATATCTTCTTGTTCGGCATACGGGGGGTAGCAGCTTACATGGATCATGCCCAGATCCTGGGTAAAGAGGATAGCGACGTATATGCGTTTATGCATGAAAGCCTTGCCGCTCTTGCCGAGGAAAAGATGACCCTCGAGGAAGGACTTAACATGGTTCTCAAATGCGGCGAGATGAATCTAAAGACGATGGAGCTTCTCGATGCCGCCCACACAGAGACTTATGGCCACCCTGTACCCACAAAAGTACCTCTAGGCCAAAAAAGAGGAAAGGCTATTCTCATATCTGGGCACGATCTCAAAGACCTTGAAGAATTACTCAAGCAAACGGCAGGCAAAGGTATTTATGTCTACACGCACGGCGAGATGCTCCCCAGTCACGGTTATCCCGGTCTTAAGAAATACGAGCACTTTTATGGCCATTATGGGACTGCCTGGCAGAATCAGCACAAAGAGTTTGCCGCCTTTCCAGGGGCAATTCTCATGACTACGAATTGTCTCCAGAGGCCTCAGGACTCATACAAATCAAATATTTTTACTGCCGGTGAAGTAGGCTGGCCGGATGTTACTCACATTGAAAACCGTGATTTTACACCCGTGATTAAAAGAGCTATTGTAATGCCCGGGTTCCCATCTGATATAAACGGCCGCTATGTTACCGTTGGATTCGGCAGGAATGCCATTCTCGGTGTTGCCGACAAAGTTATCGAAGCAGTGAAAAACAAAAATATCCGCCACTTCTTCCTTGTGGCTGGCTGTGACGGCGCCAAGCCCGGACGAAACTATTACACGAAATTTGTGGAACAGGTTCCCAAGGACTGTGTCGTCCTCACCCTAGCCTGCGGGAAGTTTCGCTTTTTCGACAAAGACCTTGGCGACATTGGCGGAATCCCGAGACTGCTTGATGTGGGGCAGTGTAACGACGCATACTCCGCCATCCAGGTTGCCATAGCCCTGTCCAAGGCTTTTGGCATTGGTGTTAATGATCTCCCGTTGTCCATGGTCCTTTCCTGGTACGAACAAAAGGCTGTCGCTATTCTCCTGACGCTGCTTGCCCTTGGGATTAAGAATATTCGTCTCGGTCCATCTCTTCCGGCATTTACATCCCCCAATGTCCTGGATGTCTTGGTTAAGACATATGACATCAAGCCAATCACTACTCCTGAGGAAGACTTGAAGGCAATTTTAGGTTAACGAAAATCTTCTGCAGGACGGTTATCGAGTCCGTCCTGCGGACAATTAAATAGTATGATTCATAATAAAGGGGGATAACTAATGAAACCTATCGGTCCTTTAATGTGGGAGCATAGGCTTATTGAAAAGATGGCCCGTCTTTTCAACGGTGAGATCGCAAGGATTAGAGAACAGAACAAGGTAAATACTGTTTTTATCGCCTCTGCCGTCGATTTCTTCAGGACCTACGCAGATCGAACCCATCACGGTAAAGAAGAGGATATTCTTTTCAGAGACCTTGCTACAAAGGACTTGTCAGCTGACCATGAAAGGATCATGAAAGAGCTGATCGAAGAACATGTCATTGCGCGTAAAACCGTCGGCAGACTGCTGGAAGCAAATAAAAAATATCTGGAAGGTGACAGCAACAGTTCTGCGGATGTAATTCTAACCTTACAAAAAATAGTTGATCTTTATCCTAAGCACATTGAAAAAGAAGATAAACACTTCTTCTTCCCGATTCTTGATTATTTCACAACAAAAGAACAGAATGCCATGTTGAAGGAATTTTGGGAATTTGACAAGAACATGATCCATGAGAAGTATAAAAAGCTTGTGGAAGAATACGAAAGGGGGTAAATAGACAAAAAAGTTTCAGCAGCAAAATAAATTATACCGTAAATTCCGGCAGCCCCAATGTCCACATTAACCGTTAAGGAGTTGTTATCCCGGAAGGAAAACGACCGGCGTTTCATGGAGAATGTCCGGGCTATAAAACAGCTCCCCGCCTCCGAAGGCCGATTCAGTACCTTTCCTGACTGGGTGCACCCCCGACTCCGAACCGTTTTCGCGAAACGAGGCATGGGTATGCTTTACAGCCACCAGGCTCAGGCTGTCGATCTTGTGCGGAACGGCCAAAGTGTGGTGCTGGTCACGCCGACGGCAAGCGGAAAAACTCTCTGCTACAATTTACCTGTCCTCAACCGGATTCTTGAAGAACCGGAAACGCGTGCACTATATATTTTTCCGACAAAGGCCCTCGCTCAGGATCAGATGCACGAGGTGCACGGCCTCATTTCCGATTTGAAGGCTGACATCAAGACGTATACATATGACGGCGATACTCCCGATGATGCACGCCAGGCAATCCGCAAGCAGGGTCATGTCGTCGTTACCAACCCCGATATGCTCCATGCGGGAATATTACCCCACCACACCAAATGGCAAAAGCTGTTCGCCAATCTCAAGTACGTCGTAATCGATGAGCTGCATGTTTACCGCGGAGTATTCGGATCCCATTTGACAAACGTAATGCGACGGCTTGTGAGGATCAGCCGATTCTATGGTCAGGAACCTATCTTTATCTGCTGTTCCGCAACGGTCGCCAACCCTAAAGAGCATGCAGAGCGCCTGCTAGAGCGGCCCGTGGAGCTGATCGACAGGAGCGGCGCCCCGACGGCATCAAAAACGTTTATTCTCTACAACCCGCCCATCGTTAATCGTGAACTGGGAATCCGTCAATCCGCGATGACGCCGGCGAGGAAGCTGGCAGCGGAACTTATAACAAACCAAATACAGACCATTGTATTCACAACCAGCCGCCTGAATGTCGAGGTTCTCACGAAGTATCTCAAGGATGAGTTCACTAAAGGCAAGCCCATTGATAATCATTTCGTTACAGGGTATCGGGGAGGCTACCTGCCGAATCTGCGGCGTGAGATAGAACGGGGATTGCGTGACCGTGACATCATGGGCGTCGTGAGCACTAACGCCCTCGAACTGGGTATAGACATCGGCGATTTGGAATCCTGCATTATGGTCGGATATCCGGGCTCGATAGCCAGCACCTGGCAGCAAGCCGGAAGGGCCGGTAGGAGGACGGGTCACAGCCTCGCCATCCTCATCGCCCGCAGCAATCCTATGGACCAGTTCATTGTAGAGAACCCGGATTACTTTTTTTCCCGTTCGCCTGAACATTGCAGAGTTAATCCGGATAACCTTCTCATACTCCTTCACCATTTGAAGAGTGCCGCCTTTGAACTGCCCTTTGAAAGGGGAGAACGCTTCGGAAGCGAGAACCTGGAAGAACTGCTGGACTATCTCGAAGAAAAAGGAGTCCTTCACAGAGTTGATGAGCGGTGGCACTGGACAGCGGAAAGCTACCCTGCCGATGAGGTCAGTCTGCGCTCTATAA
>DATKLL010000187.1:0-21537 GCA_035542475.1 Syntrophales bacterium
TTGGCAAGCCAAAATCATGATGGGCGAGGCGTAAGAGATCGTGGAGAATGTGAATTATCATATGGACAATATCGGCAAATCCGGTTCCGGCTTCACCCGCTCGGGCCGCTTCCACCGCCGCGTTCAAAGCCAGGAGGTTGGTCTGGAAAGCAATCTCATCAATGGTCTTGATGATTTTTGATGTCTCCTCGCTGGCCGCGGTAATTTCTTTCATGGATCTGGTCAGACTTTCCATGGAATCATTCGCCTTCTGGACCACCTGGTTTGCCTGTTTCATGAGGCTGTCTGCCTGGGCGGCGTTCCCTGCATTCTGTTTTGTCATGGAAGACATCTCTTCGAGCGAAGATGAAGTTTCTTCGATGGCGGCAGCCTGTTCGGACGCACCTTCGGCGAGGGATTGGCTGGAGGCAGAAACCTGAGTTGAGGCTGCGGCAACCTGAGTAGCTGCCTCGCCCATCTGGTCTACGGCATTCTTGATTGGCGAGGAAATGCTCCTGGCAAAAAATACGACGGCTATGACTGTTATAATGAGAAAAACGCCACCCATTATTACTATGAAATTGCGGATTGAATGGGCTGCTGACAGAAACTCGTCTGCATTCTGCGTTAAACAGACACTCCAGCCGGTGAGTTCTACCGGGGCAAATCCCGCAATCTTTTTTGTTCCTTGATAGACATAATCATGAACTCCTCTTTGTTTCGCGACCATCGCTTTAGAGATCTCTTCCATGCCGTTTACTGTCGTAATATTCAGAGACAGGATCTTGGCCTTATCGGGGTGGGCAATTGCAAGTCCTGTCTGGTCGACCATATAGCCGTACCCTGTCTGGCCTACTTTTTCCGTGACTTTTTCAGAAAGATAATCGATCTTAAGGGCGAGGACAACAGCGCCGACAAAATTCCCGTCTTTCATGATGGGTGCACAGACGGCGGCGATAGGATCCCCCGTCTTCTTCGATTTGACGACGGAACCTACGTTTGCTTTTCCACCCTTTGCATGCTGAAAATAATCCCGTTCCGCAAGAGAGAGGCCCTTGTATTCACCATTGTTGCCGTCGGCAACGACAACACCTTTTGCATCGGTTACCATCATCGCTTCGTAGTCCTTCCCGATTTTCGCCATGGCATCGGCAAGTTGCTTTTTCATAGCATCGACATTGGCATTGGCGGCAGCGTTGACTGCGTCGCTGCTCATGGCGATCTCACTTGCAGCCTTTAACTCCACGGCGAGTACTTCCTGTACCATGTCGGCAATATTGTGTGCACCTGTCATCGCACGTTCTTTCGCTGCAGTTTCAAGTGCCCCGGATGCCTTGACAGCGGCAAAGATACCAATAACCAAAAGAGGTACCATTACAGCAATGATGCCTCCCGCAACCAGTTTAAAACCAAGCGTTCTTTTTTTCATTTATCCTGTCCTCCTTAAGAAACTATTATTGATAAACTATTTACGTTTCCTTTCCCTAAAACGAAAACTTCTTCCAAGCCTTGAACTACGGTAATATCGAGGAGTATCTAAACACTGTCATCCCCCATGGCCATGCCGGAATTGATTTTTCATCAGATTCGCGTTTCCTGCGCTCCTTCATGTATGGATATCGAGGCTTTTGTCTTCGCCCAGATTCCTGACCATCAGGCTGAGAACGGCGGCAACATCGACGAAATCGCTATCGCAATAAGTTAAGAATCTCGGCCTCAGCATATGACCTTTCGCAACTGTCTCCGGATCACTGTCGGGTAATATGAGAATGATCTTCATGTCTGACAGAAGATCCCGGATCGACAAGAGATTTATAAGATCCTCCTTGGAAGAGGCAAGGAGAATAGCCAAAGTCACTTCGTTCCGTGGCTGACGGAGCCCTCTTGAAAGACCATCGACGGTCCTGTAGATTTTCACATTTTCCCCGGAAACTACCGTGTCGACGATCTGCAAAAGACGTTCTCCTGCGCCCTCCATCCTTGTCGTATAGATAAGCAATGTCATATCCTGTAATGCACTCCTTAGAATTAGCTTCGCACACGTATCGCAACAAGCATGCCAGTGGTGTTGCTTGCAACGTGTTCCATCATTACAAATAGTTATGTAGTTATGGGCAGGTAAGTGTTTGTGACGTGATTATTAAAGGTGTGATAGGATTATAAAATGTGTGATGAAACAATACAAACTGGCTATCCGGAATATTTAATTGACTTAGTATAAGCCTGTTCAATCTTGTACTTTTTGATAAGCTGGTACATCCGTGGCAGAGATATTCGGGCTATGTCGCATGCCTGTTTTATTTTTCCTCCGGTCATGTCCATAAGGTCTTGGAGATACTTTCGTTCTTCTCTCACGAGGACAGATTCCCGGTGTTCCTTTAGTGTGCACATTGTCGTACGATGTATGGTGATGTCTTCCTTTTTATTTACAGCATTCCGGGCTAAACGTATACGTATGTGTGTGGGAAGGTGTTTGGGATACAGGATAGGCTCGTGGAGTGCGGCTGCGACAGCACCTTCCATGGCATTGACCAGTTCCCGAACATTTCCAGGCCATTCATAGGCATGAAGGGCCTCGATAAATTCAGGGGAAAATCCTTTTAGCTCTGTGCCCTGCCGTGTGCAGATTTTGTCCACATAGTAAAAGGCAAGTTCCTTGATATCCCCGGGATGCTCTCTCAGCAACGGCAATTCAATGGTAAAAGCGCGCAAGCGGTAGAGCAGGTCTTCCCTGAACTTACCCTCCTGAACCATCTTGATAAGGTCACGGTTGGTTGCAGCTATTACCCTGAATTCACTTTTCGTCTCCTGTTTTGCTCCCAGGGGCCGGAAACGGTGTTCCTGCAAGACGCGAAGAAAAGCCTTCTGTGCGGAAAGGGGAAGATCACCAACTTCGTCAAGAAAGAGGGTCCCTCCGTCCGCCTGTTTAATCAGGCCCTCCTGGAGTCTATCAGCTCCTGTAAAGGCGCCCTTTTCATGGCCAAAGAGGATGCTCTCAATGATAGTGGGAGGAAGGGATGCGCAATCTACAGTAACAAAGGGTGTGCCCGCCCGTGAGCTGTTATTGTGTATGGCATGTGCGAAAAGTTCTTTACCGGTTCCGGTTTCACCCGTAATAAGTACATTGGCATAACTGGCGGCTGCCTGGGCAACGAGTTCCATGCAGGTTACCATTGCTGGATTGTTCCCGATGATTCCTTCCCTCTTCAGCACCAGGGATGCTTTTTTCTCCTTTTTTGCCTCCCTGTACTGGAGTGCGCGAACTAAAGGGAGCTCTATCAATTTCCTCTCTAAGGGTTTTTCGATGAAATCCCAGGCACCGTTTTTTATTGCGAGCTCAGCACCATCGGGGCTGCCGTAGCCTGTTATGATAATAACCTCGGGGCTGGCAGGTATAGCATGAATGTCAGGTAACAGCATAAGTCCATTTACGTCAGGGAGCTGTATATCCAGAAAGACAACATCGAAGTTATGAGATGTGAATGCCTTGATCCCCTCTTCTGCTGTAAGGGCAGAGGCAACCTCATGTCCCATGTCCATGACCATATCGCGTAGCAATCCTGAACCGAGCACATCGTCGTCAATGATCAAAACCTTTCCCATTAAATCTCCTCTTTATTTATCTTGATCCAGTGCGCGTCTTATAGCTGTTGAAATCTGGGGCTGGATGATGGGCTTCATGATGAACTCTTTTATCCCCATAGCCTTCGCCTTTTCAGGTGTGATCACTTCACTGAATCCCGTGCAGAGGACGACCGGTACGCCGGGCCGGATACGCATAATTTCCCGGGCTAATTCGATGCCCGTCATGTTCGGCATGGTCATGTCGGTGATCACCAAGTCAAACCGGTCAGGCCGGGCTCGGAAGAGCTCCAGGGCTTCCGTGCTGCTCGTCCTCCCGACGACCTCATATCCCAGACCGCTCAATATGTCCTTGCCAAGCTGAACGAGAGATTCTTCATCATCCACGAAAAGGATGCACTCTTTGCCCCCGATGATACGCACTGTAGCCTCAACTTCAGACTTCTCTTCCGTTTCCATCACCAGGGGGAAATAAACGTGGAACGTCGTCCCTTTACCCACCTTGCTTTCAACGGTTATGGCCCCATTGTAACTTTTTACGATGCCGTGCACCACGGAAAGCCCCATACCGGTCCCTTCACCCGGCGTCTTGGTGGTAAAGAAGGGATCGAATATCCGGTCCATGATTCCGGGATCTATACCGTGTCCCGTATCGCTGACGGAGAGTTGAAGATACATGCCGGGGCTCAGGCCGTGATTAATGGTAGAAGCATTACGGGGATTAATTTCGACGGGGGATAAGCTAACTATCAATTCGCCTTTTCCTTCGTGCATGGCGTGGGCCGCGTTGGTGCAGAGGTTCATCAGTATTCGATGGATTTGCGTGGGATCGGCAAGGACCGTATCCCGGTCGGATTGTATATCATGGTGAATCTTTATTGTCGAAGGCAGAGACGCCCTGAGGAACTTCAAAACCTCCTTGACGATGGGGCTGATTCCCAAAGGTCGCAATTCCTCGTCGCTCTGACGGCTGAAGGCGAGGATCTGACTTACGAGGTCTTTTGCGCGTTTTCCGGCCTTGTAGATTTGCTCGTGGTAACGCATGAGTCGATCGCTAACTTTTGGTTCCCTCTGCGCCATTTCCGCATAACCCAGAACGGCGCTGAGAATATTGTTAAAATCATGGGCGATGCCGCCGGCGAGTGTACCGATGGCCTCTATCTTCTGGGCTTGGCGGAGTTGGCTTTCGAGTAACTTCAGTTTGGTTATGTCCAGAAGAGATGCAACTCTCTTCTTTGTACCAGGGATCATATCGATGGTGAGATAGATGTCTTTTACCTGACCATTTCTATCTACGAGGCAGAATTCATAGTTATTCTTGGCAGCAGTTGCATTGACTTCGCGCAGGCTATGCAAAGCAAGCATCCATTCCAAATCCTCTTTCACAACAAATTCCATCCATTTTTTCTTACCCTCGATTTCTTCCCGCATGTAACCGGTAAGTTTCTCAATTTTTTTGTTTGCAAGTGAAATGGTATTGTCTTCTTCAAGTATAACAGTGGAAGTACCTGTATTTTCAAAAATGGCCCTGTATTTTGCCTCTGCCCGGACCAGCGCTTCCTCTGAGTGCCTTCGTGCTGTAATGTCTCTTATTGATTCTATGGCGCCAATGATATTACATTTCGAGTCACGCAGGATGCTCGCCTTTCCAAAAAGGTAAACCTCGCCTCCTCTGAGTGCAGGCATGTATGCTTCGCCCTCCAGGACTGCATCTCCTCTCTCCGTGATGACATATTTTGCTTCAATTTCTTCCTGGGGCTTTAGGACGAGGTCGATGAGAATGGGCCTCCTTTCACCATAAAAGGGCAGGGCATATTCGTAATTACCCTTGCCCAGCATCTCGGCCGCCTTAATTCCCGTCATTTTCTCTATGGCCCTGTTCCAGGCAATGACCTTGCCTTCTTTATCAATAACAAGAGTCGCGTCAGGGAGAAAATTGATGATGTCTGAGAGTTGCTGCTGGGATTCTTTAAGAGCCTCTTCCGCCCGCTTGCGGTCGGTAATGTCGCGTATTGATTCTATGGCGCCCATGCGGTTTCCATGGGCGTCGAAAAGCGGCGTTCCCGTCGCCCATACGTATGCCCCTTTTCCTTCATACAAGACAGGTGTAAGCGTTTCTGCATAGAGTGTATTCCCTCTTCTCTTGACGTACTGATATTTGGATTTGAGTTCTTCATCGCTCGTATCAATCAGATCCAACAAATACGGCCGTCGCTCACCATAGAAAGGTACTGCACCTGCATGGCTATCCTGACCGATCATATCCTCTTTCTTGACCTCGGTCATCTCTTCCATAGCCCGGTTCCAGGCAATAATTTTCTTATCCATATCAATGACAACCGTTGCATCCGGCAGGAAGTCGATGATGTCAGCAAGCCGTTGCTGGGATTCTTTAAGTTCCTCCTCTTTGTTTTTCAATTCTGAGATGTCCTGGGCCACTACGTGGGCTCCTCGGGGTCTTCCATCCTCATAAATAAGCCCGATATTGAAGAGCATCCAGAACTCCTTCCCATTTTTTTTCCTGATTTTGAATGTGACGGTTTCGGGAACCGTTTCACCGGATAAGTGTTTCCTGAGCCTGTCCGCAAATAGATTCCTGCTCTCATATGCAAGGACGTCAACAGGGTTCATGGAGAGAAGCTCATCCCTTGAATATCCGGTGTAATCAATCATAGAGGCATTCACCCTGATGAATTTGTTTTGCAGGAAATCGATTTCGTAGATCGCGGTTGGCGCAAATTGTACAATCTGCTGATAGCGCTCTTCGCTTGCTCTGCGCTCCTCCTCTGCCCGCTTGCGTGCGGTGATGTTGCGGGCCAGTTCAATTACTACTTTTGTCTCTCCCTCACCATAAGAAATAGGAATGGTCCGCAACTCCCAGATCCTTCCATCAGGGGTGACGTTTTCTTGAAATTCCTGCTTTCCGGAATGGAAACTCCTTTGTACCGGGCAGCTTTCACATGGTTCCGACCGGTTATGACGAAATTGGTAACAGTGTTGTCCGACAATATCGGAAGTGCTTCTGTCAAATTGAGAAGCGGCAGCCTCATTTGCCCAAACTATCTTTAAATCTGGAGAAAGCAAGACGAGCGTGTCAGGGATTCCATTTAAAAGCGCCTGGTATTCAGAGTAGAGGGCTCGATATTTTTTTTCATTCTCCCGCAGCGCCTCCTCCGCCTGCTTGCGCTCGGTGATGTTGTTCCCGATGCACAGTATCTCAGCACATCGCCCAAGGTTGTCCAAGATGGGCTTGTTGGTCCAAGCCACCCAGTCCCTCTTTCCATCCTTGCACATGTTCTCGTTCTCGTTGTTCTTGTATTGTTCGGGGTTAACCCCGATATCAAGAATCATCTGCGCGAGGTCTTTGCCGGCGCTGTCGGTGGGGGGCACGATCGTCCCCACCACGTTCCGTCCAATGATCTCGTCCTGAGAAAACCCGAGAAATTGCGAGGCATATTCGTTGAAAAAGGTTACCGTTCCGGTGGTGTCCATGCGAAGAATAATGCTGTTTGCATTCTCCACAAGTTCCCTATATTTCCTCTCGCTCTCCCGCAGCGCCTCCTCGGTCCGCTTGCGTCCGGCTTCAGATTTTTCCAATTCCTGAATTCTCTGCTTTAAGACTGATATCTCTTCGATAAGTTCCTGTTTCGTCCTTGATTGTTCCTTCATCATGTTCCTCTATTTGGTTATCAGTCTCCCCTAACGATTAACTGTAGCGACTGGAAATAAAGACGGGGAGCTGGGGCAGTTTCGCAGTAAGAAAATCTAAATCTGCATCAAGTAACCAGATGCCTTCGTTAGCTGTTTCAATAAGACGGCGATATTTCTCCGTAACGTGAAGTTGTATAAGGAAACATCTATTCGCTATCAATATTACAGATATTTATCTTTTTGTCTGTCGGGAGAGTTTGACACTTTGTGTGGGGAGAGTTTAAAAAAAGACGTCGGGAGATTAAAATATGCATCTATGTTAATTCAGGACTATTTAAGGGGTACCAATCCCTTTTGAATGGCAAACTTAATGAGATCGGGAAAGTTCTTTATTCCTAACTTTTGCATCAGGCGTGAGCGGTAGGTCTCGACCGTTTTGGGAGAAAGAAAAATGATATTGGCGATTTGAGCGCTTGATTTGCCTTCCGCAACGAGCTGCAAGATTTCCCGTTCCCTGGGGCTGAGGCATTCGAGGGGGTCGTCCGATACGCTCTCAGCGTGATGATCAACATAATCATCGATTAAAATATCCGATATTTTCTGGCTCATGTAGCGATGGCTCGCATAGACGGTCCGTACGGCATCAATCAGTTCAGTACCTGTGGATTCTTTCAGCAGGTAGCCGCATGCCCCGGCTTTAAGCGCACGATTTATGTATTCAGCAGTTGCGTGCATCGAGAGAATGATAACCCGGGTAGCTGGCGAGAATTCATAGATTTGTCTTGTCGCCTCGATGCCATTTAATTCAGACATGGCAATATCCATAATGACAATATCAGGTTTGAGTTGTATTGTTTTCTGAACCGCTTCCCTCCCGTTTACTGCTTCACCTATAACTTTGATATCTCCCTTCGCTTCCAGAAGGAGACGTAGTCCGTCAAGAACTATTTGATGGTCGTCTGCGATGAGAATTCTGATAATCACCGTTTTACCTCCATACTGATCCTGGTGCCTTTTCCAGGTCGGGATTCGATGGAGAAGCTAGCCCCTGCCGCAACAGCTCTCTCGGTCATCATAAGGAGCCCCCAGCCTTTGCTTCTTGGGGTAGTTACCCCGCACGATGTGTCGAAACCAATTCCATTGTCATTTATAGTCATCCTGACATTGGAATTGTCCTCTTCTATCGAGACTGTCACCTCTGATGCATTTGCATGTTTAAAAACATTAGTAAGAGCTTCCTGAAAAATGCGAAACAGGTTGTTTTCTATCTGTGCCGGCAGCCGGGGCACGATATCCTCGACATGCATGGTTATTGTCAAGCCTGTTCGTCTGGAGAACAATTCTCCATACCAGCGTATGGCCGCCGTCAAACCAAAATCGTCCAGCATGGATGGTCGCAGTTCCAATATGACATCACGTATGCTCGCCATTGTATCTTGCACCATTACCAGCGATTCATTCAAACGCGAGTATGCGGGCTGTAATATGACAGCAGGCATCGCATTAAGGATTGCAGTAAGGTTAATACAAAGGGCAGTGAGGTTCCGCCCGACCAGATCATGAAGTTCCCCTGCCAGCCGTTTCCTTTCGGTTTCCTCGACTTCCAAAAGTCTTGCGGACAAATCGCGAAGCAACTCACTTTGCTGGCGCAGAGCATCTTCCACCCTTTTGCGAACACGGATCTGTTTCTTCAGTGTGATGACCCACAGTGCCATAATGCCGAGTAGAATGATCAGAAAAACGCCGACTGTCAGCTCGGCAATGATTCGAACTCTCTCGCGCTGGAGAAACAATATCTCCTCGGGACGCCATTTTCTGTGAATCTCTGACATCGTCCCATCTTCTCTGAGTCTCTCAATCCCAAGGTTGATCTCGTTCAGTAGTGTAACGTTTCCTTTCTTGACTGCGAAGCCCGATTGCGCCAACGCAAAAGGGCCTCCAGCAATAGTAACGCCCCTTATGCCATGGGCCTGGATGATATAGGCCGCCACCCATCGGTCGGCGGCCATCACGTCGATACTTCCGCTTACCAGGCGATCAAGACCGTCCTTGTAGTCCTCGACGGGGACGATATTGACGCCGTGCTTTGTTTGCAACATCTCTATAACGTCCTTGTAGTCCTCGACGGGGACGATATTGACGCCGTGCTTTGTTTGCAACATCTCTATAAGGATGCCGCCCCGAAGCACCCCTATAGTCTTTCCTGTCAAGTCGCTCGGGCCGCGAATCTCCGGTGGCGCGAACGATGTGTAAAGTTGCTCGAAAAAATGACTACTTCGAACGAATAGTACAAACTCGTGCGTAAACGTTGGAGAAAAGTCAAAGAGCCTCATCCCCTCTTTGGACATGCCCATCAGCAACAGCGCGTCGGCTTCGCCCCTCAGAACTTTTTCCTGGGCAAGCGGCCAATCCATCAGTTCTATTTGGATCGTCCGCCCCATCGCTTTGGCAAGCGCCTTTGCCAGGTCGACCTCCACCCCCTTGGCAATACTGTCATCAAGATAGACGAGTGGCGGATAATCTTTATTGCCGAGAAAAAGGAGTGGTTTCTGTCCGGAAGCCGATGCCTCGTGCAGTCCACAGGGAGGAATGTGTGCTGCAGTGATGAGAAAACCGATCAGCACGACCATAAATACGCCCCGAAAAGAGCGTCGCGTGGTGATGCTTGGGAGGTATTGTTGCTCTTCCATGATTCCATCCCACTAAGCGTCTTGGGCCTTCATGCCTCCACTTTCTCTACCTCGAAAAAGATCTCCGGCTTGCCTATCACTCCGGCCCGTCCCATTACGCTCTTTAGGAATCCCGACTCGAAAAAAGTTCGAGACTTCGCCATGTTCTCCCACTCAAAAAGAATAGCTACGTTGTTAGGCTTTTTCTCATTGCGGAATATTCGTCCTCCTTTTGATCCCGACTCTTTTCTCACTTTTGCGTGCTCATCAAACACCTCTTTCCATTGCGCATAATCCTTGACCTTATGATGAACCAATACATGAACCATGATTCCTCCTCCTTTCGTATATGCTTGCTCATTTTACTATCACGAACCTGTGACCACGTTCTGTGGATGTCCGCCGAAATATGCTTTGATATTTTCCGCTGTTGTAGTCAGGATACGTTCCAAAGCTTCCTCTGTGTTGAAAGCATTGTATGGTGTCATGATTACTCGCTCCGACTGCATAATCGAAAATTCATCCATGGCATGCCTCAATGCCATGGCCGTTAGATCATCTCGCCTGAGCATCTCTTCTTCAATCATAATCTCCATTTCCCTCCCTTCAAAAGTGTCCAAGGCTGCACCTGCCAGTCGTCCCTCACGCAGGGCATCAGACAAAGCCTTTGTGTCAACCACTTTCCCGCGGGATGTGTTTATAAGGAAGGCCGAAGGTTTAAATAAACGCAGTCGTTCCTCATTGATCATGTGATGGGTAGAAGAGTTATAGGGGACATGTAAGCTTATTACATCTGCCTCCGATAATACATTTTCCATCCTCTTAAATGCTACACTGTATTTTTCCGATAGACCGATCTTGGGGTTCAGGTCGTGAGCAATGACCTTCATCCCGTATGCATACCCAAGACGGGCCATATGAGAACCGATTCGGCCCGTACCCACAAGGCCAAGTGTTTTGCCTTTGATATCTGTACCCACAAGTCCCGCATGGCTAAATATCCCACGATCTATGCGGTCAAATGTTGGTTTAAATTTGCGCATAAGAGAAACGATGAGTCCGAAAGCATACTCGGCCACCGTGTTGTCAGCATAATCGGGGGCATTACAAACTGTCACGTTGCGGACTTTGCAGGCTTGCAGATCAATATGATCATATCCTGTGGACATGGTAGAAATTATTTTCAGGCGTGGGAGATGGTCAAGAATTACGGAAGTAATTTTGGGCCGAACGAACATCGCTATTCCTTCTATATCTTCATTGTCACACACTGAATCCATGTCAAGCTGCTTTTGGAAAAAACGCAATTCATATCCTGTTTTTTCGAAAGCTTTTGAAAGTATATCTATTCCTTTCTTATCCGCATCAAATATGGCCAATTTCGTCATGGCTAAACACCTCTTGAGTTTGTTAGTGTTCTGCTCATCTTACGAAAACCCATTAACACATGCATTGACTGGGGACAATAATAGCAGAATAGATGTGAATTAGGAGGAGATATTTACCATGTGTTTCTAACATTCAATTAAGTCTGATCAATCCCTCATCACAGTAACATGCCTTCAGCACAAAGTTGAATCTTCCCAGTTCCGTGCATAAATAAAAGTCGCTTTGAGGCAAATGAGACTGGTCCCGCAACCATCTCATGGTTGTCGAAGGCGCAGTCAGTTGCATTTTCAACTCAAACCCACCATGGTCTGCAGCTATGCCAATGAGCATCATTTCTCCTCGACGTCCATCGCGTCCTTTCTGGAAAACCTCAGTACCTTCGCTGAGCATGGCGGAAGCAGCAGTTCCACTAGTTGGTGCGGAAAGATCTTCGTTTCGCCGCTTAACAACTCGCAGCATGGAATAGGCTCGGCTGTTCCGAGCACAGGCGTGAGATCGATTGCGATGCGCTGCGGACTGCACGTGTCGAAATTGCACACCACGAGAAATCCGAGCGCCTGTGTCCCTGCGTCTCGACGAAATGCCGCGATTATAGCGGGATGCCCGTCATCGACAAACCGGCAGTTTCCCCCGCGCCGGAAGGCCGGATAATCGGAGAGAATAGCGTTGACCCGGCCGATGAACCGTGCAAACCTCGGCTCGGCGGGATACAGCATCTTTGGTTTCCTGCCGATAAAATTTATCCGTTCCTTCTCACCAAATTCCACCCCTTGTGGGATCCCAGTGGCCCCGGTGCCCAGCAAAGCGGCGGCAACATAGCGAGGGACCGTCGAGTCGCTTGTCCCAAACTCCTGTGTTGGCGCACCGGAATCGTGTGATGTGATCGGCATAAAGTATCGGATGTGCACAGAAAGGCTGTGTATGTATTTCAGGTATTCGCGAAGTTGAGGCACAAATTTGTAATTCCATGGCGTCGCCAGGATGAGGTTCAAGCCCCACTGTGATCCGGTTTTCAGCAGCGTGCGGTCATCCGTGAAATACTCGGCGAGGAGACCCACTTCGGGATACTCCGATTTTAGTGATACTGTCAGCGCCTGAACGAAATCGGGGTCGCTGCTGTGCAGGTTGTCGAAACGCACAAATCCTCCGGTGTCATTAGCGTATTTCGCCCAGAACAGAGCATAGTCGGTCATATAGTCCCAGATTTCCGAGCGGATTGCTTCTGACGGATGCTCGTAGTTGATCAAGACGAGGTCGTTCCAGGTGCGCCAGCCTTGTTCGAACCTATACCGGGCGCGCTGGAACCCATCCGGCTGATTATGGTCCGGGACGATCCAATCCGGCGCCCGACGAGCTATCGTACTATGTACGCCCACATGATTGAGGACCAAGTCAAAGCACAGCCGAATGTTGAGCCTCTTCGCTTCTTCGACATATTCTTCTAACTGCGACAGGCCATCTTGCCGGGACATTTCCATCAGGTAGCTCTGGTCAATATCAAAGAGGTCTCTGGCCGCATACGGACTTTCGGACGTGTCCAAAGTTGTTACGGGCAGCAGATGAACGGCATTGAAGCCCATCTTTAGAATGCGTTTCAGATCGGCTTTCCAATCGGCCACCGTGCCGGAGACGGTGGGAATCATGGTGTAGAGACGCAGACCATCCACCTGCGGCGGGTCGACCAGGACCCAGGCGTCGGGGACTGTGTCCCGGTGCCATGTGGCGCCCCTATCAAGCGAGAACTCGGCCCGAAAACAGTGGAGGCCAGGGTGTTCGGGCATAATGCGGCACATCAGCGTCCGCTCGTCGGCACGCACAAAAGGGAATTCGATCCATGTGTTGCCACCATTCGAGGTCAGAGTCGTCACGATGGTCGCTTCAACATTGTCGGGAAGAGGGTCTTCTGTGGTGATGGTCAAGTTCAGAGCTTCCCCCTGGCAAGCGCGGGAGAAATTATACCGTCCGACGGGATACGAACGACATATCTTACCTGCAATGGGATGGGCACGAGAGCGCTCAGGTAAAGCAGGAATCCTGCGGTGTTGGATCGGCATAAAGGTACCCCTTAATCTTTCCGGATTTTTCGTTCTGCCTGGAGCCGGTCCTGAACCGCGTGGCTTTCGCGGCGGCCTTGCCGCACGTAGAGTTCATAGGAGCACTTGGCGATCTGCGGCGTCATGTTGACAGGTGTCAAGGTTAATAGAGGTGCGGCAGTGGCTATAAGCTCTTGTGCATTCATTTGAGGTTACCCCACTTCCAGTTACGGATTTCCGGCAGATCCTCGCCATGCTTTGCAATGTATTGCTTGTGCTCGATCAATTTGTTCTTGAGCTGCTGCTTCAGGTAGACGCCCTTCTCGCCGGTCTGCGGCAGGCGGTCGATGGTATCCATCACGAGGTGGAAACGGTCCAGATCGTTCAACACCGTCATGTCGAAGGGCGTTGTAATAGTGCCCTCTTCCTTGTAACCGCGGACGTGAATATTGTCGTGGTTGGTGCGACGGTAAGTCAGCCGGTGGATCAACCATGGGTAGGCATGGAAGGCGAAGATGACCGGCTTGTCCTTGGTAAATAGCTCGTCGAAATCTATGTCGCTCAACCCGTGCGGGTGTTCGGTAGGCGGCTCCAGCTTCATGAGGTCAACGACATTGACTACCCTGATTTTCAGGTCAGGCAGATGTTCGCGCATAATGGAGACGGCGGCAAGTGTCTCCAGTGAGGGCACGTCGCCACAGCAGGCCATGACCACGTCGGGCGCGACGCCCTGGTCGTTGCTTGCCCACGGCCAGATGCCGATGCCCTCGGTACAGTGCTTGACGGCGGCGTCCATTGTCAGCCACTGCGGCGCCGGGTGTTTGCCCGCGATCACAACGTTGACGTAATGGCGGCTGCGCAGGCAGTGATCCATCACCGACAGCAGGCAATTTGCATCCGGCGGAAAGTAAACACGCACGACCTCGGCCTTTTTGTTCACGACGTGATCGATGAAACCGGGATCCTGGTGTGTGAAGCCGTTGTGATCCTGGCGCCAGACATGTGAGGCCAGCAGGTAGTTTAGCGAGGCGATCTTCCGCCGCCACGGCAACTGAGACGTTACCTTCAGCCACTTGGCGTGCTGGTTGAACATCGAATCTACGATATGAATGAACGCCTCGTAGCAGTTGAAGAGTCCATGCCGCCCGGTGAGCAGGTAGCCCTCTAGCCAGCCCTCGCACTGGTGCTCGCTGAGCATTTCCATCACGCGCCCGGTGGGCGCGAGAAATTCGTCGTTCGACACGGTCGAGGCATTCCATTGGCGTTTGGTCACTTCAAAGAGGGCTTCCAGGCCATTGGAGAGCGTCTCGTCAGGGCCAAATACCCGAAAATTCCGCTGCTCGCTGTTCAGATTCGTCACATCGCGCAGGAAACGCCCGAGTACATGCGTGTCGCCGATGCCTTGCACTCCCGGCGCGGGTACGTCCTCCGCGTAGTCACGGAAGTCCGGCATCCGCAGGTCGCGGAGCAGATTACCGCCATTGGCGTGGGGATTCGCGCCCATGCGGCGTTCACCCTTGGGCGCTAGCTCGGCCAGTTCTGGTTTCAGGCGGCCCTTGTCATCGAAGAGTTCCTGCGGCCGGTAGCTCCTCAGCCAGTCTTCCAACAGCTTGAGGTGCTCGGGATGGATGGCCGGGTCGGAGAGCGGCACCTGGTGAGCCCGGAAGGTGCCTTCAACCTGCAGGCCATCGACCGTCTTCGGCCCCGTCCAGCCCTTGGGTGAATTTAGAACGATCATCGGCCAGCGCGGACGCGCGGAGTTGCCCCCGGAATGACTCTTGGCGCGGACGTCCTGCTGGATTTTTTTGATCTGCTCCACCGCCGTGTCGAGCGTCGCGGCCATGGCCTCATGCATCAGCGCGGGCTCGTGGCCCTCGACGAAGTAGGGAGTCCAACCGTAGCCGCTGAGCAGCTGTTCCAATTCCTCGCGGGTTATGCGGGCAAGGAGCGTCGGGTTGGAAATCTTGTAGCCGTTGAGATGCAGGATCGGCAGCACCGCTCCGTCGGTTACTGGATTGAGGAACTTGTTGGAATGCCACGCCGTGGCCAGCGGACCCGTCTCCGCCTCTCCGTCGCCGACGACGCAGGCGACTACGAGATTAGGATTGTCGAGTACTGCCCCGAACGAATGGCTGAGTGAGTACCCCAGCTCGCCGCCTTCGTGGATCGAGCCTGGGCACTCCGGCGATGCGTGGCTGGGAATTCCTCCGGGAAACGAAAACTGAATAAAGAGCTTCCGAAGCCCGGCCTCATCCTGGCTGATGTCGGGATAGATCTCGCTGTAAGTGCCTTCGAGATAAGTGTTGCCCACAACGGACGGGCCTCCGTGTCCGGGGCCGGAGACGTAGATCATGTCGAGGTTGTATTTTTTGATGACCCGGTTCAAATGCACGTAAATGAAGTTCTGCCCGGGGGTCGTGCCCCAGTGTCCAAGCAGCAAGTGCTTCACATCCGCGAGCGCGAGCGGCCGCTTCAGCAGCGGATTGTCGTAGAGATAAATCTGGCCTACCGACAGATAGTTGGCCGCTCGCCAGTAGGCATCCATCTTCTGGAGCAGTTCCGGGGAAAGAGTATTTGTCTTCATGGTTCAATTTTCCTTTTTCGAGCCAAGGCCGAGAACGCGGCAAACCGTCTCGGCAATCATCAGTTCTTCGTCCGTGCGAATGACGCGGACAGCAACCCGGCTGGCAGCCGCGGAAATCACGCCCTCATTTGCTGCGTTTCGCTTTTCTTCAAGTTCTATTCCAAGAAATACCAGCCCATCGCAAATCCGGGCACGGACCGTGGGCGCATTTTCTCCGATGCCGCCGGCGAACACCAGCGTATCCAGTCCGCCTAACGCGGCGGCGAATGCGCCGATCCATTTCTTGACCTGGTAACAAAACAGCGCAACCGCTTCAGCCGCCCGCACGTCTTGAGTTTCACGGTCGAGCAAGTCACGCATGTCGGGACTCGTTTCCGATACGCCGAGCAGCCCGGACTGGAAATTGACCATCTCATTGAATCGTTTTGCATCGAGGCCCTCCGTACGCACCAGATACCAAAGCAATCCGGGATCGAGATCGCCCGAGCGTGTGCTCATCGGCACCCCGGCTGCCGGGGTGAAACACATGCTTGTGTCTAAGGGTTTGCCGTCACGCACCGCCGCCAGGCTCGCGCCATTGCCGAGGTGGGCAAGGATTACCCGGCCTTGTGCCGCTTCCGTTCCGGCCAGACGGACCAGTTCTTCCATTAGAAAGGCATACGACAATCCGTGAAACCCGTACCGCCGCACTCCGTGCGCTTCGTACTGGCGCGGGATCGGCAATAACCGGGCCACGCGCGGCAGATCATGGTGAAAAGCCGTGTCGAAACACGCCACCTGGGGCAGGTCAGGAAATCGGCGATGAAACGCCTCGGTCAACAGGATCTCCTCCGGCAGATGCTCAGGATCAAATGCACTGAGCCGGTGAAGGTCCTCAATCATTTCCGCCGTGATTCGCTGCGGCTTGCTATACTTCGGCCCGCCATGCACCACGCGATGCCCCACTGCCGTCAACGCATCACGTCCGATGCGTTCTTCGATCCAATCCATCAGAGCAGCCACCGCCACCATGTGATCCGGCGCCGTCACTAACCGTGAAAAGTTGTCCGCCTGGTTCAGACCTTTCACCCGCAAGGTGGCTTCCGGTATTCCAATCCGCTCAATCCCGCCCTCCAGAATCCGTCGGAGTGAGTCACTGGCCTCGAACAGCGCGAACTTGATGCTCGACGACCCGCCATTGATCGTCAGGATAAGAGGGTTAGCTGGTTTCATGGATGACTCCTTCGTCATTTAATACAATCAACTGAGGTAATTGTATGTCAAAAAACTCAACAATAGAATGGACTGAAAGCACTTGGAACCCAGTCACTGGTCATTCAAAAATAAGTGATAGTTGTAAATAATATCTTCCATCATATTTTTATATCAAGGCAATACAGAATCTGCCCTGCAGAGGACTACTTATATTTATAGGCCCTTTGATTTAAAATTACCCTCTTTTAGCAGCTTTCTTTCTTCGTCCGTCGCTTCTAAAATTTCACACTCGCGCAATTCATAGTGCGTAATTTTCGTAAGTTCTTGTTTTGCCTTTGCTCCTGTACCACTAACTAGAAAGATGGTAACAACTTTATTCCGCGCTTTTGAAATTGTGCCCTCAGACTCGGTTCCATCGGGTCGTGTAAGTTTCATAAGTCCTCCTAAAAAATGTTTGTCTATATTCATTCAAACGCAAAAACCCCGCATACTTCTTGAGAATCAGGGTTTCAATATTCAGTCCATGGCACCCTCACGTAGGATTGACTGTTCAAGAATTTTGATTTCCGAAATATGCCGTATGATCAGCGTCCATGAGGACGGGGTATTGTAAAGGAGCATTCAGGTGAATGCTTATGGAAGTTGCTTTGCATCGATCCATCTATGAATCTGCGATCAGTAGTATACATGCTTATGGCTGCGATGTTTTCTGCTAGTATTTTGTAATTGTATCCCACCCGCTGCGTGATTTCGGCTGCCCCCTGACCGGAGGGGGATATATGACCAAAAAGCGCAGTATCTTCCTAAAGGTCGTTTTATTTCTTAGTCGTCTTCTCTTTTGCTTCAGGTGCCTTTATCACGCTGTATGCCTCAAATTCCTTGCGCCATTTTCGCGGCCATTCCACAGGATCAAAAGGATATTTAATCTTTTCACCCCGAAGCGCAGCTTCTTCATTCATCCTGAATTCCCGCGCTTCGTTTTCCAACTGTTTGAGCTTTTTACGATATTCTTTATTGTGTTCCATGGGGGTGGTTTCTTGGGCATATGCTTCGATTTCCATCAAATGTTTGTGCACGCACATTTCACCACCGCTCTCGCATGGGCAACTCGTATCAGCCTGGTGTTCCTGCAAAAGCAAAAGCTCCTTAATTAATTGGTCATATTGCCATTTTAAGATTTTTTGCATAAGTACCTCGGAAAAGTATTATGAGTATTACCGAGAGGATTGGCAATACAAATCTAAATTATTCATTTATCCTACCGGTCAGGGCCATTTCGGAAAGTGGTCTTGGGCGCTCATACTTCCACAATATCCGGTATTGGACATGTCCTGCATGTAGGTCTTTTCACGATCGCGATCATAACTCTGCCAAAAACATAAAAGGTCAAACGATTTTAGCTTTAAAGACGGCTGGTTGCACCGTCTCTGCCCGTCGAGGCCTGCGTAAGACTTCCGACATGGAAGCCGCGGCCTGAGAAGCGGGAAGCCTCTCCCTTCAGGAAGAGGTGGCATCACACGATTAATAGCGGAACACAGCAGCTAACGATCCGGTATCAGGCATTTTCCCTGGCTCGATCACATAGACCGTACCTCCGTTCAGGAGGGTCTGGATTACGGCGGACTCCAATAAATCCTCGTCGCCGGTTTTTTCTTTCTTGTGTAAGTGTATCTTATCAGTGCTCGGATCAAAGGTGCCCCACTGCTGAAAATCTGGGATGGCAAATAATAACTCGATCCGTCCATGATAAGCCGCTGGAAGGATTTCTCTGAGACGGTTGGAAGCTCTCCCGGAACTGATAAATTGTTTATACTGATCAACTGCCTCTTGCTGCGCCTTCTGAAAGTAAGGTCTTACGACTGTCCAAGTCTGTGCTTGTAATTCCTTGGCACTCAACCTTTCGGGATTCCCCCCAATTCCGGCTTCCATCAAATGGGGATAAGTATTCACCTCTTTGTAAATTGGGTGAAGATAATCAACCCCTGCCAACACTAAAGGCACTCGTTCGTCCCTAATCAACTCATGCAAGCCCTTATCAATCCTCCGAAAGTATCGCTTGATATTCTCCTTGCTATCAACCTCAGACCCATACGTAACAGACGAAAGTTTGCCCTGTCCTACTGATGTGACCGAACGCATGTGGAGCTCTTTCCAGGAATCGTCATCCCTGAGGGTCTCAGCAAGATTCGTCGGAACATCGGCCAGAGAAACCTCGTTTACGCTGTAATGTGTGCCTTGAAGCAACCTGACCTTGTTTTGACTGAGAGCCAAAATATAATATCGTCCGTCGCCACTGAGTAGAGGAAGAAGGGGTCTGATGTGGAAATGGTCGGTGACAATCACCGATTCCTTAAAAACGAACGGGAGAAAGTAGCAGCGAAACACTTCCGGAGAGAGAAACATCCCAAGTCCGTCGCTTTGGTGTTCATGGAAAAGATCACCTTGCAAAAGTTTCTGGGTCGATTCCAGCAACTCCTTTGCCTCCGGAGGGGGAATCCCTCGTGTAATCAACTGTTCCTCAGCCCCTCGAACTAAATTCTTAAACCGAATAAAATCCTGATGCTTTTCTGGTGCCGAACGGTGCATTGGCATAAAAATTGAAACACATGGCCCTCGGCGTATCTCTATCAGTAACTTCAGATTATTTCTTGTCAATACGTTCATGAAACTCTCCTTTCCAGAGCATAGCCTGGTATTTTCTATATTTTAGCACATGCAATGTAGAAATCCCTCCTTAAGGATTATGGAAGGGAGTTAATTGATTCTGATAAGGATCACCATCGAGCGTGCTGCGACGCGGTAGTTGAGGTTGTGCAAAGTTTTTTCTGTTCCTGGTTCACAGAAATCAGCTGGCGCAGGCAGACTTGTATCTACGACCTTACGCCAGTTACCTGCCCTAACTTAACATTTAGTAGATGTTCTGGGGGCAAGTCGCTTCACAACAAGTACAGGGCACTTCGCCTTTCTTATCACATTTTCCGAGACAGACCCCAAAAGCATTTCTTCTATATTGCTTCTCCCATGAGAGCCAATTACAATAAGCTCCACATCCTCTTCAATTTCAACCCTCAAGATCTCCCTTAAAGGCCATCCTTGTTCAATTCGAACGCTTGTTTTGATTCCGTCATCATTCAAAGTTTTAGCCACATCTCTCGCTTGATCTTCCGCTTGAACCATCATTTTATCTATCGTCTTGCAATACTCTTCTGCTGCACATAGAGCTGGAAATCGTATACATGTATCCACGACATGCAGAATTACTATCTCTTCAGTTCCGGTGATTTTTCCAATGCTCTGTAAATATTTAAGATAGGGTATTACCTGTTTAGATGTGTCGGAAAAATCAGTAGGGAATAAGATTTTACGAAACATGTTTTCACCTCCTATTCGCACCCATTCTTCTAAAATGATTTTACAGTCGACCTTTCCCTGATATTTGTGCCACATGTTAAGTTAGAATT
Organism: Syntrophales bacterium; assembly: GCA_035542475.1. Taxonomy (GTDB): domain Bacteria; phylum Desulfobacterota; class Syntrophia; order Syntrophales; family UBA2185; genus DATKLL01. Next base: position 20,543 of record DATKLL010000187.1, read on the forward strand.
CTACCATTTATTATTTGCTATACGTGAGTGCGTCACGAAGGTGCATGGAAAATGAGGAAAGGCCCCTCGGAACCGGCTTATCGGCGAGCTCATGGACGCTCACAAATTTTCCTCCCGATTATTTTTTTACCTTCGCCTGCACTGCCGCTACCGCAATCGCCTCCTTTACCTTTTCAGGATCGCCGAGATAGTAATGTCGTATCGGTTTCAGAGCATCGTCGAACTCATATACAAGAGGCACACCCGTGGGAATATTCACTCCAGGAATGACATCATCGGGAATATCATCCAGATGTTTTACCAGGGCTCGAAGGCTGTTCCCATGGGCGCTTACGAGGACTCTCTTCCCTGAACGGACCGCAGGTACGATAAGATCGTGCCAACAGGGGAGAAAGCGCTCTACGGTGTCTTTCAGAGATTCCGTTAAGGGCAGCTGTACTTTCTTGAGTCCCTTGTATCGGGGGTCGTGGCCCGGGTAACGTGGATCGCTTTCTTCCAGAGCCGGGGGCCTGACATCATAACTTCGCCGCCAGAGCCTCACCTGATCTTGCCCATATTTCTCTGCCGTCTGGGCCTTATTGAGTCCCTGCAGCGCCCCGTAGTGGCGTTCGTTTAACCTCCAGTCATGATGGACGGGGAGCCACATAAGGTCCATCTTATCAAGAACGAGCCAGAGCGTCCGGACGGCACGTTTCAAAACGGACGTGAAGGCAATATCAAATACAAACCCCTGCCCTTTAAGGAATAGGCCGGCCTCTTTTGCCTCCCCGCAACCCTTTTCCGAAAGATCCACGTCCGTCCACCCGGTAAAGAGGTTTTCCTTATTCCAGGCGCTTTCTCCATGACGGAGCAAAACGATCTCTTTCATTTCGCATCTTCTTTTGTTTCACTTCTGAGTTCAACAATCTCCATACGGTTGTTTGCCTTTGGGTGTCTTGATGACGGTCCTTCGGTCAGAATCACGAGATCTCCCTCCACCTCATGGGTCCGCAACC
>DATKLL010000188.1:0-33394 GCA_035542475.1 Syntrophales bacterium
CGAGAGTGTCCAGCTTGCGGTTGGCCGTCCTGTAGAGTTCCATGTGAAGAACAGATGGTGTCGTCTCCACGACAGGGAGCGGCATTTCCACACCAATGACGATGACGGTCCGTGCGGGGGGCCAGATCGACCGCGGCCGGAAGTCAGGGGGAACTTCACCGGCCTTGTCCCAGCGCTCTGCGGGTGCAAAGCCGACAAGGTCGGCGCCGCGCTCCTTGCAGAATGCTTTGATATGCTCCTTTAGCTTCTTACCTTTCAGAGGCCCTTTCGTTTTTGATCCCATAACATATTCAATATAACTCATTCCGGGATTAAAGTAAAACATGACGCCGCACTCGCAGATAATAATGCTTTCAATAGGCATTTCGCAATTTTCACACAATTTGGACGGCAATAAAAATATATATATGGTAATTATTTTCACATATTATTTATTGCTGTTGAAAAATTATTATGTTAATTTAATAATGGCTGAGGATTCTAAGTGAGAGGCTTGGTTATGGACCCTAAAATATATGACAGCTTACAGGAAAAAGTGAGCTTATATGAAGCTGTTTTGAATAATATTCTTAATGGGGTTTTGATTACAGATCCGGAAGGATATGTCATTTTTTTCAGTGACACATATGGGAAATTCCTGGGAATGGACCCTCAGGAAAAGATCGGCAAACATTGTACTAAAGTAATCGAAAATACAAGGATGCATATTGTCGCACAAACCGGAATTCCCGAAATCAACCATCCGCATCGTATCATGGGGCGGGATATGGTTGTACAGCGCCTACCCATTTGGATAGATGGAAAATTAGTAGCTGTCTTTGGCCAGGTCATGTTCGAGGATGTAAGAGACGTCAGTGTACTGGCAAATAAACTCAATTTATTGGAGTCGAAGGTAGAACTTTTTCAAAAGGAATTAGTGAATCTTAGATCATCCAGATATTCATTAAATAATATTCACGGAAAGAGCAAGATCATAACAGAATTGAAAAGATTAGCCCTGAAGGCAGCTACTGTTAATTCGACAGTACTTTTAATGGGAGAAAGCGGCACAGGTAAAGAACTCTTTGCTCATGCCATCCATGACGCGAGCAAGCGCAGACTTAATCCGTTCATTCGTATCAATTGTGCGGCGATTCCCAAGGATCTGTTGGAGGCTGAACTTTTTGGGTTTGAACCCGGTGCCTTTACCGGGGCAAGCAGAGCTAAACCTGGAAAGTTCGAACTTGCTCATCGTGGAACATTGTTTCTGGATGAGATTAGTGAACTGCCCTGGGAAATGCAGCCCAAACTTCTACGCATTTTGGAAGATAAGGAGGTGGAAAGGTTAGGAGGCACCCGTATAACAAAATGTGATTTTCGTTTAATTGCTGCTACTCATGAAGATTTGGAAGAACTGGTTAAACAGGGTAGATTCAGGGAAGATTTATATTATAGATTGAATGTTATTCCGCTTAAAATACCGCCTCTCAGAGAAAGGAAAGAAGATATTTCTATTCTCGTTGAGAATATTCTAGAGACGCTTTCTAAAGATTTAGGCAGAAGTGTAACGAAAATTTCAGATGATGTCCTGAAAGCTTTTGAAAATTACAACTGGCCGGGTAATATCCGTGAATTGTCAAATATAATGGAAAGGACCCTCTATTCCATCGAAGGGCTTGAGGATACAATCAAGGTAGACCATTTACCTATCATATTTTTAACGCAACGTGAAAGGTCTCTAAAATCGAAGACCTCATCATGGAAAAATATTAAAGAGATTTCAGAGAAAGAAGTACTTTTACAGGCACTTCATGTCTGCAATAATAACAAGCAGAAAGCAGCTCAATTTTTGGGAATCCATCGGACAGCCCTCTATAAAAAAATGAAAAAATTGAATATTTCATAAGAAAGATTAATGTATCCAATTTGCTACATGTATCCTAAACTATAGATATATTCTAACTTGCTGAAATTAAATCATATTTTCTAATAAGAAAATTCAACTGTAGATAATACTCTTCGAGATATAATTCTCAACTTCTTAAAAAGTCCTTTATATTCAGATATTTGAAAATTTGCTATCTATGGCATTACTATTGCTCATATGAAGCACCAAATAACACCATTAAAGGAGGTGACATCTCAAATTCATTGGGCATTGAGTATCAGCAATTTAATCAACTCGTAACAAATCTAGGTAAGGAGGGCTGTCTATGAAAAAGATTCTATTAATGATTATCATCTGTACTTTTATATTTAGTTTCGCTCAAATAGCCGTTTCAAAAGAAAAACAGTTAAAGGGAACGAGAGATGAAGCTGTAGCAATGGTACAAAAAGCAGTTGCTCTATACAAACAGGTGGGACGGGATAAGGCTTTTGAGGCGATTAATGACCCTAAGGGGGAGTACCAGTATATGGATTTATATGTCTGGGTGATAGATGTGGATGCGAATGGGCTTTGCTTGGCACGTCCTGTTTTCAGACAGCTTATAGGGCAGGAATTGTGTGACTTCGTCGATTCAGACGGAAAGTATTTTATGAAAGAAGCATGTCAAATTGCGAAGACAAAAGGAAGAGGATGGGTCGACTATATGTGGGCGAATCCTGTGACAAAGAGAAACGAGGCTAAATCAACCTATTTTGAATGTGTCAAGAATATTTGTTTCTTCTGCGGTTTCTATAGATAGATTTTGATTCTGGAACTCATTCAAATTGTGGCTTTGTAACTGTAACATAAAGTCGCCAAAACCTGGATGCTTAGAGGAGGACAAAGATGAAAAGAATCTTAATTACATTCTTAATCAGTTTGATGATGGTTAGTTTCGTATATGCAAAAACTCTGAGAGGTACCGCATCGGAGGCTGTGGCGATGGTCGAAAAGGCAGTCAACTATCTTATCGCCAACGGTCAAGAGAAGGCATTCAAGGAGATCAGCAATCCCAAGGGACAATTTGTGGACAGAGATCTGTATGTCTATGTTGTAAATATGAATGGCATCATATTGGCACATGGTGGGGATCCGAGTCTTGTCGGGAAAAATTATTACGACGTACGAGATATGGATGGGAAGCCTTTTATAAGAGATCTCATAAGACAGGCAAAAGTAAAGAAGACGGGCTGGTTCGATTACAAATGGCCTCATCCAATCACTAAAGAAATTGAGCCGAGGTCTGAATATTACCAGCGCATCGGTGATTTCATCGTCTGCTGCGGCATCTATTATTCGACAGAACCGTTTGAAACATGACATTAATCAACCAAAAAATTTTATTCACATTGTTAAACAATTAAAGCTTCAAATTTAAAGGAGGAACGTATGGAAGTATTAGGTATTCTACTCAGCTTGTTTCTCTTGATGTATATGGCCTATATGGGGTTTTCCGTTATACTCTTCGCCCCCGTATTCGCCCTTTTAGCCGCAGCCCTTCAGGGTCTGCCGGTCATGCCGTCTTACACAGAGCTTTTTATGGCCAAGGCTGTTATCTACGTGAAGTCTTTTTTTCCGGTGTTCATGCTGGGAGCGGTCTTCGGAAAAGTTATGGAAGATACCCTGTTGGCAAAGGGAATTTCAACCGCCATTATGGCAAGATTGGGAATGAAGAGGGCAATTCTCGCTGTCGTCCTATCCTGTGCCATATTGACTTATGGCGGCGTCAGTTTATTTGTTGTTGTTTTTGCAGTTTACCCGTTTGCCGCCGCTCTGTTTAAAGAGGCTAATATACCCAAGCGTCTGATTCCCGGGTGTATCGCACTGGGGTCATTCACGTTTACAATGGATGCCTTCCCTGGTTCTCCACAAATTCAGAATATCATTCCCACGAATTTCTATGGCACAACCGGCTATGCCGCTCCCATTGCGGGACTTGTGGGGGGATCACTTATATTTGTTTGCGGCATGTTGTGGCTGGAATGGCGCCGGAAGAAGGCATTCGCAAGAGGAGAGGGCTACGGTGATCATACTGTTAATGAGCCTGTGGCTGCCGCAGCTGTCGTATTGCCAAAGTGGTATATAGGTATTCTGCCGTTAGTACTGGTTCTGGTTATCAACTTCATCCTGTCCCGTGTATATACTTGGGATCCTGCAATGCTCGCACCGCTGGCCGGTATGAAACTACCCCTGATGGTGGCTGATATAAAAAGAGTGGTCGGAATATGGTCCCTCGTGATCGCCCTGGTTTGCGGCATCGCCTTTGCCCTTGCCTTAGGCTTTAAAAATATTCCTAAAGGCGGTGGTCTGCAAAAGGCTTTAAATGTCGGTGCTATCGGTTCACTTTTGGCAATAATGAATACGGCATCGGAAGTCGGCTACGGAAATGTCATCGCGGCTCTGCCGGGATTCAAGTCTATCGCTGCATTCCTTCTTGGTATCAAGATCGGCGGGACGCCACTCGTTTCAGAAGCCGTGTCAGTAACGACGCTTGCAGGTATCACCGGATCGGCATCAGGTGGTATGTCCATTGCCCTCGATCTTATGTCCAAGGACTGGCTCGCATGGGCCAACTCTATTGGGATGTCTCCAGAGATTCTGCACAGGGTTGCATCTATGGCCTCAGGCGGGTGTGACAGTCTCCCGCATAACGGCGCCGTCATCACACTACTTGCGGTCTGTGGGTTGACACATAAGCAGTCCTATCCGGATATCGGGATGATTACTCTGATCAAGACGTCAATGGTATTCGTGGTCATTCTGCTTTACAGCATAACAGGTCTTTACTGAAAGTTGTGATGTAAAAGGAAAGAAATTTGGGAGGCAGTCATAATTAAATATCCGGGTTTCATGTTGTGTCATGAGACCCGGGTAAAAGATTTCCAGGAAATAATGCGTCGTTGGTGGATTACAAGGTCCAGGTTCCGTGAATTTTTGAGGCATCTTGTAACATACTACAAATAAGAAAGTCAGAATAATTTATCATATTACTGGGGGTTAAAATTAGCAGAAAACAAGTATGTAAGAAAAGCCATGCAGTCTCTCAAGGAGCATTGAGAGGAGGTGTCAAATGAATGAAAAGAAGGAGTTGGTGCATCCCATATTTGGTCCTTTTCCAACTTTGCAGTTGAAAAAGGGTAAGATTGTTACTGCAGATGAAGCGGTAAGCATCATCATGGACTGCGATACCATTGCGACGGAGGGTTTCGTTGGTGCTGGTTTTGCGGAAGAGATCGCCATTGCCCTGGAGCAGCATTTTCTGAAAACCGGAAATCCCAGGAATCTTACCATCGTGTATGCGGCAGGACAGGGTGATGCAAAGGAAAGGGGGCTGAATCATCTGGCCCACGAAGGTCTTATAGGAATGGTTGTCGGAGGTCATATCGGCCTTGCCCCAAAGTTACAGAAACTGATCAGAGAAAATAGCATTCTCGCCTACAATTTCCCTCAGGGCGTTGTAACGCATCTGTTCAGGGATATTGCCGCAAAAAAGCCAGGTACGATCACAAGAGTTGGGCTGGGAACTTTCATAGATCCCAGGCTCGATGGAGGGAAATTAAATGAAAAGACCTTCAAAGAGGGTAAAGACCTTATCGAGCTCATTACGTTGGATGGAAAAGAATATCTTTTCTATAAAGCTTTCCCAATTAATGTCGCCATCATAAGGGGCACGACAGCGGACACGGACGGCAATATCTCGATGGAAAAAGAGGCGTTGACCCTGGAAGCGTTGTCTATGGCGACGGCGGCAAAAAATTCCGGCGGTTTTGTTATTGTTCAGGTGGAGAGGATAGCGGAAAGAGGTACTCTTAACTGCCGCCAGGTCAAAATCCCCGGAATAATGGTTGATTGTGTGGTTGTATCGAAGCCGGAGAATCACTGGCAGACCTTCGCCGTGCAGTATAACCCGTCCTTCAGCGGTGAAGTCAAGATTCCCATGACATCCGTCACACCGATGGAAATGGGACCCCGAAAGATTATCGCCAGGAGGGCAGCCTTTGAACTGAGGCCGAACAGCGTTGTTAATCTCGGTATCGGTATGCCTGAAGGGGTTGCGAATGTAGCCAATGAAGAAAAAGTTATCGAATATATGACCCTCACGGCTGAGCCCGGCGTAATCGGCGGTATGCCGAATGGAGGCTTGAACTTCGGGACGGGAACGAACACGGATTGCCTCATCGATCAACCAAATCAGTTCGACTTTTATGACGGTGGCGGTCTTGACATTGCTTTTCTCGGGTCTGCAGAAATGGATAAGGAGGGAAATGTAAATGTGAGTAAGTTCGGTCCGAGATTTGTGGGTCCCGGCGGGTTTATCAACATCAGTCAGAATGCAAAAAAAGTTGTCTTCCTGGGAACATTTACGGCCGGGGGCTTAAAAATGACAATCGATGGGGGTAGAGTCAAGATCGATCAAGAAGGGAGAGAAAGAAAGTTCGTTGATAAAGTGGATCAGATAACCTTTAGCGGAAAGTATGCCGCGGCTAAGAAACAGCCCGTTCTTTATGTAACAGAGCGGTGTGTTTTCTCCCTCACTGAAAGGGGCATGGAATTGATCGAGATTGCTCGCGGTATTGATCTGGAAAAAGACATACTGTCGCTGATGGAGTTCAAGCCTGTTATGAAAACAAAGCCACGTCTGATGGATGCGAGGATATTCAAACCTGAACCGATGGGTATAAAGGATGAAATTCTGTCTATTCCGGTTGAGGATCGGCTCATGTATAATCCGGCAGAAAATATATTCTTCGTGAACTTTGAAAACTTCTATGTGAGGTCGAGCGAAGAAATTCAAAAGATTAAAGGCCTGGTTGAAAAGATTCTGAAACCATTGGGCCGGAAGGTTTACACAATAGTTAATTATGATAATTTCAATATTCTGCCGGAACTTGTGGATGAGTATACAGATATGGTGAAATATGTAATGCAGTTCTACGAAAAAGTTACACGGTACACAACCAGTACATTCTTGAGAATGAAGTTGGGGGAGGAATTGGAGAAGCGTGATGTGGCGCCTTACATCTATGAGTCGAGGGCCGATGCCGGCAGGGCGTTGTTGGAGAAAAAATAGAAAACTTTGCTGTATCTAGTCAAGTTATGAATCATATTATTTTAACAATTCAGGAGTGTGTCTATGGAATTGAAGGACGTAGTTATGGTGAGCGCCTGCAGGACTGCAATCGGCGATTTTTTGGGCGGGCTAAAAGATGTACCTGCCAGAGATTTAGCGATGACTGCCGGCAAGAATGCGATAGAAAGAGCGGGTATCCCTTCCGAAATCATTGATGAAATCTGCATGGGTCAGCTCTATACAGCTATGCAGGGGTCATTGCCCGCAAGACAAGTTGGGATGAGGATAGGTCTTCCCCACAGAAGCGGTGCAGTGAATGTTAATCAGAACTGTACCTCTGCAATGCGGGCACTGGAAATAGCGAGCTACAACATCATGCTGGGTAAAACGGAAATAGCCCTTGTCGTCGGGGTGGAAAGTATGACGAATGCACCGTATCTGATACCCAAAGCGAGAATGGGGTATCGCATGGGACAAGGAACTATCGAAGATCACATGCTCCATGACGGGTTGGTCGATGAACTCGTTCCCGGTCATATGGGTCTGACGGCTGAAAATGTGGCTGAAAAATATGGTATCACACGGAAGGAATGCGATGAACATGCCTTACTCAGTCATACTCGTGCCATCCGCGCCATCGATGAAGGGAGATTTAAACGAGAAATTGTTCCGGTTGAAATAAAGACCAAGAAAGGAGTTAAAGTATTCGATACTGATGAACACCCGATGAGAAATGCCAGCATGGAAACCATGAGCCAGTTGCCGACAGTTTTTAAGAAAAACGGCGTCGTGACTGCTGCTAACGCATCCGGCATTAATGACGGTGCATCGGCAGCTGTAATTATGTCAAAAGACAAAGCAGCAGAATTGGGGGTCAAACCCCTGATGAAATTAATCAATATCTGTGGTGAAGGTGTGGATCCCGTTTTTATGGGTCTTGGTCCGGCCGTTGCCGTTCCTAAATGTCTCAAGGCAGCGGGTATGAAATTTAAGGATGTGGAATACTGGGAATTCCATGAGGCCTTTGCAGCACAGTGGCTCGGTGCAGGGAAGATGATGAAACAAGAATCCGGAATGGCGCTGGACATAGAAAAGGTAAACCACAATGGCTCCGGTATTGCCCTGGGACATCCTGTCGGCAGCACAGGTCTTCGCATTATAGTCACGCTTTACTATGAAATGGAAAGATTGGGCTTAACGTTAGGCGGCGCATCCCTATGTGTCGGGGGTGGACCGGCCATGGCCTCACTGTGGACGAGAGACATTTGATTTTGCAAGGGCATTGAACGCCGGTTACTGAGAAGTGACGCATGGATCATCGTTTCTTAAAATGGATGGGAGAGGCACTATGCTTATATGCATCCAATCTCGAAAGTTTGGAAAAACTGACATCATGGGGTGGAGTGGAAAAATCAGCGTGGTCCAGACTTGGTGAAAATATGCCGTCGCTTTCCCCTCCACCTTTTTCATCGGGTGAGATGGATGCATTCTATCGGGAGTGGCTTTCTTTCATGGGAGCGGTACCTAAATCCGATTTAGTGGCTCTGCAGAAAAAGGTCTCAGCTCTGGAAGATGAATGTGATCAGTTGAGGCAATCTGTTGATGTGCTTGTACAGGGCTTGTCGGGAGTCCGGCAAATGCCTGAGGCAATGAATCAATGGGTAGACCTGGCTAAAACAATTACTTCTGCGCATCGTGAATGGTTCAAGGATTTCAGGAGGCGCTGGGAGGAACGTGGAGAAAAGGAGGTAAAGAAACATGGACGAAAGTCAAAAAAACTGGATTGACATCATGTCGCAATGGATGAAGCTTCAACAGGTCTTCTGGAAGGAGTGGGTCACATTCACGGGAAAGTCCATGGAATCCATGATGGCTGTGGGAAAGCCGGGCACAATTTTGGAAGAAGGAACTGTTGCTCCATGGAAGCTCTACCAGAACTGGGTCGAGTCATTTCAGAGAATCTTTGAGGAGGAGGACAAGGAAGGCCTTGGCGTCACCGTCTTCAATCGAGTTTTAAGAGCTTCCCGGGTCTATCTCGATCTCATGGATTTCTGGAGCAAAACGCTAAGCTCACTCAAAGATATTCCCCTTGGGGAACCATTAACAGTAGATAAGATAAATGATATACGCCAAAATTGGATTCAGTACTACCAATCGATGATGGAATCTCTCTGGGGCGAAATACCGTCCGCTGAAATGAGAGATACGGCAAAGGCCTTGTCTTCGAGTTCCATAGCTGCATCAAACTTCATCTGGAGCTTTATTGAGCCATCGTTCAAGAACATGGCTCAATTGCCGGATGTGTTACAGCGGGTAGCGAAAGGCGATCGGGGTGCTGTAGCGGATCTGGGAGGGATTTTTGTGAAAAACTATGAGGATACTATAGGCAAGGCATTGCTCGCTCCTTCCGTCGGATATTTCAGGGAATTCAATGAGCGTCTGAACAATATGACATACTCATATCTTCAGTTCAACACAGCGAAAGCATCATTTTATTCACTTTTCTATGACACCGGCATGCGCGCCGCAGAAAAGGTATATGAGAAATATGCGGAATTCGTCGGTAAGGAAATCACGCCTGAGACCTTCCGAGAGTTTTATCGCATCTGGTGGACAATCAACGAGGATGTTTACCAGGAACTCTTCCGTTCCGAAGAATTTACGAAACTATCCCGAGAGGTGACCAGCCGAGGGCTTATGTTTCGGAAGTGGGTTGACGAGCTGTTCGAGCAAATTCTGAAATTCACGAGTCTTCCCAGCAAGAGGGACATGGACGAGATATATCGGAGCCTCTATGATTTAAAAAAGGAGGTTCGCAATCAAAAACGTGCAATCAAGAATGTCGAGAAGCATTTGGATGTTAAAAGCAGTCCTTCGCGATAAAGTCAATGTAGATTTCATGTTTACAGGAGGTCGATAGAATGAGCGAGAATATAATGGAGACAATGATCAAGGAAACAGCAAAGGTACAGCAAAAGCTCTTAAAAGGTTTTGAGAATTTGATGAATATCAAGGATGTGGAATCCGGCGTAACGCCTAAGGAACTGGTGTACCAAGAAGATAAAGTTCAGCTTTTCCATTATAAACCATCAAAGGCAGTCTGCCCCGTTCCCCTGCTTGTCGTCTATGCCTTGGTCAATCGTCAGTACATGATGGACATCCAAGATGACCTCTCCCTGTTCCGCAAACTTGTCGATCACGGCCTTGACCTTTATGTCATTGACTGGGGATATCCTACGAAAATCGACAAGTATCTCACAATGGAAGATTACATCCTGGGATATATGGATAACATCACGGATTTTGTGAGGGAAAAGTCAGGTAACGAGAAGATCAATATCCTTGGTATCTGCCAGGGAGGCACTTTTTCTGTTATTTATACGGCCCTTTTCCCGGAAAAGGTAAAAAACCTGGTGACGATGGTCGCTCCCATCGATTTTTGCAGCGGCGATGCCCTGCTCAATGTCTGGGCGCCGTTTATAGATGCAGATTTGATGGTTGATGTCCTGGGGAATATTCCTGGAGAATTTTTGAATCTGGGCTTCCTCTGGCTTAAGCCGTTCCAGCTCATCATCGACAAATATGTGGGGCTCCTGGACAGGATCGATGACCCGGTCAGCACGCAGAATTTCCTGCGCATGGAGAAATGGATCTTTGATTCCCCGGATCAGCCCGGTGAGACATTCCGGAAATATGTAAAGGAGCTGTTCCAGGAGAACAGACTCTGCAGAGGTGATTTTGAGCTGGGCGGAAGAAGGGTCGACCTGAAAAAAATTACCATGCCGGTGCTTAACATGTTTGGGGAGCAGGATCACCTTGTTTCACCTAAATGCTCCAGGCCGCTAACAGAACTGGTAGGCTCCAAGGACGTAACGACCCTTCCTTATCCAGTGGGCCATATCGGCATGTATGTCAGCTCTAGGGCACAAAAGGAGATGCCGCCCACTGTGGCGAAATGGCTGATCGACAGGTCGGGCCGAATAGCAAAAAAACGTGCAAAAAAAATCAGCACCAAAAAAAAACGCGGTAAAGCAACATGAGAATTTAAACAGGCATTTTATGTTAGTATAGAATCTTGATATTTGAGAGCGGAGGTAACAGCGGAAATGATAAATGAGCGTACGAATTTTACCGTCGGAGAGGAAGCGACACTGACCAGAACAATTAGCGATGATGATATCAGGACATTTGCTCGAATATCAGGTGATGAAAATCCTGTTCACATGGATGATGGTTATGCGAAAGGTACTATGTTTAAAGGCCGAATAGCGCATGGAATGCTGGTTGCCGGCTTGATATCTGCCATTTTAGGGACAAAGCTCCCGGGGCCAGGGTCAATTTACATGAGCCAAGAATTAAGATTCCTTGCTCCTGTGAGGCCAGGAGATCAGGTGACAGCACGTGCCAGGATTACCGAATGGAATCCGGATAAAGGACGTGTTACGCTCTCGACGGATGTAAGTAACCAGGAAGGTGTTGCCATCATATCGGGAGAGGCACGCCTTGTCATGTCATCATACTTAAAAAAATGACATGAGAGATATTAACAGATATCTATAAAAAAGGAGGTGTAATATGACGTCAAGTACAGGGAGTGAGAAGGGACCATACTGGGATTTTTTTTCTAAATTGCCGAAGGATGGTTTTGAATTCATGTTTGGAGGGATGGACATGTATAACAAGATGACAAAGGCTTGGATGGATTACGCCCAAAGTGCGGCAAAGGGAAAACCTGAAGATCTTTTTAAGGCATGGTCTGATGCGATGACAGGAGTATACAAGGATATGTCGGAGATGTTGGCCAAATCATTTAAAATGCCTGGATTACCTCCAATTATGGGCAAACTTCCATGGGGTGATCCCTTTGAGGCCTGGCAGCAGCTTTTGAAGGAGGCGCCGGTTGGATTTATGCCGCCTCAGGAGGGGATTGAAGAATTTATTAAATTCTCCAGAGGCTGGCAGAAAGGGTACATGAAATTGTTGGATGCCTGGCTTGGCTGTCTCGAGAAGACCTCCGAGGCCTATAAATCATTTGAAGAAAAAGGGATTGAGCCGGAAAAAATCTGGAAATCCTGTCTCGAATCTTCCCAGGGATTGCTGGAGGCATGGGTTTCATTTGCCACAGAACAAACGAAGGCGTATTACGCGTTTTGGGAATCATTGATGCCTAAGGCAAAAGGAACAGCGAAGAAAGGGGGCGCTAAGACAAAATAGAGAGAAGTTATTGATTCTGAAAAATTTAATAAATGTGGGTATCAGTAAACCGGGTTGAATCAAACCAACTTCAGCCTGACGGTATATACCTATTTTTACGGTCTGGAGTCAATCGGGAATGATTTACAGATACTATTGAGAAACTATTTACCGGCCACGAATATGGGCCGGTATTTTTTCAATGCTATGAAGAGGAATAATTTTTGAAGATCAAACCGAACAACCAGCAGCTAACTGTTGTTGCTCTTATTTTATACGCCTTGATCATGATCTCTTTAATTTTGATTTATCATGACTTCCTGATAACAATTACAGCTGTTACAATCATGATAGTATTGCTGTTTCAATATCTCGTCCCATTCTTTCGAGAGAGGAAGGTGCAGAAGGAAAAAGAGGTCCCTCGCAGCAACGATGAATAAAGGACAATGCTGCGAAAGGATTATTGTTAATCGGCTAATCGAACAGCCTCATCCAGCCTTTTGAGAATGGATTCTTTCCCCAGGATGGAAAATATTTTTTCCAGTTCGGGCCCTGATGTCCTGCCGGTTATGGCGGCCCTGATCGGCATATAAAGTTCCTTAGCCTTCAGTCCCGTTTTTCCCCGGACCGAATTGATCAGGGCAGGATAGAAATTTTGATCAGCTATGTTATTCTGGATCAACATCTCACGAAGGGCTTTCAATACAAGTGAAGCAGTTTTCCCTCTCAGTATTGCTGATGCTTCTTCTGAAATGCGGAATTTTTCGTCAACAAACACCTCCAGGTACTCCCCGATGTCAGCCAGTGTCACAAGATTGTCTTTGAGGGCATTCACAACCTGACCAAGCCGACTGCGATCAGAGACAGCAGACTCATATCCCGCCTCTTTGATAAACGGGAGGAGCAGTTCTGTCAGCTTATCAACGTCATAATTCCTGATATATATGGCATTCAGCCATTTCAGCTTATCCTCATCAAAGATGGCGCCGCTTTTCCCTGCCCGGTCAAGGGAAAACAGATTGATGAGCTCTTCCACGGATGCAAGTTCTTTTCCTTCTCCGAGGGAGCCGCCCAAAAGCGATAGATAGTTTATAAGCGCCTCGGAAAGGATGCCCTTATTCCGGAATTCCCGCACCGAGACAGAGCCGTGACGTTTACTTAACTTGGAACGGTCTTTACCCAGGATGAGTGCATGGTGCGCAAATAAAGGAGGTGTAAAAGCAAGGGCCCGGTAAAGAAGTAGCTGGATGGCAGTGTTGGAAAGGTGGTCTTCTCCACGGATGACGTGTGTAATCCCCATGAGGTGATCGTCGATGACGACGGCAAAGTTATAAGCAGGAATGGCGGTTGAGCGAACGATTATAAAATCACCGATTGCCTCACCCTCAAATCTCATGGCCCCCCGGATGAGATCGTTAAATTCGATAGGGCCTGCCTCCACTTTGAAACGAAAGGTAGGTTTCCTCCCTTCGGTCTCTAAATTCTTTTTCTCCTTTTCCGTCAGACGCCGGCATTTTCCCATGTACCTCGGCATCATCTTCATGGCAAGAAGGCTGAGGCGTTCTTCCTCCAATTCATCTTCCGTGCAATAACAGGGATAGACCCGGTCATCCGCAATCAGTTTTTCCAGGTATCCTTTATAGATATCAAGCCTTTCAATCTGATGGTACGGCCCGAATTCTCCGCCCTTCCCCGGTCCTTCATCCCATTCTATGGAAAGCCATTTCAGATCTTCCAAAAGGTTCTTTTCAAAAATCTTGGAAGTTCTTACCTGATCCGTATCTTCAATCCGGAGGATAAAATCTCCGTCATTGTGCCGGGCGAAGAGCCAGTTAAACAGGGCTGTCCGTGCGTTCCCGATATGGAGATCCCCCGTCGGTGACGGCGCAAATCTGACCCTCGGTCTATGCGGCATCATCGGTCGTCCTTTCCACTGACTGTAACCACCGCAAAGGCAACAATTCCCTCATCGCGTCCCAGAAACCCCATCCCTTCATTGGTCTTGGCTTTGACGTTAACCATGTTTGCGGAGATATTCAATTCATTCGCAATATTCAATGCCATTTTGTGGGTATAGCCCAGCAATTTTGGCCTTTCCAGTATGATCGTGGAATCGATGTTGTTTACTTTGAAACCCTTTTCTTCTGCCATGGCGCCCACCTGACGCAGCAGTTTCAGGCTGGATATTCCCATATAGGCCGGGTCGGTATCAGGAAAATGTCTGCCGATGTCGCCCCCCCCAATGGCGCCGATAATGGCGTCGCAGACGGCATGGACAAGGACGTCGGCATCAGAGTGACCGAGAAGCCCCTTTTCATGGGGTATCTCCATACCTCCCAGGACCAGCTTTCTTCCCTCAACCAGCCGATGGCTGTCATATCCAAAACCGATTCGCATATTAGCCTGCCCTTTCAAATCCCGCTGCTTGCTTTAAGCCTCTTTATGAGGCCCTCTGCCAAAACAATATCGTCCTTTGTTGTAATCTTGATATTATCATAGGAACCACGGACCATCTTTACATTAATGCCTATCCGCTCAACAAGTGAGGCATCGTCGGTCCCATAATAATTATCCTCATATGCAACTTCATAGGCCCTTTTTATAACATCCAGTTTAAAAACCTGGGGAGTCTGCGTCAGCCAAAGACCGCTGCGGTTAAGCGTTTCCCTGACCAATGCATGATCATCAACGGATTTAACGGTATCCTTGACCGGGACACCGACAGTCGCAGCATCCTCATTTGAGGCTTCAATAATAGCTGTATGTACCAGTTCTTCCGATACGAACGGCCTGACACCATCATGAATGACGACAATGTCATGGTCACTCACCAGAGCATCAATGCCGTTCTTTACTGAATCCTGCCTTTCCCTCCCTCCCGGCAATATACGGCTGACTTTTGAAATGTCATATTTTTCAACAAGAGATTGACGGACAAACTCAATATCATCCTCCGGGACGATGAGAAAAATTTCATTTATCATTGGCGATCCCTGGAATACCCTCAGCGTATGCACGAGCACAGGTACACCATCCAGTAAAAGATACTGCTTGGATTGATTTTCCCGCATTCGCTTTCCCGAACCGCCGGCAGGAATAATAGCTACTATTTTCATCGCCGTGCTCAAGATAAAAAAAAGCCCGGCGCCTCTTGAGCTCTCCGGGCCTCACAATTATGTTATTGTTTTACACTGAACCCGTAAGTTTTTTTATCCGCATTGCCTTCCTTCAATTCCGAAAATATCATCCTGCCCGCGGTCGTCTGCAGCACGCTTGTCACAACCACTTCTACATTCGATCCCTGATATTTCTGTGCATTGTCAACAATTATCATAGTCCCGTCATCGAGATACGCGACCCCCTGCCCGGGCTCTTTACCGTCTTTGATGATCTTCACCGTCATTACCTCGCCGGGCAGAACTACAGGCTTCAGGGCATTGGCTAGTTCATTAACATTTAATATCTTTATCCCCTGTAATTCGGCAACCTTGTTCAAATTAAAATCGTTGGTAATAATTTTACCGTTCATTTTTTTTGCCATTGCCACGAGCTTTGCATCAACACCTTTGAGTTTCGGAAAATCCTGATCGACAACCTCGATGTTGATCCCGCTGCTTCTTTGCATCCGGTTCAGGATATCGAGTCCTCTTCTGCCGCGGGAACGCTTCATTGAATCAGAAGAGTCGGCAATGTACTGCAATTCATCCAACACAAAGCGGGGAACCAGCAATGTGCCTTCGACAAAGCCGGTATCACAGATATCTGCTATCCTGCCGTCAATAATTACGCTTGTATCAAGAATCCCATAATCGGAACTCTCTTTCACCTGGCTAAAGCCGAATAGATTGAATTCCTCAATTTTCTTTGACCCGATGACAAGACCAAGATACCCCATAATTCCCGTCAGCAAGGCATAAATCCAGGGGGCAACCTGCTGTTTCTCCCAAGTAACACCAACAAAAGTAAGGCCATAGGCAAGAAAAAAGGCTATGAAAAGGCCTATAATCATACCGGCAACGCCGCCAAATATAACTCTTAGGGATACCTTTCTTATTGCCTGTTCAGCCCTAATAACAGAAATGGCAATTAATAATCCTAAAAAAAGTCCTACTAATGCTATAGGAAACCCATAATATGAAGAAGCTATAAAATAACCACTAATTGAACAAGCTGCCATGAGAAGAATTTTTATAATCAATTTTTATCACCTCCTTTCTTATCTTATTATTTTGTTTTTCAATTCACTTTGACTGTGAATTTTGCTTTTATCGATTAGGCTATATTCTTTATTCCAGAGATATTACCTGATGCTTATTGTACTGTCAGTATCATCCTGAGATCTTGTTCTACCTTGGCCTCTTCCGATTTACTCGCAACGGATATTTCCTTAACCAACAGGCTCTTGGCTGTATCCATCATCTTTCTTTCGCCAAACGACAGATTCTTATCAGACTTCAAAATAAAGAGATCCCTCAATACTCTGGCAATCTCAAATACCGAGCCTGTCTTAATCTTATCCAGATACTCTTTGTATCTTTTGTTCCATGTCTGTTTGTCGATGGTAACGTCCTTATTTCGAAGTATTTCATATACTTTAGGAATTTCCTTTTTTGCGATGACCTCTCTCAGCCCGACGGACTCCGCCCCGTTGATGGGAATCATAATTTTCATGCCATTGCTCATGATCTTCATAATATAAAACGACTGTTTGCTGCCCATATATTCCTTATTTTCAATTGCTTCAATGATTCCGACACCCTGGGCCGGATAAACCGCTAAATCTCCTACCTTGAACATCTTTTTCACCTACTTGTTAAATTTAATCATTCTTACTAGCACATTTTTAAAAAATAGTCAATATCCATCCGCTATGGCCAGGTAAGTATCATTGTATGTATCTATTCATTATTTTTAATAAATCGTTGTCCAGTTGATCATAATCCTGAGCATTGTAACGATCAATAATACTCTTTACCCTGCTGTACATACCCTTATCCGAAAGATCGGCAAGCTTCCCATAAAGCCCGCTTCTCCTGCCAACTCTGTATATGAGCCTTTCCTCGTCGGACAGAGAGAAGTAATTATCGATGATTCCCAGAAGCGTATCTTTATCTTCAGGAAGTTTCCCATTTAATTCCTCGAGAAGATTCAGGATATGATCACTAATTATGGTTGTTTCAATTCCGTAAAGCGTTTCAATAAACTTTCCTATTTCTTTCAGTATATCTTCATCACCGATGGGGCTGAATTCGCCTCTCTGCATCATTTCATAAAGTTCCGTTCCACCTACAACATGAAGTGATCTTAATCTCACGTAATCCGGGTTTATCTGGTTGATGACTTTTGCGGTTTCTTCGGCATGCTCATTCGACCATCGGTCCCCTCCAAGACCAGGCATTATGTATTCACAGAGCGAAATCCCTGCTTCCACTATCCTTCGTCCGCCTTCAATATGCTCGGCAGCTGTGACCCCTTTTTTGATAAATTTTAAAAGCGGGTCATATCCGCTTTCCATGCCTATGTGAATTCTTGATAGGCCCGCATTCTTAAGCATCTTAAATTCTTCCACAGATTTCCTGGCCGCAGTTTTCGACCGGCAATATGATGTAATTCTATTCACAGAAGGAAATTCATCTTTAATAAAAGACAGTACCTGGACAAGGTCATCCGTTTTCATTATTATTGAATTCGCATCCTGGATGAAGACAGACTCAGCACCAAAATAAAGCCAAGCCGCCACCGATCTGAAGCCATCACCGTAAAATTCATCACCGTTGTATACGAGATTAACGATGTTTTTGCTGATATGATCGCCCTCACCATATTTCCATGACAGTTCTTTTATATGTTCCGCTATATCCTTTGCCTTCCTGATATCCTCTTTTATTTCTTCAACAGTTCTCAGTTCAAATTTTGTATCGTGATAAGTGTGGCAGAAGGCGCATTTATTCCACGGGCAATTCCTTGTTGCCCGTATGAGCAGGCTCTTCGCCTCACTGGGCGGTCTAATCGGACCTTGTTCAAACAAATAATCTCCCCGCATCCTCTAACTCCTGCTTAATAGTAAAGTCCCATCTATTACCCTGCCAACACAGCAAGTGATTGTGTTGCAAATGCAGCTGATTCACGGAAGGAAAAAAAGAGGGTTCCGCGCCTTATTCTTATGCCGGATTTCAAAGTTAAGGTACGCTTCTCCTTTATTTTCCGGGCTGCCCAGTAAGGCTATACGACCACCCTTTTTTATAAGATCGTCCGTTTTCACTATCCTTTTACTCAAATTAGTATAGACAGTTGCATAATTGTCTTCGTGTTTTATAATAATTGTATCCCCGTAATCCTTCAGTGAATTAGAAAAAATAACCGTCCCGCTTGCTGCGGCCAATACAGGCGTTCCCTCCCTTGCCGCTATCTTTATTCCGTTATTATACATACCGTTGGGCTGAATACCGAACCCTGACCGTACTTTTCCTTTGACCGGCCATATAAAACGCCCTTTATCAAATTTCAGCTTTTCGGGTTCTTCCCCACCGTTTTTCCCTTTGCTTTTTGTCTCGGCTTTCTGTTCCGCCGCATTCCCCGGCGGCAGCCTGCCCGTCAATGCGGAAATATTTTCTATATCTTTTCTTTTTCGGCTCTTTGAATCTTCTTTAGATGGAACCTTAACTTTACTCTTGGGGACATCCTTTGATGATATATCATCCGTTTTCACCGGTGCCTTATCAACCGGCATCTCTTCTTTCCGGGATTTAACAGCCGGTGCTTCCCCTTCTTTTTGCGTGGTTTTTGCAGAAGACCTCTTTTCGCTGACGGATGATATCACATCATCAATAACCTGATTCGCATCAGGAATAAATATAATACTATTTTGCGCGATCAGTTTCGGATCCGTTATGTTGTTTGCCTCGGCCACATCCTGCACGTTTATATTATAGGCCTTGGCAATACTCCAAAGGGTGTCACCGGCTTTTACTCTATGGTACACACCTCTAGTTTTTCTTGCTGTTTTGACATGATGGCTTGTGCATGCGTAAAGTAGATTTACTGAAAGAAACAGAATAATGATAAGGCGCCATTTCATGTTGAATCGATTAGAACAGAACACTTTCAACGTGTAATTTTCAATACTCCCATCCATATTCTCCGATAAGATCAACGAACCGGCATCCGCCAAGGTCTTCTTTTTTCACATCATTCAAATCTTCCGATGAACGGGTCAATTTAAGCAGCACCTGAGAATGGCGGCCGCCTGTTGGGATTACGAGTCTCCCTCCAATTGCAAGCTGCTCCAATAAAGTTTTGGGTATGCTGGGAGCTCCGGCTGTTACCATTATAGCATCGAAGGGAGCCTCTTCACGCCATCCGTATGTGCCGTCACCCACCCGGATTGCTACATTAAAATAATTAAGAGATTCAAGCAGTCTTCTTGCCCCGCTTGCAAGTGGTGCAATACGGTCGATCGAAAACACATGTTCGGCAAGTTCTGCTAATATCGCAGTTTGATATCCGGACCCCGTTCCAATTTCTAGGACTTTTTCATTACCCTTAAGTTCCATGGCTTCCGTCATGAGGGCTACAATATAAGGCTGAGATATTGTCTGTCCTCCGTCTATGGGTAGCGGGTTATCATTGTATGACTGATCTCTCAAAGCTTCATTCACGAAAAGATGGCGGGGGACCGTTTCCATAGCTTTCAACACCCGTGGATCCCTGACCCCTCTTGCCCTTATCTGGGAATCCACCATCTTCAATCTTTGTTTTAAATAGCGATCCATTATACATCTCGAAGATACTTTTTTCTGGGAGGAATCCTGTATGACTCTTCGACCCAGTGATGCCGCCGCAAACCCATCGCCTCTCTGGTTACAATCAGATAGTAATATCTCAATTTGGCATACTCTCTTGCGTGATTGAATCTGCCAATCTCTCCGTTTATTTCTTTGACTGTCTTTTGTCTCAGGGAAACAAGTCCATCATTATAGACTTCTCCGGACTTTTCAACGATAGAACGGTAACTTTTCAGCCGCTCTTCAATTCCCTGCTCAATTATCCTCACTTTTTCAATGGCGGCTGATAGTTTTTCGCCCGCGCGGCCGAGGACTTCCGCCCTCTCCTTCATCATTTCTTCACGCAGGATATTTTCCGGATCCTTTTGCCTGTTTGCCTTCAGCATAACAATTATACCTATCGTATAAATTTATCATTAAATCATAATATTTTCAATACAAAAGGCCTCTCATAAAGACATGACAAATTTCCTTTTCACAAAGCCGCTAAAGTTTCGCTTTACAGTATTATAATACTTTGCTTAAAATTAACCATCTCCGCTCATTCTGTCAAAGCCGGAGAATCCTTAATATACCAAGGGAGAAAAGCACCGTGTCGGATGCCCGATTTGTCATGTCTCGTGCCGTAAGGTATGCCTACCAGGAAGGAAAAAACGATGAGACATTCCCTCCCCTTGTTCTATTTAATCCCGAGGGGCGACCTGTGGGAAGGTTGAAAAAAGGAGATGCCGTTATATTTTATAATGTGAGAGGAGAGAGGGAAATAGAACTTACGAAAAGCCTTACGGATGTCGGATTCGATAAATTCCCCGTAGAAAAGGGCATGACACTTCACTTCTCCACCATGATTGAATATTACAGAGAGAACAATATCCACGTTGCCTTCCCTCCGGAAGTCGTTATTGAAGACACACTAAGTGAAATCATAGCACGACACAACCTCAGGCAGGCAAAAATTACGGAAGCCGAAAAGGCACCCCATATTACCTACTTTCTCAACGGTAAAAAAAATGAGATCCTGCCTGGTGAAGAAAGGGTAGTTGTTCCTACCAGAAAAGACATCACTCTTTTTGACGAAGCGCCGGAAATGTCCATCGATGCCATAACAGAGCAAACCATAGATAAAATACGTGACCCATCATTTAATTTCATATTCGTAAACTTCCCCAATGTAGATGTCGTCGGTCACATCGAAAATGAACCGGCTATCATCCGCGCCGTCGAGGCAGTGGATAAATGTACAGGACGTATTGTCGAAGAGGCTATAAAAGAAGGGCTTATAGCCATAGTCACTGCCGATCATGGAACTGTTGAAAACTGGCTGTTTCCAGACGGCACTATCGATACAGGACATACCACAAGCCCCGTGCCTTTCATCCTCGTTGATCAGAATAGAAAAAACATATCTCTGCGTAAGGGCGGAGAGCTGGCGGATGTTGCCCCCACAGTCTTAGACCTCATGGATATCCCCAAACCGGTACGAATGACAGGAAGTTCATTAATAGAAAACCTCTCCTTAAAAAACAGAAATAAGAGTCGTGTTATCATTCTGATCCTTGACGGCTGGGGAGAAAACAGCTCTATTACGGGAAACATGATCGCCCGCGCCCATACGCCTGTCATGGACAGGCTTAAAAAAATGTACCCCCATACCTTATTGGCGGCTGCCGGAGAATCGGTAGGTCTCGCACCGGGGACGGTAGGCAATTCGGAGGCCGGACATCTGCACATAGGGGCAGGGAGAAGGATTTATTCGGACAGTGTAATAATCGACCGTTCCATTGCAGACGGATCATTCTTTCACAACGAAGCGTTTCTTCACGTAATCCGTGCGGCGAAAAGCGCGGGCAATGCGCTTCATCTCCTGGGTATTGTCTCATTCTTCAGTTCTCATGGCTCTATCAATCATCTTTTCGCCTTGATGGACCTTGCAAAGCAGGAAGGGATCAAGGATGTTTTTATTCATGCCATGCTCGGCAGGCGGGGAGAAGCGCCCGAGAGCGGGGCAAACTATATTGAGAAAGTTGAAAGAAAGGCTGAGGAGATCAATCTGGGAAAGGTTGTCTCAGTTATCGGCAGGTACTGGTCAATGGATCGGGAAGAAAACTGGGACAGGATTGAAAAAACATACCGCATGCTTGTCTACGGGGATGGAACCCCTGTGGCGGAAAGGAGCTGAGTCATGGAAGTAAAAATCAACAATTCCACACTGGCCCTCGTCGAAGGAGATATAACAATAGAAGAAACGGACGCCATTGTAAATGCCGCCAACTCGAGACTCGCGGGAGGCGGAGGGGTGGACGGCGCCATACACCGGGCCGGCGGACCATCCATCATGGCAGAGTGTCGCAAGATCGGAGGATGTCCCACAGGACAAGCGGTCATCACCACCGGGGGAAATCTCAAGGCAAAATTTGTCATCCACACTGTGGGGCCCGTTTACCAGGGAGGCGCAAAGGGTGAGGCAGCACTTCTGAAAAGCGCGCATCTTGAGAGTCTCAAACTCGCTTCGGCAAGGCAGCTGAAAAGCGTAGCCTTCCCTGCCATAAGCACCGGCGTTTATGGTTATCCCGTAAATGAAGCTGCCCACATTGCCCTGAAAACAGTCATCGATTATTTAAAAGAGCACAGCGATATTGAGCTGGTACGTTTCGTCCTCTTCGGACGCAAAACATATGACACCTTCGCTGAAGAACTAAAAAAATTAATATAGAAATTAATCGCGGGGTATGTCATACAATTTGACCTGAACATGAAACTGTGTAAGGAAAAGCTATGCGTAGAAGAGGCAAACAGGCAAACCTTCAAAGACTTGGAAGTGTCCTTCAGGGCGTCCTGAAAAAGCATAATATCAGCTTCGACCCCGAGGAACAGCGTCTGCATGAAGTCTGGCATAAAGCAGTGGGCCCGCAGATCTCAGTACAGACCCGCCCTGAAAAGCTCAGGAGAAATACCCTGTTCGTTAAAGTTTCTTCTTCCGTGTGGATGCAGCAGCTTCATAATCTTAAGGCTGAAATCATTGAAAAATTCAATCAACATATAGGGAAGGAATTAGTAAAGAACGTCCATTTTTCCATTGGCGAGATACCATCCACCCTGCCGGAGAAATTATATCCCGGGTTGTTTTCCCCGGAGACTTATCCCCTGAAGGACAAGGAGAAGAAATTGATCGAAAAGAGTATCTCTTCCATTGCAGATAAGGACTTGAAGGAAATCCTGAAAAGGGTAATGACGAAAAATATCATCCGGCGGCGTTTTTCGGGGACAAGGAAACCTCCCTGAAAATGCGGGTCATTGCCTCCGTATATTTGCTGCCCTCAGAATAGATAAACAGAGGCGGCATGACCTCCAGCTCTTCGCGCCCGCTTTTTATACCTTCCACCAGGATAAATTCTCCGCGTGAAGCATCATGCGAATGTACTATTCTCATTCTCTTCGGCTCGATGCCGGAAATTCTCATCGAAGATAAAAGCTCCACCATCCTGGCCGCAGGATATATGATATAAGTGCGTCCCGATTTTTTTAAAACATATTCCGCTGCTTTGAGAAAATCTCGCAGTGTTGCCCTAATCTCGTGACGCGCTATAGATTTTTGATCACTCGGATTGATTCTGCCTGATTTCAGTTTTCTATACGGAGGATTAAAGACGGCCACGTTAAAGGATTTTGAAGCAACGAGGGTTTCAATGTTCCTGACGTCACCCCGGCAGATAACAACCTTCTCATGAAGTTTATTTAACTGAACGCTCCGTTTTGCCATATCAACCAGTTCTTCCTGAATATCAACACCGACGACCTTGCCGCATTCTTTTCTCTGCGCCAGAATGATGGCAATCACACCGCTGCCCGTCCCCAGGTCAATAATGGCGTCTCCTTTTTTGAGACTAATAAAATGGGCCAGGAGGAGGGCATCAACGGAAAACCGGTATCCCTTCTTTTTCTGAAAAATTCTGATCCGGCCTCCAAGGAGTTCATCAACCGTTTCCCCTTCCCTTCTTAACGCTGAAACGTCAGTACCGGTTTTTTTCATGACGTCAAAAGATGCACAAATATGCCGCTGCGGAGTTTCGGTTCAAACCATGTGGACTTGGGGGGCATAATCTTGCCGGTATCTGATACAGCCATGAGCTGTTCCATATTTGTCGGATAGAGGGAAAAAGCGACGGCAAACTCGTTTGAATCGACCAGTTTTTCCAATTCTTTAACTCCCCTTATGCCGCCTATATATTCAATCCTTCCGTCCGTTCTCGGATTTTGAATACCCAGTACGGGCTTCAACAGATTATCCTGCAGAATAGAGACATCAAGAACGTTAACAGGATCATCTTTTTCATAACTGCCGTCCTTTGGTTCTATCTTAAACCACCTGCCTCGCAAATACATCCCGATTTCATGGTACTGCCCTGGTGACTTCTCCGCAAAATTATCGGAAATAAAAAATTGCTCACCAACCATACGAAGAAATTCAATTTCATTCAAGCCGTTCAAGTCCCTTACAACGCGATTATAGCCAAGTATCTTAAGCTGATTATATGGAAATAGAACCGCCATAACAAAATTATACGCTTCATCTTCCCTGGAGGCCGGGTTCTGTGCCCTCCTCATACGCCGCACAGCGGCGGCGGCCGCGGCTCTATGATGGCCATCGGCAATATAAAGAGTATCAACCTTCGCAAACGAGCCCTTTATTGCTGCAATATCTTTTTCATTTTTTATAACCCAGACCGTATGAGAAATCCCATCGTCGGCAACAAAATCATACTCGGGATCACTCTTAATAATTTTATTGACCATGCCGTCAATGACCTCCTGAGGCGGATATGTCAAGAACACAGGTCCCGTCTGGGCGTTGATGGTCAAAATGTGCTTTATCCGATCAATTTCCTTGTCTACCGTTGTCAGCTCGTGTTTCTTGATCCGGCCAGATTCATATTCAGCAAGGCCCACCCTTGCCACAATTCCATACTGCTCATGAGAATTCATTTTCTGACGGTATATGTAAAAGCACGGTGTTTTATCCTGGTATAATGTTTTTTCCTGTATCATCCTGTGGAGATTCTCTCCGGCAATCTCATATATGCGGTTGTCATGTGCAGTGTAAGGACCCGGCATATCGACTTCTGATTTCTCCACACGCAAAAAACTTAAAGAGTTGTCTCTGACAATATTCTTTGCCTCTTCCTCACTCAACACGTCATAAGGATATGAAGCAACCGCTTTAACGAATTTTTTCCTTGGCCTGAGCGCCCTAAAGGGAAGAACGATAGACATGATAGAATCTCCTCTTGCGAAATTTTTAACATACCGCCATAATGAAATCAATTTCAAAAGTGACGGTTATAAAAAATATCAATCAGGCTTCGACTCATCTGCAATACCAAGTTGATTAAGAAGGGATTTTTATGGATCTAATGAGGATCTTTATTCACGGTCTCGAAAGTTCGAGCCAGGGAACAAAAGGCGTTTATTTCAGGGAAAGATACCCCGAAATGATTATCGAAGATTTTGTCGGTACATTTAACCAGAGAATGGAAAAATTGAATGAATTGCTCTCTGATAAATCTGACCTGATCCTGGTAGGCTCCAGTTATGGAGGATTAATGGCCGCTGTCTATGCGTTCACTCACGAAGCAAAAATCAAGAAGCTAATTCTTCTGGCGCCAGCCCTCAATATCGATGAATTTAAACCGTATCTCAACAAAAAACTCCGCCTTCCCGTGATGATCTACCATGGGAGAAATGATGATGTCGTCCCCCCCCTACCCGTCCGGAACATTGCCGCATCGGTTTTTACAAACCTTCAGTACTTCCTGGTCGATGATGATCACTCCCTCCATGATACATTCAGTCTTATGGACTGGAACGCTCTGTTAGATGTTTGAATGTGCATAAGTAATCCCTTGACAATATCCCTGTGTTCTCCTAACATTAATATAATACTGGGAGATCAATAAAAAGAATGTATTCAAAAAAAGTAGTCATTCGTTATACGGCAAACAACGTGGACCAGCCTATTATATGCCAGCTGGTAAAAAAACATGATCTCGATTTCAATATTCTCAAGGCGCAGATACTTCCCCGGAGAGAAGGGGTAATTGTCGTTGAACTGAGTGGTTCAAAAGAAAATTTTGATAAAGGCATCCGCTATCTGCAGGAAAAGGGTCTCAAAGTCGAACCTGTTTCAAAAAACGTGAGCCAGAATATAGATAAATGCGTTCACTGCGGTGCCTGTACGGCGTTCTGTCCGACCGATGCCCTCTCTCTTGAGCGACAATCCATGAAAGTCCTGTTTGATCCGGAGAGATGCAACGGCTGTGAATTATGCGTTTTGGCATGCCCACCGAGAGCTATGGAGGTCAATATTTTCTGAATTAGTTCCTTTCTTAACCCCTAATAAGACCTTCCCATTACATACAAGTTATCGATGCAACGATAGAAAATTTATTTCTGCCCGGGTGGTTTTTTGTCCGGTTCCAACTGCTTATCCAGATCCCTGGTTACCAGTTTTTCGGCCTTTTTGTAGACACCCTTTATACTGTCATATACTTCTCTGCCCTTCTCCACTACACTACGCGTTGATTCCTTGGCCTTTTGAAAGGTTTCACTTATGCTTTTAGGCATTTTCTCAGGCTCTTTAAAACTCAGATAGCCGACAAAGACTATGAGTATAAGAATTAATAATAATGCAAGCTTGATGAGTTTCTTGAACAGAAAGAATAAAATCAAAATTGCGGCAAATACACATAACCCGATGATAACTTGATGGGATGTTATAAATTTTATAATGTCATCCATTTTGGACCCCCTAATAAATATAACAGATGCTACTTCATATTTTGACAAAAATCCAGTAATCCTTAAACCTTGACAAATGATGCACCTGGCGACTACATTTCAACAATAGAAATCCAAAGGCATGAAGAATGATCAAAGTTGCCATATCAACCCTTGGCTGCAAGGTTAATCAATACGAATCGGCGGGCATTTTAGAAAAACTGGACAAGGATGTCTTTTTACAAGTGCCATTCAATACGAAAGCTGATTGTTACATAATTAATACATGCACCGTCACAGGTCGGACTGATTACCAGTCGAGGCAGCTTATCAGGAGAGCAATCAGGAAAAACCCTAACGCATCTGTTATCGTAACAGGTTGTTATGCCCAGGTCGCACCACATGATATTGCCCGAATTCCCGGTGTAACCCTTGTTGTAGGTAATGCGGAAAAGGAACTTATTCCAGAGATCATTCAGCACATAGTCAGGGGAAACCCGCAAGTCCTCGTGAGTGACATTTGTCAAGCCGGAGAGCTATACGGGTCCAGCGGGATTGTTGAAAAACCCTTTTTTTTAGGGGCTGTTCAAAAACACTTAGATGCAAGGCGCTCAAAAACCGAAGCGCGAGGCGTATATGGAAATACGTTGAGCGGTTCAGTTTGCAGAGCAACGCAGCAGACGCCGTCCCCGCAAAGGCGGGGATCAGGTGTTTTTCAACAGGCCCTCAGCCCATTAAGATTCCCCGGACATACAAGGGCATTTCTTAAGATTCAGGATGGATGCAACAATTTCTGCAGTTACTGTATCGTCCCCTATGCAAGGGGACCGAGCAGGAGTCTTCCTGAAATGGAGGTTTTCAGCAAAATCGAAGAGCTGGCACTGTCCGGATATAGAGAAATAGTCCTGACGGGTATTCACCTTGGTGCTTATGGCCGGGATCTCATCCCCCCGTCAGATCTTTTTAATATCCTGGAATATGTTGAGAAGAACAAAAACATCGAGAGACTGCGTCTCAGCTCTATAGAGATCGGGGAAATAACGGATGACCTGATAGGCCTGATGAGCAAGGGGGCGATCATCTGCAGGCACCTTCATATCCCTCTCCAGAGCGGAGACGACAATATACTTTCCGCCATGAATAGGAATTATGAATCGGCATTCTTTAAAAACCGCCTGGAAGAAATCTGCCGGGCGATTCCCGACATTGCCTTCGGAATCGATGTCATGGTAGGATTTCCAGGCGAAAGAGAGGAAGAATTTAATAATACGTTGCGATTGATTGAGGAATTACCGGTCGCCTACCTTCATGTATTCACCTATTCAGAACGTCCGGGCACGCACGCCGTGAAGCTTTCCGGCAAGGTTAATGAAGCCGTCAAAAAGATGCGCAGTGAGATATTGAGGGAAATCGGAAGAAAAAAGAGAGAGTCTTTTTCCAAAAGGTTTATAGGACAAAAACTGACCGTTCTCGTGGAAGACAAGAAAGATAAAGATACGGGATGCATGAAGGGATTTTCCGGCAATTACATCCCCGTCCTCATAAGAAACGGCAACTCTTCCCTGGCAAATCGCATTGTAAATGTGATACCGGATGATTCTAAGGATGGAAAACTGTATGCGAGGATTGTCAGCAATGTCTGATGAAAGATTAACTATTTTAAGGAATCTTCAACAAATACTCGCCTATACCTTCAACGATATTAATCTGCTCGATAATGCGCTAATACACCGCTCTTTTGTCAATGAAAACCCGGCACAATCCTATAAGGATAATGAAAGGCTCGAATTTCTGGGAGATGCCGTCATTGGACTTTGCCTTAGCGATATGCTGATAAAGAAATTCCCTGACTACGCCGAAGGTCAACTGTCAAAACTGAGGGCCTATGTTGTGAACGAACATTCACTTGCCGATCTGGCCCGGGAACTTAATATCGGAGATTTCCTCCTCCTCGGCAAGGGAGAAGAAGGGTCAGGGGGAAGGACTAAGAACTCCATCCTCTCGAATGCCTTTGAAGCGGTTGCAGCAGCCATATACCTTGATCGCGGATTTGAAGAGGTATCCAAATTCTTAAATAGAATCTTCGCACCCTTGATCGAGGAAGGGACAAAGAGCATCACATACAGAGATTATAAAACGGCGCTTCAGGAAATCTGCCAGAACCGGTTCAAGGAAACCCCGAAGTACACCCTGATTAGAGAAACAGGCCCCGATCACGATAAAGTTTTCGAGATCAGTTTAGTTGTCGCGGGTTCGATCACCGCCACAGGTATGGGGAAAAGTAAAAAGGAAGCGGAGCAACAGGCTGCTCAAAAAGCCCTGGAAGCGATCGCGAAACCGTAAAACACCCCATACCATCGAAGAAGGTTAGCAAAGATAAGAATGACACAGATGATTATCCCATTTTTCATCATGAACCAGGGCTGCCCGAACCGATGTATCTTCTGCAATGTACACAAGACTGCCGGAAATCACACTGGGAGAATTACAGAAGACACCTTCAGGGAAAC
Source organism: Syntrophales bacterium (assembly GCA_035542475.1). Lineage (GTDB taxonomy): Bacteria > Desulfobacterota > Syntrophia > Syntrophales > UBA2185 > DATKLL01. Next base: position 29,239 of record DATKLL010000188.1, read on the forward strand.
TGTATACGAGTACCTCAGTCACAAAAAACAAAATAGAGATCATGTCCAGATCGCTTTTTACGGCGGCAATTTTACCGGCATGGAGAAAGACTATCAGGCTGAGCTTCTGGGGTTCGCCGGTCCCTTCATCAAGCAGGGAATGGTGTATGATCTGAGGATCTCAACAAGACCTGACAACATAGATGATGACAGCCTGAATCTTCTCAAACGATTCCGTGTTACGACCGTCGAAATCGGCGTTCAGTCCCTCGTAGATGAAGTACTGAGTCTCTCAAACAGAGGCCATTCTTCTTCTGATGTGATGACTGCCACGGAGTTACTCAAGGATTGGGGGTTTAAAACAGGAATACACCTGATGGTGGGACTTCCTGGGGACAGCCGGTCGGGATTTGAATACACAATCAGCAAGACCATTGTCCTCAAGCCGGATATGGTCAGAATTCACCCCACTGTTGTCTTCCAGGATACAGCCCTGGCTGAGATGTATGAAAGCGGAGATTATACCCCTCTTAGCATGTCCGAAGCGATCGACATGTGTAAATACGCGTTGCGAAGATTTGAAGAAGCCGATATCCCTATTATCCGCCTCGGTCTGCAAACAACCCGGGAAATGGAGAAAGCGGGCAGCATCATCGCGGGGCCTTACCATCCGGCATTCCGGTCACTGGTCGAAGAATCCATATTTTTAGACATGGCTTCATCCTTACTCACCGCCGGAGGAGTGCTCGCCAAAGAAGTAATTTTTACTGTATCGCCTAAAGATATCTCTTCCTTTCACGGTCATAAAAACGAAAATATACACGCACTAAAAAAGCGGTACAACCTTACCGGAATAAATGTTTCCGTGGACCATGGCCAGGAAAGGCGAACCCTTGCCATGACCGTCTCCGGCAGGAAAACAAAAACAAACAGGCTCGGTGGAGTTGTTGAAAAACCCTTTTTTCGGGGACTGTTCAAAAATGCTTAGATGCAAGGCGCTAAAAAACTGAAGCGCGAGGCGTATATAGAAATACGTTGAGCGGTTTGGTTTGCAGAGCAACGCAGCAGATGAGTGTTTTTCAACAGCCCCTCAGTCACTAATATGTTCAAATCAGGATTCATAGGCATCATCGGCAGACCCAATGTGGGGAAATCAACGCTTCTCAATGCGATCATAGGCGAGAAGATTGCCATCACCACCCATAAGCCGCAGACCACACGAAACAGGATCATGGGTATAAAGAATATTGAAAACGGGCAACTCATCTTCCTGGATACGCCGGGCATCCATAAGGCGACAACACCGTTAAACCACTTCATGGTAGCCGCGGCAACAGATACCTTCAGAAGCGCCGACATTCTCCTCCTGCTTGCGGAGGCCGCTTCCGGCGTTCATCGCGATGATCAACCGATTATTGATTCTCTCCGGGACATTGAACTGCCTGTAATTCTCCTTATCAACAAGATTGACCTTGTCCGGAAGCAAGACATACTCCCCGTCATCGACCGATTCCAGCGTCTTTTCTCTTTCTCCGAGATAATTCCGATTTCTGCCATTACCGGTGACGGGTTAAACATTCTGATAGAACAAATCCTGAAGCTTCTGCCCGAGGGGCAAAAATATTTCCCCGAAGATATGATGACAGACAGGACCGAACGCTTCATCGCGGCGGAGATAATCAGGGAAAAGATCATCCTGTTGACCCATGAGGAAATCCCTTACACAACGGCGGTTGTCGTGGATTCGTTCAAAGAAGACGAGGAGAAAAACCTGATTCGCGTGCAGGCGACAATCAATGTGTCTAAAGACTCACAGAAGGGCATCCTGATCGGCAGGAGAGGAGACATGTTGAAAAAGATCGGTACCAGGGCGAGACTGGACATGGAAAAATTTTTTGCCGCCAGGATTTACCTGGAATTATTCGTCCGGGTGAGAAAAGATTGGACCCACGATGATCGCCTGCTCAAGGAATTTGGCTATGCAGAAAAAAAATAAGATGCCGATGAGATTCTCTTTTTTATCACAACGATTGATATCGTTATTGAACATATAAGAATAACTTTTTATTGTTGAATACACGATGAAATGCGCAAAAAATGAGACCCTGCTTTTCCGTCTTACGAATTCATGAACTCCTTCCTGAAAGTGAGCGTTTGGTGATTTTTTCGTGAATGCTTTCTTACGATCCGAAATCAATGATAATAACTCTTGTGGCGATCTCAATTATTCTTGAGATACCTACATCCGGCCATGTAGCTTTGCCATAGTATAACCTTCAATTTCCAGCTTTTTTGCATGGATCAAATAGAGCCATGGCCTGGATACTTTATATCCATCTGTATACCTGATCTGTATCATTAGTATCCACTTTTTGAATGAAAACAAACATCCTCAACCACTGCAATCAAGTCAATATTATGAAGATACCATTTTATTTCAATCAGTTATAATTACTCAGGCTCGTTCGGCATTTATCTTGCTTTTTTAAATGAAACGGCGTTACCATTCGTCAAGGAACTTGTGTTTTCGCCATTACCATTTTTTATGAATGGCGTAGGAGTTTTTTGTGTTTCGCAAAAAGAGACTTTTCATCCTTATCCCTACGTTGCTACTAATACCCCTTCTGTTGGGTATGGCTCCTCTCAAGCTGGTGAACAAGCTTTCGCATGGAGGGCATTTTACGCAGAGTCAAAGCAAGCAGGGATGTGTCCATAAGAACTGTTTCTCCCGTTCCCTCATCTCGCAAAACCACTTTTATACAGCAATCGTAGACGCTATATCTCCAGATCACCGGGTATTGTATTCGCCCGAGATCTTCAATGGCGGACCTGAATCTTTTTATTCCAATATCAACTTCACATCCATGCCTCTTCGCTGTTAATTTTCGTCCCTTCAACTCGTCTTTTCAATAAATGCGGCAAATTCATTTGTCTGCGGAATCCTAGCGTATGCAAGGCGAAATACAGAGAATGACGGTTTTGCATATAATAGACGCAAGGATTGTGCTTGACGAAGAACAACAGAAAACGTTCCTCAACCTTTATCGAAGAGGTAATAATAATGAGATCAGCGAGGTGTTTATGATGCATAGGATGCAGAAAAAAAACGGCAAGACAGAAATTTGCTTTGTATCTGTGTTTTTCTTCCTTATTTTTGTTTTTGCAGCCCATGCTGGTGATGTGAAACCCCTCACCCTCGACGAGTGCATCGACATCGCCCTGAAGAAAAGTCCTCTCATCAAGTCCTCCGAGCTTGATATTGAAGCCTCCAAGGAAGCCTTAAAAGGATCGAAGGGGCTGCAATTTCCAAAGCTTGACCTGAACGCGTCATACCTGCATGAAAATCGACCCTTCCCTTATATTCAAACAGAAGGTCCTACAGTACCCGCCATAACCAGCCAGAATATTCATACATGGGCTTTTGCCCTCAGGATGCCCATCTATCAGGGGGGAAGGTTGTCAGGCCAAGTCAAAATCTCCGAGATAGATAATGCAATTCAATCTTCGAAAAAGGACTTCACCAGTCAGGATGTGATTAGTAACGTTACCAACGCCTTTAACAAGGTTCTCCAACTCAAGGAATTGATAAAAGCGAACGAAAAATCCGTAGAGGCGTTGGACAGTCAGAGGAAAAATACAGAACTGCTTCTGAAGGCGGAAAGGGCGGCTAAAGTGGAGTACCTCAGGATAGAGGTACAATTTGCCTCGGAACAGCAGAACCTGATCAGGGCAAAAGAGGCTATCAATCGCGCAAAATATAATCTTGCATATTTCATGGGGGTGGATGGAAGAGAAGTGCCTGATGTTGCGGGCGTACTCACTGCCGTCGAAAAGGTAGAATCGCAGGAAGTCGAAGACCTTTTGAAGAACCGCCCCGACATTATTGAAGCCACGCAAAAAGTGGAACAGGCAAAGACAAGGGTCGATGTTGCCTCGGGCAGTAGATACCCCTCCCTAGATGCCGTAGGGAACTATGGCCAGAGGTCGGGTGCTGCCTTTACGGAGTTGAAGACAGTCTGGGAAGCAGGCGTCGTTGCTTCCATTAATGTCTTCGATGCCGGAATCATCTCGTCGAATATTGGCCGCGAAAAGGCATTGCAGCGCAGGGCCGAAGAGGAATTGCGCCAGACGAAACTGAAGGCGCGCCTTGAGGTTGATAACGCCCTGTCGTTGCTTA
>DATKLL010000189.1:0-78059 GCA_035542475.1 Syntrophales bacterium
CGCTTCCAGACCGACAGCAAGAACCTTTTTTGTACCCCGCGCATCTTTATGGACGGCAACCACGGAAGGTTCATTTAATACAATACCCTTACCCTTCATGTAAACCAATGTATTTGCCGTTCCTAGATCTATAGCAAGATCATTTGAAAATTTTCCCAAAATATAATCAAAAAGCAAGATCTTCCCTCCTTGTTCTCTTGTGTTGTTTCAGTAACGATACCGGTCATTTTATCACGAGGGTATAACATATACAGCATTTCATTTTCCTAATCAATGACTTTTTAAAAAGTTATTGCATTTTAGAAGGGGCTGTAATACAAGTTTTTGCCTAAATACGATTGAGGAATTATAGAATGCTTGAACTGATGCGGAAACACGCCAGACATTGGCTGATGATTGTATTGCTGGGAATGATTATTTTTGTTTTCGTCTTGTATTTTGGTACAACACGCGGAAGGCAGCAGGCGGAAGCAATCGCCGTTATCGACGGTAAAGCCATCCCATACATGGAGTTTCAAAGGAAATATCAGAATCTTGTTGAAATCTATAGGAAGCAATACGGTGGTGTCCTTACCGATGATATCCTTAAAAGTCTGAATCTTAAGCAACAGGCATATAATGACGTCATTAATGAGGCGGTTATTCTGCAAAATGCCAGGGACCTCAATTTACAGGTTACCGAGGATGAAGTTAAGGCATCTATCATTGCTAACCCAGCTTTTCAAAGGGCAGGAGTTTTTGATGAAAAAGTTTATAACCAGGTCTTGCGTTACAACAGGATGGCTCCCGCTGATTTTGAAGACACGCAAAGAATGATGCTCGCTATGGCAAAACTGGAGGATATTATCCAGGGAGCCGTTAAGGTCTCAGATAAAGAAGTCCTTGATCTGTACCGATTTCAGAATGAAAAAATAAATGTAAGCTATCTGAGCCTTTCTTCAAAGAATTATAAAAGCAAGGTAAGCCCGCAACGCGCCGACCTGGAATCATACCTGAAAGAGCATCAAGATGATTTTCTCGTTCCGGAGCAGATTCAGGTAAAGTATATATCATTTTCCGGACACGATTTCCTATCCTCTGTAAACGTACCTGAGGCGGATGTGGTCGAATTCTATAATCGTCACAAAGATAATTTTATGAAAAAGGGAGGTGCAGTAGCTCCCTTATCCGAAGTAAAAGACAAGATCATTGCCGAACTAAAGCAGGGTCGCAGCAGACATATTGCCGCCGAAGAGGCCAAGAAGGCCCATGACGAAATTTATCAAAAAGAAAATTTTGACGATTACGCCAGACAACATGTATATAGAATCAGCACTACAAGTTTATTTAATTCAAAAAATACACCCCAAGAATTCAGACAGGTGAAGGACTTTACCAAAATTGCTTTCAGCCTGCAAACGGATGAACTTAGTCCTGTCCTTTCAGACGACAAATCATATTACGTCCTGAAACTCACTGCCAAAAAACCCTCTTACGTCCCCGCTTTGAATGAAATTGAAAAGGAGGTAGAAAATCAATTTGTAGAGGGAGAAGCCATGCGCCTGTGCAAAAAGGATGCAGAAGGAATCCTCGAGAGTCTTAAGAAGGGAGAGACGCTGCAAAAAATATCTAAGGAAAAGGGGCTGCAGATAGAAGAAACAGGATTCTTTCTCCCCGGCTATACCATACCGAAAATCGGCTTTTCCAAGGATTTAAGTAATGACCTCCTGCAAACTTCCGAACAGAACCCTTATCCGGATAATGTATATTATATCAATGGTAGCTTCATAATAGTGAAGTTTAAGGAGAGGGGAAAACTGGATTTCCATGACTTCGACGCAAAAAAGGCAGTCCTAACGAATTTGCTGCTGAAGATGAAGAGAAGCGAATACATGACAGCATGGATAGAAAAAAACAAGGAATCCATGATCAAGAATGGGAGATTAAAGTTGACGAAAGACTTCAATGAGCTCTAACGTCGATTCCTTGTCTGTTATCTTCAATCACAGGATAGATATTTCAATACTGCTTTAACGGCTTCCCCATTCTCAAGGACTGGGAATTGAAATAATCATCTTTTTTAAGAGAAATACTGTAATCATATCCTTTTTTCTTTTGACTCAATTTTTCATACCCACTATAGTCAATCCATAAAGAAGAGGTATTTAACATAAAACAACGGTGATAAATGGAAGAGACTCTTGGCCAGTATTTGAGAAGAAAGAGGGAATCACGCCTTATATCATTGCAAGAGATCTCTAAGTTCACGGGCATCAGCATTTCTTTGATTAAGGCCTTGGAAGATGATAATTTCAGTTCATTCCCTAATCAAATAATTATTGCAGAATATTTAAAAAAGTGCGCCGCGTATTTAAGGCTGAATGAAAAATATATCCTGAGACACTACCGGAGGCAATCCGGCCAAAATCATCAGATGAGGTATTGGCAGCAATTATCTCTTTTCTCAGGGGAAAATACAGCTTTTGAGCAAAAAGACAGTCACAAGCAGCTTTTCAGGAAGCGCATTTTCCGGGGTATTTTCTGGCTGGGTATTATCATTTGGGTTATCGTTGTTGTTTCTCTCTGCATCCTTGTATTGTTGCCCAAGGAATACCCTACCGAAGGCCGGAAAATGTCAGCATCCAATTATATAGGGAAGGAAGCTTCTTATGAAAGAAATGACCGTTCACTTTCGATTGTAGAAGAAAAAACGGGGGTCTCACCTATCAAGGCTCCGGACAGCTCAGGGGATATTTCTCCACCTGCATCCCGGAATTTTATATCTGCAGAGCATGACAATCGTGCGAAAGAATCAGGGAGACACGCCCAGGACGTCGCCCGTTCGCAGGTGAAAGTAAGGGTAATTGGAAACCGGGACAGCAAACGATATCACCTGCCGGGCATGAAGTATTACGACCAAGTTAAATCTCATCATCGCGTTATATTTAAATCGGAGGCTGAGGCTATCAAAGCGGGTTATAGCAAGGCTCGTGAATAAATGAATTAATTGACTTCCATAAACTTGCCGTTCTTCCACTCGCCCACATATTTTTCGCCGGTCGGAAGTATCAACGTCCCCTGCCCGTTATAGTCGTCATTCTTGAACTGACCTGCATATTTTGTCCCGTTGGTAAAAGTCACGGTACCCTGTCCGTTTTTCTTTCCGTTCTTAAACTGGCCGACGTATTGACCATCGGGCCTGGTCATCGTCCCCTGCCCATGAGGCATACCATTTTCAAACTGTCCTATGTATTCCCCGCCGTCCGGATATGTCATGGTCCCCTGTCCGTCAAACATACTGTTTTTCCATTGACCCACATAAGATTTACCATCAGGAAATTTTGCGGTTCCCTGCCCTTCCAAAACGCCGTCTTTAAATTGCCCTGTATACTTTCTTCGATCGGGAAAAGTTAACACACCATGGCCGTTCATCTTACTATCTTTGAATTGACCCTCATATGTCCTGCCGTCCGAAAATTTTATCGTGCCCTTCCCCTCCATCATGTCGTTCTTCCATTCACAGGCATATTCGGTGCCATCCGGCAAAGTTAAAGTCCCTTTTCCATTCTTTTTGTTATCTTTAAAATGCCCGACATATTTTTTGCCGTTCGGCTCTGTCAGAGTTCCCTCTCCATTTAGCTCATTATTTCTGAACTGACCGGCATATGATCTGCCGTCCCGTGAGGTCAAAACTCCCCGCCCTTCCCTCTTGTTATCCTTCCATTCCCCGCTATAGTGCATGCCGTTATCACCGGACATCGTACCGTGCCCATGAAAAAGATTATTTTTAAACTGTCCTACATATGTCTTGCCGTCGGGGAATGTTATAGTTCCCTGTCCGCTCAATTCGCCATTCTTGAACTGACCTATATATTGCGCACCATCATGAAAGTCCATGGTCCCATGACCATTAGGCTCGCCGTCTTTCCACTCACCTGTATATTTTTTCCCGTTGGAAAACATCATGGTCCCCTGTCCGCTGAATTCTCCATTCTTAAATTGACCCGTATATTGTGCACCGTCAGGGAAGGTCATAGTCCCATGACCATCCATTTTGTTATTCTTCCATTCCCCTGCATAACGCAATCCGCCAGGATAGCTCAATGTGCCCTGCCCATCCCACTTGCCGTCTTTCCATTCTCCGACATAATTCATACCGCCCGGATAGGACATTGTTCCTTGTCCATCCATAATTGTCTTCTTTTCCGGACCTATATTCTTTGCAGGCGTCTTTCTATAAAAATTTTTGAAAAATTTGCTCAAAAGGGCAGGCATGTTATATCCTCACTCTCACAAAAGGTTAAGGACAATCACTTCATCCAAATGAAGATTGGCCTGTTGAAAAACGTTCATTTGCTGCGTTGCTCTGCAAACCAAAACGCTTAACGTATTTCTATATACGCCTCGCGCTTCGGTTTTTGAGCGCCTTACATCTAAGCGTTTTTGAACAGCCCCCCAAAAAGGGGGGGTTCGACAACCCAGATTTGTAATGAATTATGACAGGAACGGTTTTGTTTTTGGAAGTGTAAGGAAAAGTATGTTATGTGTCAAGGGAAAATGACCGCAAGAGGCAGCAGCATTCAAAGGTCCTATCATTGCGTTTTTTACAAGGGACCGGGGAAGCATGCAGAACTTCTCTCCCGCAACGTCGCGCCGTATGCGAGACGCATCTGAGATTTTTCATCACATCAATAAAATCTTATTTGCTTCATTTACCTATGATGATCTTCTCGTTTTGATAATCCACCGTTACTTTAAAATCTCCTAAAAAGCTGAGACCCAGCAGACCGTCAAAGCCGCTGAGGGAATAATCATTAGGGGTAATAACAGCCCGGACATTTTCTTTTCGCGCGTTTCCGAGTTCAATTTTATTGATTACAAAAGACTTCCCTTCGACCTCCCCACAGTTGGTGTAAAGTTTTATAGTCTCATCCCCGGAGGTCAGGTCTTGACGTAATTTTTTTGAAACTGCCTCGGTTAAAACTACAAGATTGGCCCCTGTATCTAAGACCATCTTTACCTTCACGCCATCATTCAGTATAGCATTGACTAAGACAAGCCCCGATGCTGTTCTTTCAAAGGGTATCACATCCCCACTGCCTCTCTCCTGAGGTTCCGTTATGACTCTGAAACTGTGAAGGTAAGAAGGAGGTATATCATCAAGGCTGTCTGATAAGTGAACTGTCCCACTCACATCTATCCATCTGTATATTGCGGCTGAGGACTCAAACGGGTGAAATGCCACTAACAAAAAAATTGAGAGGAAGTAAATTCCAAGCCATGCTAGGAATAGACTCCTTTGCTTATTGGCAGCCATTTGAAACCTCCTTTTTTTATATGCCCACACCACCAGTTTATCCATTTTGCCTGCCCTTAAGTTTGCCTGCTTTATTCAGAGAGTGCAGAGATAATCTCACGGCAAAAGAAAGGCAGGTCTTCGGGTTTGCGTGAGGTTATGACCCGGCCGTCACAGACGACGGGCTCATCCAGCCAGTTCGCACCGGCGTTGATCATATCATCCTTTATGCTGTGAAAGCTGGTAACTCGTTTTCCGCGAACGATACCGGCCGAAGCCAGCATCCAACCGGCATGGCAAATAGCCGCGACTACTTTACCTTGATCATTTGCTTCCTTCACGAGTGCGACCATGGCGGGATTGCGCCGCATTAAATCAGGGGCATATCCACCCGGAACAATGATTGCGTCATACTCTTTGATTTTGATGCTGCCGGCAGACACATCGGCTGTAATCTCATAGCCCTCGGCACTCTTATAAACCTTACCGCGCTCCGGGCCCGCTACGGTCACCGCGGCTCCGGCCTCCCGGAGCCGGATCAGCGGATACCATAGCTCCAGAACCTGATAACGGTCTTCCACCAGCAAAACAATTCGCTTCCCTTCGATTTCCATATCCCCCTCCATACTATAACTAAGACTTTATGCTCTGTACTTTTATAATAAATGACACTCCCATGCCTTCAGATGTTTGATAGAAATTCACTTTCATGCCTGTGAATCTTAATCATAATTAATGCGCTTAATCGCAAAAGACAATGAGGATAAAATAGAAGAACAATGATAGGTATATGCTACCTAAGGAAGACGGATATCCTAGACAGATGGGGGCATCTTCATACAAACAGCGGTACATGTATAAATTGTGTTACATCGACCAGTCCTTTGTCTGTAATTTTCAACGCCGGGATGACGGGCAATGCCAGGAAGGAAAGGGCCATAAAAGGTTCTCTCAAATGACAACCTAAATATCTCGAGACGTGTATCATTTCTGTCCGGTTATGGGCAACCTGCTTGAGAGGTAACTCAGACATGAGTCCGGCAATCGGAAGCGGGAGCCTTGCCAGAACATCGCCATCCTTTACGGCGGCCAGACCTCCCCCCATGGTTTCTACGGTCTTAACCGCCTTGTATATATCCGGATCACTGCATCCCACGGATATGATGTTATGGGAGTCGTGAGCGATAGATGAAGCAAGGGCGCCCTGCTTCAAACCGAATCCGTGAACCATACCGAGCCCGATGTTTCCAGTGTTATGATGGCGTTCGATAACGGCAATTTTGATTAAATCCTTTTGGATATCTGATACAACGACACCGTTTTTCACAGGAGCCTTTACCACAGTGCTCTTTGTAATAATCTGATCCTTGATTATGCCGATTACACGGATGAACTCACCCTTCTCGGGTATGACGAATGAATCCGGACTGTAGGGCCTGATGTTCATCGGTGTCAGATAATCCATCTGTGATTGCTGCGGTGTGGGAGTGGTGCAGTGTCCGCCCTTGCAAACGATGCGTCCATTTTTTATTACGGTATTAACCTTCACCGGTTGGAGAGATGACAGTATCAACAGATCGGCCTGATAGCCGGGGGCCACGGCGCCGAGGTCCTTCAAGCCGTAGAAACGGGCTGAGTTGAGTGTAACCATCATAATGGCGAGAATAGGATCAATGCCATAATTTATGGCTATGTCGACCAGATGGTTCAAATGACCCCTGTGCAGGAGATCATGGGGATGGAGGTCATCGGAAACCATCGAGCATTGCCCTACTGTAGCCGGTGAGACAAGCGGCAGAAGGGCTTTCAAATTTTTTTCCTGGGTTCCCTCCCTGAGCATGATATGCATACCCAGCCGCAGTTTTTCCATAGCCTCCGAAATCCCGGTACATTCATGATCCGAACGCAGCCCGGCGGTAATATAGGCATTGAGATCTTTGCCGGCAAGAAGGGGAGCATGACCGTCCTTAACTGTATCGCAGAAGGCTGAAATCTTTTCCAGCACATCATTTGCACCTGTTATAACACCGGGGTAATTCATCATTTCCGCCAGGCCTAGAACACGCTGCTCGCCCTTAAAAGTCACCAGGTCATCACGGGACAATCGGGCTCCTGAGGTTTCCAGATGGGTTGCGGGAACGCATGAAGGCAGCATGACATAAAAATCTACAGGGAGATCTTTACTGCTCTCCATGATGTAACGGATGCCTCTGCCCCCCAGCACATTGGCAATCTCATGCGGATCGGCAATAATTGCGGTGGTTCCATGGGGAAGGACTGCCCTGGCAAGTTCAGGCGGTGAAAGCATGGTACTTTCAATGTGGAAATGTCCATCGATGAAGCCGGGGCAGATATCCTGTTCTTTTACATCGAGTGTCTTGGCTCCTTCATACGTTCCGACTCCCACAATAATGCCATCATAGATTGCCACATCCGCCTCTATGAACTCGCAAGAAAATACATTGATTACCCTGCCGCCCTTCAAGATCAGTTCGGGCTCGATTTCACCCCGCGCCGCCCGGATGCGATTCTTGATGACGTCGACCATGCTTCTGTCTTTTTCTTTCATTTCATCTCCGGCAGATACTCCATATAGTAGCGGTAAAATGCCGCAATAACCAGGGCATGTGTAATGATTCCCTCTTTTATAAGCCGGGGGATATCTGAGAGCGGCCGGAGAACAACTTCAATGTCCTCACGTTCATCCTGATTCCGTTGTCCTACGTGAAATACATTCCTTGCAAGGTAGGTATAGCAAAGATTATTCTGAATAGCAGGATTGGGGTATATAAACCCCAACGGGACCAGTAATTCTTCACGGTATCCTGTTTCTTCCCATAATTCACGGCGGGCCGCTTCCTCGGGAGAGTCGGCATATTCAACAAGGCCGCCGGGAATTTCAAGAGTGATGTCTCGAATGCCGAAACGGTACTGACGAATCAACACGACATCGTTCTCCGGCGTCAGCGGGATGATATTTACCCAGGGCGGAGACTCCAGAACATAAAAATCATATGTCTGGTTTGTGCGCGGTGAACAAGCGAGATCATGACGCAGGTTGAATACCCGGTAGGATTTATCAACATGACTTGAAATGATCGTCCAGGGCTTAAGCAGCATAATAGACCTCAGAAAATTGATTTGTAAGAAGGCTTCGCATAATTGAAGCTCTACGCAGTAAACTGCGGAGAATCTTCGATCCGTTTCCCCTCACCCTCGCGATGACTCGCGCGCAATCATGCAAATGTTTCATAGTGTGAAATTATATAACATGTTGCCGGATAAAAATGAAGGAGAACGATAGTTGTGGCTGCACAATAGAAATTCTTTACAAAACATATTTATTAGTGCTAACTTTTAATAATAGTGGTCATCCTTTCTTACCGCCATATTCAGGAGACGAAAATGATAAAAATAAGATTTTCAGATGATCTCGGAGGGCTCGATTCCGAATTTCGAAGAAGTTTCGACGAGATGTTCCGTTTGATCAACTCAACTTTTACCGTTTTCCAAAACGTATGGAGGCCTCACGCTGACATTTACGAATCTCCGAAAGAGATCATGATACTGATCGATATTGCGGGTGTTCAAAAAGAGGATCTATACTTGGAAGTTGATCAAAGGGTGTTGAGAATTTATGGAAAGCGGGAGAAACAGGTTACAGGAAATACGAGGTATCACCTTGCTGAAATCACATATGGATATTTTGAAAGAAAACTGCATCTTCCTTATCCCGTTGATACCGATTTGGTTAAAGCAACATACACGGATGGGCTTCTGCAAATCTGGATGGCTAAGCTGCCTTTGGATAAAGTTCGTAGAATACCTATTCAGGAAGACTAATCATCTAAATTGAGTTCGGTCATGCTGTTCAACCAGTTTGGAGGTTCATATGGCAGAAGAGAGACCACCTGAAGAGATAAAAACTCTTAATATCCCTGATGTCTTGCCTATCATGCCTTTATTTAACATCGTAGTCTTTCCGAATATGGTGTTTCCGCTCGAGGTAGTTGGTGAACATGCCATAACACTTGTCGATGAGGCGATGACCGGAAATCGCATCATCGGACTCGTCATGTCTAAGAAACCGCCATCAGACACCAAAGAGGGACAGGCGGATTTTTATAACATGGGGACGATCGTTGTGATCCTGAGGATGGCAAAAGTAGGCGAAAGCGGGGCAAGCCTTCTTGTACAGGGCGTGAGCAGATTTAAAATTGCGGAATTTGTAGAGGGTAAGTCATATTCTCAGGCGCGGGTGCAGGTTGTTGAAGATGTGGTGGAAAAGGATATCGAGGTAGAGGCGCTCATGGCAAACCTTACCGGTTTGTTTGAAAAGATGGTTAAATTGTCACCAGTTTTACCTCAGGAGTTCGGCACCATGGCAAAGTCCATTACCTCTCCCGGCGTTCTGGCTGATGTAATTGCATCCGTAATAAATGCCACGGCTCAAGAAAAACAAGTCATCCTGGAAATAATCGATGTCAAGCAACGTCTCAGAGAAGTCACGCGCCTTATAAATCATCAGGTGGAAATTCTTGAACTGGGCAGTAAAATCCAGTCTCAGGTAAAGGAAGATATAGACAAAAGTCAGCGTGAATATTATCTCCGGCAGCAGCTCAAGGCGATCCAACAGGAGTTGGGAGAAACAGATGAAACCAAGGTTGAAGTCGAAGAGTACCGTGCAAAAATTGAGAAAAAAAATCTTCCGGAAGAAGCAAAAAAAGAAGCTCTCCGCGAGTTGGAGCGTTTGTCCCGTATGCATCCGTCCTCAGCCGAATATACGGTATCATCAACCTACCTGGACTGGATGACTTCACTTCCATGGATGGAAAGCACGGAAGATAACATGGATATCAAGAAAGCACGAAAAACCTTGGATGAGGACCACTTCGGGCTCGAAAAACCCAAAAAGCGCATAGTGGAGTACCTCGCTGTACGGAAGCTGAAACCAGATTCAAAAGGACCGATCCTCTGCTTTGCCGGACCTCCTGGTACGGGTAAGACTTCTCTGGCACTCTCTATAGCTCATGCCCTGGGCCGTAAGTTTGTTCGTATTGCTTTGGGAGGTGTGAGAGACGAAGCGGAAATCCGCGGGCACCGCCGTACGTATGTAGGGGCCCTTCCCGGCCGCATTATCCAGGGCATAAGAAGGGCGGAATCAAATAATCCCGTGTTCGTCCTGGATGAAATAGACAAGGTGGGTAGTGATTTCCGGGGTGATCCATCCTCGGCGCTCCTTGAGGTACTCGATCCGGAACAGAATTATTCCTTTATGGATCATTACCTGGATGTACCGTTCGATCTCTCCCACGTCATGTTCATTACCACTGCCAACATCCTGGATACGATCCCTGCCGCTTTGCTTGATAGGATGGAGGTCATCGAACTTCCCGGCTATACGCAGGACGAAAAGGTCAAGATTGCCGAGCGCTATCTCATCCCCAGACAGATAATGGCCAACGGTCTTACTCCGGAGCAGATAACCTTTACGAAAGCGTCGATCAACCACATTATTTCAGGATATACGAGGGAAGCTGGTTTGAGGAATCTTGAACGAGAGATAGGCACCATATGCCGGGGTGTGGCAAGCGCGGTCGCTGAGGGCGAGCTGAAAAATGCTTTAATCAAGGTTAAAGATCTGCATAAGTATCTGGGACCCGTCCGCATCATCTCGGAAGTCAGCGCAAGGACATCCAAACCGGGCGTCGCAACAGGCCTCGCCTGGACACCGACAGGAGGTGATATCCTCTTTGTCGAAGCTACAGCCATGAAAGGGAAAAAAGGGCTGACACTGACTGGGCAGCTCGGAGACGTCATGAAGGAATCGGCCATGGCCGCCCTGAGTTTTATCCGGGCTAACGCAGGTTACATGGGCATCTCCGTAAATTTTTTCGAAGAGAACGATATTCATATCCATATACCGGCCGGTGCTATTCCTAAGGACGGACCTTCGGCAGGCGTCACCATGCTGACGGCCCTTGCGTCGCTTATTACCGGGAAGAAAGTTAAGGAAGACCTCGCCATGACCGGAGAAATAACTTTACGGGGCCTTGTGCTTCCTGTTGGGGGAATTAAAGAAAAAGTTTTAGCGGCCCACCGTGCCGGCATTAAAACGATAATCCTGCCCAAATGGAACAGGAAGGATCTGGCAGATATCCCCCAGAAAGTCCAAAAGGAAATAAATTTTTTCTTTGTAGATGAAATGCTGGAAGTCCTGGATATTGCCCTGGAGAAATGATGTGGGGGTTCCTGTCTCCTTAGCAATGTGGAAATTCCGTATATGATCTGACTATCTCCTTTATACGCTCTCTGACAGAAGCTGTCATCTCAATCTCATCCGGCCAGGGGCGGGTATGGCCGTCTGCCGGCCCTTTCCTCGTGGCATCAATGATTAGCCCTTTGCCGGTAATTCTGATATCCCGTAAGGGATCCACATTGTTAAAGGCCTTCCACAACACCAGGGAATCGTCGGTAAGATCTATGTGGACGTCATACAGGACGAAAATCCCTGAGGCATGCGCTTCCCCTGATATCCGCTCAATATAGTATTGTGAGTTCTTCCCTTTTTCCTTGGCAACAGACAGCAGATAAAGAGGATTAGCACATTCCGGAAAGACTCTTCTCATAACGCTGAACCCTGGCTCGCTTTTCTGGAGGTGTTTGAGCAGTTCCGCATCGCTCAAGGGGCTGCCGGGTTTTTCAGCGGTGCGAGGCCTTTCACCTGTTATGCGCAACGTCGCATCAATCCCGATCTTCGACCCGTAGAATGGCTGGGGCGCTGAATGGTCGAGGACGTCGAGGATGCCCTCAGTTATAGTTATATCCGTGCTGAGATCAACTGTGTCCAGGATATGTTTAAAGAGCTTCCCTCCGTTTGACAATAGGCTGCCGTCGTCAACAATTACTATAGCCTTGGCAAAACTCATCTGCCCCGTCCCCCACAGACCGCTGACCACCTTGGAGGTGTGCCGGGGGAACTCCTTCTCTATAGCCACAACTGCGATATTATGGAAGACCCCTTCCCAGGGAAGCCAGTAGTCCTTTATCTCCGGCATGACGGCCTGGACCAGTGGGAGGAATATCCGTTCTGTGGCCAGAGCGAGATAGCAGTCCTCCATCGGGGGGCGGCCTACCACGGTGGCGCTGTAGATCGCGTTTCTCCTGTGGGTAATGGCGGTAAGGTGAAAGACCGGATATAACTCTTCGAGGGAGTAGTAGCCGGTGTGATCGCCGAAAGGTCCTTCTATCCTGGTTTCTTCAGAATCGACATAGCCTTCCAGGATGAATTCCGCCTCAGCAGGCACTTCGATATTTACAGTGACGCCCCTTACCATCACAACGGGTTTCCGGCGGATAAAACCGGCGAGGATCATCTCATCCACTCCCCTGGGCATGGGGGCTGTCGCCGCATAGATTACCGCAGGATCGCATCCGATGGCGACGGCCACTTCCATACGTCTGCCCGCCTTCTTGTATTCATGATAGTGGTGGGCGCCGTCCTTGTGGATGTGCCAGTGCATGCCGGTGGTTTTACTGTCATAGACCTGCATCCTGTACATACCCGCATTTCTCTTCTTGTCTGTAAGGCCCCTGGTAAAGACTATAGGCAGAGTGACAAACCTCCCGCCGTCCTTGGGCCAGCAATGGAGGATGGGGAGTTTCGTCAAGTCCGCTTCATCTCCCCTGAGAATGACCTCCTGGCATGGGGGTGTTTTCATGCGTTTTGTCTGGGGGAGGAATTTCGCCCATTCAAACGCCTTGGGTATGAAGCCCAGTTTTTCTCTTATCGAACCGGGAGGAGCTTGCTCAAGTATTTCCTTGAGTCTGCATGCCAGGACATCCGGGGCGGCACCTAGGGCGAGGGATAATCTGCGTGTACTCCCGAAGGCATTCGTGAGTACGGGGAATGCTGAACCTTCCACGTTTTCAAATAAGAGCGCCTTTCCGCCTCCGGGGCTTTTGGACATACGGTCGGTTATCTCAGTGATCTCGAGTGCCGGTGATACCTTTGTGCCCAGCCTGAAAAGTTCCCCTTCCGCCTCAAGCCTGCTGATAAATTCTCTTAAGTTCTTATAGCTCATTTCTGTTTTTGCACCAGATAAAGGTGGGATATCCCCCCAAAGAGCGGCTGTGACCGGACAACCCTGAAGCCACATCCTTCCATCATCTCCTCCAATTCCGCCGGAGGGGGAAACCCAATCACTGAATCCCGCAAATACCGGTATGTATCATGATCCCCGGAAATAAAACCGCCGATGACCGGCAGGACATTTTTGAGGTATACCATGTATATCCATCTGAATAACAAATTTCCCGGCACGGAAAATTCAAGTACGGAAAAACGGCCGTTCACATTGAGGACCCGATATATCTCATCCAGGAGGGTCGCCATATTATCCACGTTTCTGATCCCGAAAGCCACCATGGCGCTGTTGAAGGTTTCATCGCGAAAGGGGAGAGAGAGGGCATCACCCTGCACAACCATGTACTGTGTACCGAGGCAATGTTTCCGTGCCTTGAAAAAGGCACGCGAAAGCATCTGCCTCGAGAGATCGATGCCTATAACCCGTCCCCCGCGGCGAGCTGCGATAAGCGCCAGGTCGCCCGTACCGGTGGCTATATCCAGGATTGTATCTCCCGCGTTTATCTCAAGGGCCTTTACAGCCGCCCTCCTCCAAGACTTGTCGATGGAAAAGGAAAGGATGGTGTTAAGTCGATCATAGGTTGGCGCTATTCCGTCGAACATCTTCCCTATGATGGACGGTCTTTTATCCATCAGGGCTCACCCATTTTGGGGAAACAGAATGCTATAGTAGACGGCATCTCCATGCAGCTTCGACTTCAGGTAATTTGCGATTGATCCCAGCTCCAGTATATCGTTAGTAGCTAACATGGCAAGCGTATCCGACTCATTTACCGGTACACCCTGGATAACCTTTTCGGCAATGATTTGAAGGTTTCTGTTTTTTATGCTGCCAAGGAGATGTTCTGCTTTGGTGTTTTCGTGTGAGTTTATACTCATGGTAAACTGTCTATACAAATTAATCACTCTCTGTTGCAACAAAAAAATCCCTTGTGGTCCAAGATATCAATTTATAAAGGCGTCAGAGAAAAAGTCGAGAACTATGTTTACAATTATGAAAAAAAGGGATATCTTATAATAGTTAATATAGCCGATATAAATCGGGGGTAAATATGTCAGATGGTATACCGGCAATCATTGTAGATGACGACCCGTCAGTATGTGAAGTTATTTTCGAGATTATCAAAAGGTTCTATACATGGGGCGAAGTGCTCACTTTTACTGATTCAAATGAAGCATTATCTTTCTGTCGGAGACAGAAGACCGGGGTCGCAATTTTTATCTTGGATGTCTTCATGGGGAAAAAAACAGGGTTTGACTTCCTTAACTCTATTCTGGATAAATTCCCCATGGCTCATCAGGACACTATTATCATTACGGGAAATGCAAATGATGAGGTGGTAAAGATGTGCGTTGCTTCAGATATTACCTATCTATTGGAAAAGCCCATCAGACCTTATGCATTGCAACTAGCCATCAGAGCCATCGTCTCGAAATATGTGAAATTCGCAAAAAAACTTTTACAGGATCCTCTATTTGCCAAGAGTGTTATAAAATTTTAGTCAACTTTTCTATTATTCTATCGCATACAACAAATGCTAATCAATAACTGCAGGCAATATATCACTTGGCAATATTTAATCCGTAACGAAATATCCGGTGATAGTATTTTGCCAATATGATTCCTTAAAAGAACATTCTTAAACCTGACTCCTTTGCAGCGCCGCACAGTGTTTACAGAATATTGACCAATAACGCGAGTACTTCTCTATTGTTATTATGGTAGTGTTGAACTACTATTCTACATCTATTAAACCACTATTGTGTAGTCTGCCGTTTTTATTAAAATAGCAATCCAATATATCATTTTAAAGTAATCTATAAGCTCGAAATCGGGTGGGTCAAAACAATTGGTCTAAGGAGGAAAGTATGAGAAAGGTAGCAATATGGGTTGTGGTAGCAGCGAGTTTTATGCTGATTTTTGCGCAGACATCATTTGCTCAGGCAACTGGGCCAACCGCACCAAAGGGTGCCTGGACTTTGGGGGTGCCAGCACTTGATGCCGAGACATCATTTACCGGGCAGGAGGCTATAATAGCCGAGCCTGGTAAAGTAGCGAAAATCGAACCGATGAAAGGTGTAAAAGACGGTCTGCAGATGAGATTTACGACGGACCAGGGCAATAAGTACGTTGTCTATTTAGGGCCCAAGTGGTTCATTGAGAATCAGAAGATCAAATTTGCGGCCGGCGACAAGGTTGAAGTAAGAGGCAAGAAGTATGGCAACAGGATCATTGCCTCGGAAGTAAGCAAGGGCGATTGGACCATGAAACTTCGCAACGAAGAAGATGGTATGCCAAGTTGGGAATGCTGTTTTCCCCGGTCAGTAAAAAAGGAATAGTAAACGAACGACCCACCCAATTTTTGAGCTGGCATAATTAAGTGAGATCGACTTGGTAATCAGTGAATTTGAACTAACTGCAAAATATTTTCCCTGGAAGGACGAAATGAGGATGTCGACGCGACGGTTATTAAAAGGGCTATTTTTTTCTCTGCTCTTCATTTTACTGAATCAGCTGATTGTACCGGCTGCATCCCCTGCTACTGATGTAGTTCCACGAATTACAGTGCAGGAGCTGAAGGCCAAGATTGATAGAGGTGAGGATGTAGTTATTATTGACGTCAGGGCAGGACGAGAATATGAAGACAGCAAAATCAAGATAAAAGGGGCCATAAGAATCTCCATAGTTAAACTGGAAGACAGGATCAGTGAACTGCCGAGGGATAAGGAGATCGTAACATATTGTACTTGACACAATGAAGCTACGAGTGCCCGTGCGGCCGAGATCTTATTAGACAAGGGTTTTAAAAGGGTGAGCGCCCTCAAGGGCGGTTTTCATGCCTGGACAGATGCAGGGTATCCAATTGAGCCTAAATAACGGCAATTTGCCGTTGCCCCAATCGACCCCCTTAGCTTTTTCTACATGATCCTGTACAAATCAGGCGGATATGTGAAAGAATGTAAAATCCCTGCTACTGAGTGGTTTTCAACTCAAATTGTTTCTCCAGCATTTTATCAAGAGTACGGCAGTTCCAGCAAATGATCCGACCATTTCGGTCAATCAATGCCTTAACAGGTACGCCAACAACACCGTAGCTCTGGTACACCTTTCCATCTCCATCCAGAAGCGTAGGAAATGGTAGACTGTTTTTCTTTGAAAAAGCTAACGCTTTCTCTCGCGATTCCATTACATTGATATTCAAAAGAACCAGACCTTTGGCATTATATAAGGAATAGATTTCTTTCAGCTGGGAAATTGTGGAACGACACTCTGGGCACCATGTAGCCATGAAATACAGTAATACCGTACGTCCCTTATAATCACTCAGCCTGACATTCCTGCCATCCAAATCTTTCAAGATAAAATCTAAGGCAAGATCATTATCCTGTGTTTTTGTAACTTCCTCCCCGTGTAGAAAATTTGGGACAAAGAAAAATGTGATGATATTAAACACCAAGATGAAACTAATCACCCATCGAAGAAACTTTCTCATAATCAGATCCTTTATTAAAAAATAATTGAATTTAATAGTAACTCCCTTTTTTTAATAAAAATATAGAGCGGCTGTGATTGTGTGTCAAGAAAAAATGACGGCGGAATATGGTTTGAGCCGATATTATTTGTATTCGTTTTTTTATGTTATAGCCGCGCCAGGGCGTCAAGGTTATTGTGAAAAGGATTCAATTATGACCTTCTTTTTTAGCATCAAGAATCCTACGAATGATCCGGGCGAGCCTGATTGTTGTAAACGGTTTCATTACAAGCTCCCGCACTCCTAGCTCCTTCACGCGCTTCTCATTGATCAACTCACTGAAACCGGTGCTTAGAATTATCGGTACATCGGGGCGGATAGCCCGTAGTTCTCTTGCCAGCTCTAAACCTGTCATGCCGGGCATCGTCATGTCTGTTATGACCAGATCAAATGCATGTGGCTTATCGCGGAATGTCTCAAGCGCCTCGGAGCTGTTTGTTCCAGTAGTTACATCATAACCAATGGACTGCAGCATTTCCTTCCCCAAATCGGCCAAGTCTTTCTCATCATCAATGAACAGAATCCGCTCATCCCCCGTTGGTAACTCATCCATTAATTCTGCTTCCGATGATATTGCCTCTTCGATTGTCGGAAGAAAAATATTAACAATCGATCCTTTACCGGGCTCGCTGTATACGGTTATTCCGCCTCCATAGCCCTTGACTATGCCTTGAACTATCGATAGACCCAGACCGGTGCCTTCCCCGGCCTCCTTGGTGGTGAAGTACGGATCGAATATTCGCTCCATTACCGTTGTGCTCATGCCATGGCCGGTGTCGCTCACAGTTAGCGCCACGTACCGACCGGGAAGCATGTCGGTATGCCGCGAAGTAAACGAGGCATCCACATCTACCTCCGAGAGTCTCACTCCCAAGATACCGCCGGTCTCACGCATCGCATGGGCTGCATTAGTGCACAGGTTCATCAGAATCTGCTGTACCTGCGTCGGATCCGCTAGGATGATCCCTCTGTCCGGGGTGATGGCTATATTTTGATGCATCTCTATCGTGGCGGGCAGCGAGGAGCGTAACAGTTTGAGGGCCTCCTTAACAATCGGAGCGATCTGCACGGGCTTTCTTTCATGTTCGGTTTGCCGGCTGAAGGTGAGTATCTGACTCACCAGGTCTCTGGCGCGCGCTCCCGCCTTCAGCACCTGTTCAAGGTCGCGTCGAATCGCATTATCTCCTCTCCCCTTATAAAGCGCCATTTCTGAATAGCCGATAATAGCCGTAAGGATATTATTGAAGTCATGGGCAATCCCGCCGGCAAGGGTGCCGATGGCCTCCATTTTCTGGGCTTGGCGGAGCATTCTCTCCATATGATGTCGTTCAGTTAAATCCACAACATTCCCCAGAATCGCCTGTTTCCCCTCATAGGTTACGGATCTGACTGTCTCCATAAGCCACCTGGTACGGCCGTGGAAGTCAGTAATGCGAAATTCATAAGGGATAGACCGTCTTCCCTTCAGCATATCCATGGCATTCGCTCTCGCCATATCACGGTCTTCAGGATGGATAAAATCGAGGACACTCTTATCTATCAAGGAGTTTTCCGTATAGCCGGTGTATTCTGATATAAGGGGATTCACGAATTTAAGCTTTCCCTCCAGGGCTACATAAACTCCAATTTGAGAACTGTCGGCCAGCGTCCTGTAGAGTTCCTCCGCGCGCCGGCGACGGCTGATATCTATAATGGCCCCTCCGGCGCCGACTACCCTTCCATTCCTGCTCACGGGGTTGGTGAAAATCAGGACATGGAGCGTGCTCCCGTCTTTTCTCACTGCGGTATATTCATTGCCCCCTGTTGCTTCCCCTTTCAATACCCTCTGAAGCCTATTACCCGCCCTTTCCCGGTCTTCCGGGGTAAGCCTCTCCAGAGCCTTCAAGCCTGCGTCGATATCTGCTTTCGTGTATGAGAACATTTCGAGGAAGGCATCGTTTACGGATATGATGTTACCTTCGGTATCAAGTTCAAATACCGCAATCGGCAGAAAATTGACAAACTCCCTGTATTTCTTCTCGCTTTCCTGCAAAGCTTCTTCCGCCCGCTTGCGCTCGGTAATATCCACAATCATCGGTAAAAAATAAAGAAGACTGCCCGCTGTGTCTCTGATCGCCCGCACCGACAGCTGTCCCCAAATGATTTCGCCGTCCTTGCGGATGTATCTTTTCTCCGTAACATACCGGTCAATCTCGCCGGATGCCAGAAGCTTCACCTGCTCCGTATCGGCGCCAAGATGATCCGGGTGGGTTATGTCCGTGAATCTCAGCAATGCAAATTCTTCAGCCGAATATCCCAGCATGCGACACATGGCTTCATTGACGCCTGTGAAATGATAATCAGGCGAAGTGATGGCCGCACCAACAGGCGATTGGTCAAAAATTCGCCTAAAATTCATTTCACTTTCCTTGAGCGCCTCCTCTGCCTGTTTGCGCTCGGCTATGTTTCGAATGATTGCCTGGAAAAACTTCTTACCCTCGATTTCAATCACACGTGCGCTGATTTCCACTGGAAATTTCGTCCCATCCTTACTGATATGCTTCGTCTCGTAAACCATGCCGTTCATCCTGTCCACCTTCTCTATAAGACCTCCAAGGTCAGGCATCGCTTCCGGATCGCGTATCGTCCGTACATTCATTCCGAGCATTTCTTCACGTGTATATCCATAACTCTGAGCAGCCCGGTCATTTGCTTCAATGATATTCCAACCCGCATCCAGCAAAAGGATAATGTCATTGGCGTATCTAGTGAGGTATTCAAAATGCTTTGCAATAACATCGCGCGTAAGCTCCGCTTCATACAGCTTTCGGTACAGTCGTGACCGCTGATGGCGCCAGACAAGCGCCATTGCCATCCCTGCTGTGACTATCAATGAACAGACAAGAACGAGCGCCATCCGGAAGCTCTCGCTAATAGTGGTCTTATATAAGACGTAACCGGACATGCCGATGCCTGCGGCCAGCAGAAAGAAGATGATTACCAGATGCAAAGGAATGTTCCGAGTATTTGTTTGATCTGCCATATTGATCCTCTCCAATAAAAAACCTGTCCCTGAATCAAGGACAGGCATTCATTGTCAAATACTATTGACGAGTGAATGATAAATATTTAGACATACAATAATCATTAATCGTGTGAAGTCAAGTTGATGAATTTGTGGTCACCGCCATCGCCGACCACTTCGATATGGTCCAGGATATCTGAACCTCTGTACAGATGCTCATCGTCGAAAAATTATAGTGCGACTTTGATAAAAAATTGTTTTTCAATGTATGAAATAAGCATTCTGGTATATCAAGACGATCTAAGAATCAACATCATGTCATTAATGTGAGGATTTCATTGGACCATTTTTAAGATATTCTGATCATTATCTAAAGTATTCACTGCGAAACGCAGACTATTGTCCAGTGAATGTCTGCGCCAGGTTGTTATCCACCACGTAGATACAGACTTCCTTTGCCCCTTGTTGAGTGTATCCATACTTTTTTTTCAGATTCTGCACTAGAAGGTTTACGTCTTCCCTTATCCGCTTATCGTATGACTTGAAGGCTTCTGTGGCATAATCCTTAATGGCGCTCCGGAAGTTGTCATTTTTGAGAAATGGGTCAAGGACATTTTCTTTCAGGTTATGAACGTAGCGCTGGTGCAGCGATTGGTATAATTGAGTCTCACGAATAGTCTTACCTTCGAGGTGCATTTCCTGCGTTAACGTCTTGGATGCATACTGATTCTGCGCATCCTTGCGGAAAGACAACCGATGGGATATTTCTGAATTTAGTCCAAGGAGCCGACCCTCAATACCTTCTAAAAATTCTTCCGTGATCTCTAATTCTTCTTCTGTATAGACGCACTTTGCAGTTCGCCCTATTTCAAAGTTTATGGCAAAGAGGTAGTTTTGTATCTCTCTCGAAATGCGTTTTTCGTTATAGTAATAAAGTGATTCCTTCACTTCCTGCAAGACTGTATAGTTATAAAGGCATACTAATGAATCCAGGAAGCCTTCCGGTACAGACCTGACCAGACCCTCACGGTGTTTCTCGAAGAAACCGCACACCATGGCCATGGTAATTAGTTTATCTTTCTTGGCATAGGTCGAATAAAATTCATTGAAAATCTTTATCGAATCCCTGCCGGTAAATCCTTTATCACCTTCAGTTTCCGATTCTGCTATGACGCTCCGCCGCCGCTTGGCTGTGAAACTCTTCCTGTCTTCTTCTGTAAGCCAAGGAGGAATGTATCCCGTGTAAATATCCATTTTGAGAAGCTGCAGATTCTTATCACAATATAGACTATATTTTTCTGGATCCCCGATCCACTCCTGCAGACCTTCGGATTCCCGTTTCAATCTCGTCGAGATAATGACCTTGGCAAAATTCTGGAGCACCCTGGGAAGAAAGTACGTCTCAATTTGATCTCCAAAGACGTTTTTGTAGATTTTAACTTCTGTATTATAGTCCAGAACGTAAGGAATTTTTATATATGTAATACGGTCGGAAAACGACTGTGTGTCTACGACATTTTCCTGATCTTCAGGGTTCATCAGGGCAAGAAAAAGCGAATTTACATTTTCTTCTATATCTTCTACCTTATGTACCCCTTCGCTGATAATACCGTGGAGATTAGCAAACCGCTCCTTGTTGTGCGCCTTGATATCCATCAATGCATAGATCCCATTGTTGGTATTTGCATATCTTGAATAAAGATATTTCACGGAGTTGCTGTCTCTCAGGATGCTGTTCAGTTGATTTTGCAGCAACTGATTGGTCATGACATTAGTCTTTGTAATCCTGTCACCCGGATTGAACACACTTATCCCCTGGCCAAGACGCCTGTTGAACAAATATCTTCGCGCAAACACCATCTCAAAAACCTTTGAAGGAGAGTTGAACATGTCAAGAAGGGTCTGATATAAGGACATACATATGGTGCAAGGTTGGTCCCTGAATACCCATTCAGACTGTTTTTCTGAAAAAAGTCTGCTTTTCAAGTCTTCATCCTTGATTAAATCATCAAGCAGCTCTTTTCTGTATACCTTCGGAATCAGAAGCAGCGGATGATCATGACTGGGGCATGGGACATCGAGGTATTCTTTATTCATCAAATTAGCGAGTTGATCTTTCTCGTCCCCCTGATGAGAGGAACCGGAACCATCCACAAGACTGCGTAATTGCTCCAATATGTAATGGGCTTCACGATCTGAAACTACACCCAGTTCCCTCTTGTCAAGCCGCCACACCGTTTCATAAATTGCGCCTCCTTCTGTCTTTGTATACTGTTCAAATTTCATGAGCAGGTTGTTTAAAAACGTACTTTTCCCACACCCGTGCGGCCCCTCAAAGATATAGATCCTGTTCTGCTGGATGCCCCGCTTGAAAGAGGCGATATGATTAATGAGCCTGTTTGCGAAGAGTCTGTCCGCAAAAAATGGATGATCGGCTCCATTTTCAAAAAGTGAACTGCAGTCATAATAGACGTAATTTATCGACTCCGGATCATCGGGATATTCATCGACACCCTCTCCTATGTAACTGTAAATCATATCGTAGAATACCTGGAATATATTGCGTAAAATGAGATCCGGCTTCTCTTCAGAAAGCCCCAGGAATTCTTTAAAGGAAAGGGGGGTGCGCTGCTCCCTCTCCTTTATCTTCTGGCAAAGAAATGTCAATGAATTATCGACTGTTTCCATAACAATTACCCTGTCACAGTACGGCCCGCGAAAGTTCTTTATCTCGCATGGTATAAAGGACCCTTCGGTATTCGGGCTCTTTTTCTTCAGGAGGGCTGGCAGAATATGCCGTATACATTGTATCCGACGTCAATTCTTCTGCCTCTTCAGCAAATTCCGTCGTTTCCAGCTGCACCACATCATCCCAAAGGTAGGCAATACCTAACATGGTATTGGCGATGTATTCATTTACCAGAGGTTTACCTTCAAATTGGTGATTAAGATACAAAATCCCATCCTTTGTTTTTGTCCCTTCGATCTCGACATGAGGTGGATGATAGAGTGATTCCAGCAGCATATTCCTATAATCAACGGCATTCCTGCTTTTAACATAATACTCCCACATCCCTTTGGCATTGTTCAGCCTTTTTCCCACCACGAAGAGTTTGTACCTATCCACAAAATCCTGGTCAACAAAGGTATTAATAAACGTGAAGTCGCTAAAGTTTTCCCTGACGTTAAACACAAAATTCAAACCGGTCCCTGTCTGCCTGTCAAATTTTTGTCTTTGCTCGATGTTTCGTGTTTTCTCGTACTCATAAGCAAGCTTTCCCTTATCGGCAAGGTCTTCTATGTAAGAAAAAAGTCTCATGCCAAGCGAGTAAGGGTTGAGTCCTATCCTCGGTAATGCTGTAACCATGGCATTGACACGAGCAAAAGCCACCTCATTGCCTTTGATCCTGTCATCTTTCAAGAACAATTTTTCATGCCAGTAGCTTGCCCAGCCCTCATTTAGTATCTTGGTCCTTATTTGAGGCTGGAAAAACAAAGAAGTCTTCCTGACGATCTCTATTACCGACTTCATCCATCGGTTCTCTTCTTTTTGCATAAAGGATGAATGTTCCATGAGGTATTGAACTATATCCTTGACGTTTTCCTTTTCCCGTTTCTTATATTTTTCGAAAAGCGCATCAAACTCCGGATATTTTTTTATTATTTTAGAGAAAAACACAGCTTCGGCCATATCGCCGTATTGATTAACCACTTCATTGTAACGTTCTATTTCCTTAAGATAATCGAGGTATCTAACTTTTCTGACGCTTTGCAGAAAGACATCAAAGTAGTAATCCAGTCTTTTGGATGCCTCTATTTCTCCAGACCGGTTCAATTCTGAAAGTTCGTTGTAGAAGCCGACAAGATTGTCGATCCCGCGTGTAAATTCGATAACATAATCAACAAAACGTCCCTTTTCTGAGCGAAGCATAGCGATTGTGCGTTTATCAGAAAGGGCCTGGCCTGCAAAATCCTCGTCCCATGTATGTTTAAAAAACATGTTGTTCTGGAAGAAATCAATGTGCGCCAAAACGTGGTAGAAAATCATTACATTCAGCCAGTCCGGGTTGTTATCATTATAAAATGATATGGCAGGATGGGTGTTGATGACAGTTTCGTAGGGATTGTTGGGGTAGAGTTCATATCTTCCCTTCTCCTTAAGAACCTCAACATCGTGAACCCAGTAATCATAAAGTGTCGGAATCATATTTTTAGGGCCCAATTCAAGAAGGTCTTTATTGGTCACTATATATTCAAGGGTCTCATCGTGGAATCGTAATCCTGCATCACGAGCCCTTTCTTTGCACCCTTCCATTATCTGCTTTGTGTGTTGGTTAATGAGTTCCATCTTTAGTTACCTTGTGTGCTACACTATTTAAGAAATCCAAATATCAAAATCCTGAACGTTTTTGTCATTTGTAATATGAAATTTTGTAGTATTTCGGATATAGTGTTTAGGATTTTTTATTTCCCCTTCACGAAAGTAGTTTCTTAATGCCATCGATGAGGCGATCTTCGCCGGCACTTTCATCAACCGTATCCAATCGTATCTGGCGCGGGTAATCCTCCAGAACATTCGATTTCCTTACGTATTGTTCAACACTTGTATTGCCGGTTTCATCTCCCGTTCTCTCCGCTACGGTTATGCCGACTCTACTCGCATAAGTGAGTATTTTTTTCAGTTCCGGTATGGTCTGACTTCCATCTGAGTCCCAATCATCCCCATCTGTGCCATGGAAGACATAGATGTTATAATCTCGAGCCAGATTGCCTGCTGCCACGATCTCGTTCACCAGCCGGTAGGCCGATTCCACGCGCGTCCCGCCGGCAACCGCGGAGTTGTAATAAGTATAGAAGTCGTTAACTTCCTTTGCTTCGGAATCGTGAAGGATAAACCTGGTTTCGACCTGTCTGTCATACTGGTATAAGAGCCAGCTGTAAATCAACACGTGCTGGGTCACCACAACTTCCGTTGGGTTCCCCGCCATGGAACCGGAATAATCCCTGATGAAGAATACCATCGCCTGTGATTCATATTCCTTTTCCTTTGAAAAAATCCTGTAGATTCTATCTTCCGGTGAAACCAATAATTGCGCAGGATCGACATTTTCCACATCGGGGATATTATGAAGGTTTATATTTGTCTCAATGATCTTTTTTAAGGTAGCCTTTTTATCGAGCACCTGCCCTGCCCCACGATGCTTGTCCGTCAGATCATATGTATACCGTGAAAATGACCGTTTCTTCCCCTTGTCTTTCAGATTTGGCAATTCAAATTTCTCAGTCAGAATCCTTCCCAGATCGTAAGCGCTGGACTCTATTTCATGCGAACTGCCTTCCCCCTGGCCTGCACCGCCGGACCCGGAGTCACTTGCACCATGAACCGGTTCCTCTCCGATAACCTCTCCTTCCTTGCCCTCACCGGAGCCCCCTGAGGTCTCTCCTTTCCGGGATTCGACGCCACGGTTATCGTGTATGAACTTCTCTTCCACAGTGGTTGGTACAAGAATTATCTTCTCCTTGCCTCTGCGTCCCGGCCTCACCAGCCTGCCGATGCGAATCTTTCTGGGGAAACCATCCTTTTCCCGCTGCTTGTCCCGTTCCAGTAGTTCACCTATTGAACCAACACTGTGAATGTTGGTAACCGTCTGAGATGGTGTAGGATGGAGGATGGAGTCTTTGCTATCCATTATGAAAATCCTTCAGCGAGAGATTTTTCAAAGATATCAGCTTTTCAAAAATGAACAGCTGTTAATTCTCATCGCTTTGTGTGCAAAAATATTCGATGGTCTTCTGTGCGCACGTTGTACAGTATCCCAGCTTGTTCAACATGGTATTGATCATACGGTCGTACAATTTCTGGTTTTCCTCGTTGGTACGGTTGGCTAAGGCTCCTATGAGACTGCCCGCTCCTGCAATGTCGGATTTAAGTCTTACATCCGTTACAGCCTTTACCAGTTCAAGGTTGTCCATAAAATCGTAATCACGATCAACCGACATTTTTTGACCGTATATCTTTCTGATGGATGATCTAAACGATTCACGCTGCTCTTTAGTCTTAAGACCCAGTCTCTCTTCCACACTCTGGATGTATCTTTCATCGATCTTCAGGGCTTTGAGCTCCCCGGTCTGTGGATTCTTATATTTCCACATCTTGTCGGGGCCCAGGTTTTCCGCATCAATGCCGATGATCATGTTCACATAGTTCATCACATCTTTACGAATGGCATGTGGTTCATCCATGTAGGCATTGAACATCTCCGTTGTAATCCTTTCACGATAAAGCCCTTTGGCAATTTTCAAATCCTCAAGATACTTTACCCTGTCGTTTGTCTCAGTAACATAATCAAGGACTACACGATCGAGAGACTTAAAGACATCGTAAGCAAACATACACTGGCCTTCATTAGTTTCAGATGTCTCCATCAGGAGCTGAATCGACCTACCCAGATTCCGCTGGCCCAAACCTTTTTGTCCGAACCTCTTTGTAATATCCGGTTCATGATTAAGCGTATCAATTACCTCAGCCAGAGTTTTTATGCTTTTTTCTCCTGCAACTTCTCCGGCGGCAAGTTTCATTGTCTCGACGGCGGTCAGTTTTTCCGATTTGGGGAGCCTGGACAAAACCACCGCCACTGATGCCGCATAGTTCATATTAGGATCCTGGTGGAGTCTCTCTTTGGTCAGGGTAGTTTTTACTTCACTTCCGATTGCATAGGTTGTCAGCTGTTCCTGCAGCTTGTAATCGGTGTTATGTGCCACGTAACATGTCCTGCACCTGTCCACAATAGGAGCCTCTTCCTTTTCCGCAATAAATTTGTTGAATTCCGAGTTATTGCTGGTTGCAATAATCAATGTATCTATCGGCCACCTGAACCCATCCATCTCAATATTCCGATTCTGGATGACCCCCAGATAAACCTGCACCAGGTCTTTCTTATTTTTGAAAATTTCATCGCTGAAATGTATTCCTCCTCCGGCGACTCTTGCCAGAGCCCCTCTTCTCAGATCAAAACGATATGGATTGTTGGCATCTGTAATATGAAGAAGACGTTGAATAGATTCTTCCCCCAGGAGATCTACTGCAGAAGAGGTGATCTTGTCCTTGGCTGAGTATTTTCCGGTCACTGTACCGAGACTCTCGCTTAGAGCAACTGGTACAATCTCAAAAAAGTACATCATTTCATGTAAATCTCCGTTGGTTAGATTTCTAATATCATTGAGTATATAGTCACTACAGGCACCTAACGGCCTATAATTTTCATACAGCGTTTCAATCTGTTTATTGGTGAATTTTCCGCATTTTGACAAGAATTCCTTATTCTTATCATGGGTTTCGAAAAGATTCATAGCCAGGATCATCGGATCTTCAAAGGTTTGTGACTGAACTGTGTTTATCTTGCCATAGGTAGACAACTTATCAAGATTCTTGAAGTTAAAGGTATACCTGCGATTCTTCTCCTGAGCGAGAAAGTTCCTGTATAGAGAGCAGAGAAAATCAACGAAGAATGTCTTTCCGTTGCCCGGTTCACCTACGAGTACATAGGCCATTTCGCGGGATGAACCACCCTCGGCTGCATCTTTAACAAACGAAACAAAGCTGTTAATCTCATCATACATTCCGATTACATGTTTCTGTCCAATTCGAAACGGCTTGAAATCAAAGGTGCTCTTTCCGTTAACTACCACTTTTTCAATAGCCGAATTATCTTCAAGAATCATCCTGGCCACCGACTGGTATGCGTTCTCGAAACGTCTTTTTCCATCTTTGACTTGTTTAAGATGGTACTCGATTGTTGTTGTATTATTTGCTTCCATTTTTCCTCCCCCCGTTAAATAACGGATATGATGGATTTATGCGTTGATAGGATATGTTTTACAATTATAAATGCAATTACTGCGCCATGATCAATTTGTTTAAGTCGGTCCTCCATCAGTCATTAACTCTTTATTTTAAATCTCCGAAAGTATACCTTTTTTTAAAAAACACCCAAATTGACACGGGCCTATGGGAGGAATAGAAGACCGTTGTTGGTGTTTGATGTTTGTCTCACATGCGTCAAATTATTATCGTTCATAGGCAATCTTTATTCAGTCAACTGACCGGACTCTATCAGCCATATACAATATATTGTTACCTCTTTTCTTTTGACACATAAGAATACTTCTACTATATTTAATACCCCAAAAAAATCTTAGTATGTGGAGATTTAGAGGAACGTAGAGATGTTGCAGCACCTAGTCAGAGGATCATCCGGTAAAGACCAGTACAAGGTTATATGGGAAAATGATCCGTATAGCGAAGAGGGGACTTTTACCTGGCCTGACGGCGGTCGATATACAGGTCAATGGATGGATGGTCTCCCTCATGGAGCGGGTACATATACATGGCCGGATGGCAGCAAATATGAAGGTGAATGGAATGAAGGACTGCCCCACGGAAAGGGGGAATTTACATATCCTGATGGGACAAAATATTACGGAGAATGGAAGGACGGCAGAAAAGAAGAGGCAAAAGCAAAGGACAGGAAAGGGGCTTTAGAGGAAGTTGGAATTAAAAGAGAAGCTCGACTAGAAGAAGAGGCGAAGGTATGGGAGGCGGCTGAAAAGAAGGCAAAGGAGGAAGCGGCGGCCAAGAAGAAGGCGGATGCGGAAGCAAAGGCCAGAGCGGAAGCCGAAGCAAAGCTCAAGAAAGAAGAGGCGGCCAGGCTCAAAGCGGAGATGGAAGCCAGGGCTAAAGCTGAAGAGGTCGACCGGCTGATAGTCGAGCTGAAGGCAAAAGCAGATGCAGAGACGGAAGCGAAGACCAGGGCAGAAGAGGCGGCCCGATTAGCAGTAGAATTGAAAGAGCGTCAAGAGGCGGAAGCGAAGGCCAGGGCGGGAGCAGAGGCAAAACTCAGGGAGGAAGAGGCAGCCAGACGCAAGGCGGAAGCGGAAGTCAGGGCGAAAGCGGAGGCGTTTGACCGGTTAGTGGCCGAGCTGAAGGCAAAGGAGGAAGCGGAGGCGGAAGCAAAAGCTAAGGTTGAGACGAGGGTCAGGGAGGAAGAGACAGCCAGACGCAGGGCGGAGCTGGAAGCCACCGGTAAAGCAGAAGAAATGGACCGGCTTACAGCTGAGTTGAAGGCAAAAGAGAGAGCAAAGGCAGAAGCGAGGAAAAGAGCGGAAGAGGCAGCCCGCTTAGCGGCAGAATTAAAGGCGCGGGAAGAAGCGGAAGCGAAAGCCAGAGCGGATGCGGAAGCACGCGTCAGAGAGGAAGAGGAGGCCAGGCTCAAGGCAGAGTCGGAAGCCAGGACAAAAACGGAAGAAGTAGAGCGGTTGGTGGCCGAATTAAAAGTAAAAGAGAATGCGGAAGCGGAAGCGAAGGCCAGAGCGGAAGAGGCGGCCCGATTGGCGGAGGGTTTAAAGGCAAGGGAGGAAGCGGAAGCGAAAGCCAGAGCGGATGCGGAAGCACGCGTCAAGGAGGAAGAGGAAGCCAGACGCAAGGCGGAGACGGAGGCCAGGGTTAAAGCGGAAGAGGTTGAACGGCTGATGGCAGAGCTTAAGGCAAAAGCTGAAGCAGAATCTAAGGCAAAGACAGAACTGGAAATACTGCTGGCAGGGGAGGCAAAAGCGCGGGAGGAAGCCGAAAGGAGGGCAAAGGCGGAAGAAGAAGCCAGACGTAAGGCAGAAATGGAAGCCAGGGCCAAAGTACAAGAGATAGAAAAGCTAGAAGCCGAGTTACAGTCAAGAGAAGAGGCGGTTGCTAAGGTGAGGGCTGCAGTGGAATCACAGCTGACAGATGATACTAAGGCCATGATCCTGATGCGGAGGAGAGAGGAAGCGGAAGCGAGGAAAAGGGCGGAAGAAGAGGCCAGACTCAAGGCGGAGACAGAAGCCAGGATTAAGGCTGAAGAGGGAGAGCGACTGGCGGCAGAGTTGAAAGAAAAGG
Source organism: Syntrophales bacterium (assembly GCA_035542475.1). GTDB lineage: Bacteria > Desulfobacterota > Syntrophia > Syntrophales > UBA2185 > DATKLL01. Next base: position 29,887 of record DATKLL010000189.1, read on the forward strand.
CAGGAGAATTAACAGAAAAGGAAGCAGAGGATGAACTTATAGAAGGGCAGGAATCTTTACCTGCTGAAACGAAGACAGATATTGCCAACGGACAGTGGTCCGTAAACTATGATGATGGCCGCAGCTATATTGGTGAACTGCGGGATGATCTCCCCCAAGGACATGGTACCATGACCTTTCCTGACGGCGGCGAGTATGTAGGCGAGTGGAGCGCCGGGAAAAAGAACGGGCATGGTATATTCACATTCACGGACGGGTCCGTCTATGTTGGTCAATGGAGTAAAGACGTGATGGAAGGTGAGGGGTTCCTGACTCTGCATGGTGGAGGGAAGTATACAGGCACATGGAAAAATAATTTATATCACGGAGAGGGTGTCGAAATCCATCCTGATGGAAAAAAATATGAGGGCCAGTTTAAGGAGGGGAAATATGAAGGTAATGGAACCTTGATCCTGGCCAATGAAACAAAATATGTTGGTGAGTTTAAAAATGGCCTGTCAAATGGAAAAGGTGTTCTGACATATCCTAATGGCGACAAATATGAGGGTGAGTTTAAAAGTAACAAATATCATGGACGAGGGACGCTTACACTGACTGATGGAAGGAAATACACCGGCGAACTGGAAAATGGCCTGCCTCATGGACGGGGAATGATGACATTTCCGGACGGCAGAAAATTCGTAGGCCAATTCAAGGATGGCAAGTTTATAGGATAATGAAATGCTGATGCGCCGGATGGGTGAACTATATTGAAAAAACTGACAATAAAAACCTCCAGTAGGGAAAAAGTTGAGTTTGAATGGAAGGATGATTCGTACAGCGGTAAAGGAATTTATTCCCATCCGGACGGCAGCAGTTATGATGGCCAGTTTAAAGAAGGATGTTTCCATGGAAAGGGAATTTACAAATGGCCTGATGGGAGTAGGTATGATGGTGAGTGGCAGAACGGCCTTCCAGGTGGTCAGGGAAGCATGGTTCTTCTGAATGGCGGTCAATATAAAGGAGGATGGAAGGAGGGGGTTTTTGACGGTAAGGGGTTTTTGACCCTGCCGGATGGAAGCAGGTATAACGGACAGTGGAAGGACGGCAGGAAGACAGGGAGGGGTGTTATAACCCTTCCGGACGGTAAAAAGTATGATGGTGAGTGGGAAAATGATAAATTTCACGGTAAAGGGATTCTGACGTTCCCGGATGGCTCCAGTTATCAGGGAGAATGGAGAGAAGACAAGTATTGCGGTACGGGAATTTTAACCCTGCCTGACGGATCGAAACATGACGGCAAATGGGAAGGTGATAAATTCAAATTCATCTTTAAAAAAGATGCAAAACGTTTGTAATTTTATGGATATCATTGAGGCATACTTGAAAAAGTAGAATGGGTTCTTTACCTTGACATATAAATCCTTTTTATCTATACTGAATTATTAAAAAACTTTCGATTTATAAATAGCACACTAGTCCTAAGAGATTATCCTCAAAAAGGTAAATGATGCGAGAACAGCGGTTAAGTGAAATATTAACCCCGGGGGTAATTGGCGTTCCCGCCACTGCAACAGTTTCCAAAGCGATAGATATCATGCGCAGCAGGAATATCAGTTGCGTTGTAATCCTTGAAAAGAACAAGCCCATAGGCATCTTTACCGAACGTAACGTGGTAAATTTCGTCGCTCGTCATGGGTTGGGTTTTGACGACATTGAAATAAAAGATTTGATGACGTCACCAGTCTTAACTGCAACCAAGGATACAGGCATATATACGGCCTATAATTTACTTGCCGCAAATAAAATACGACATCTTGTCGTGGTCGATGACGAAGACCACTCAGTTGGTGTAGTGACTCAATCTAACATAGTTAAACATCTCGGCTATGAATACTTCATCGAAATCAAGAGAATCTCAGAAATAATGAGTAGATCAGTCATTACCATTCCAAAGGGCGTTACTGTGCGACAGGCTTTAACCGAAATGGCGGATAAAACCGTAAGCTGCCTGGTAGTCGCGGATAATAATCATCCTGTAGGCATAATGACAGAGCGTGATGTAGCCCAATTGCTGATAGACCATCATGATATCCGGCGGATGAAAGTCGAAGAGGTGATGACCCATCCGGTCCAAACCGTCCTGTGGAATATGCCGGTCCACGAAGCTACCAAAATAATGAAACAGAAAAAAATCCGCAGGCTCGTTGTTGTAAATAAAAATGGCGAAATTGCCGGGTTGGTTACGCAGTCGGATATAATCAAAGGGTTGGAAGGTAAATACATCGATACCCTCAAGCATATAATCAGGGAAAAGGACTTACAAATTGAGAACACATTGAGAGATTTGACGGAAAAAAGCATCTATCTTGACAACATTCTCCGTTCATCTATGGATGTAGGCATTGCGGCAACGGATATCAATTTCCGCATAGCTTATTTCAATCCGGTCGCAGAAGAAATCCTCGGCTGTAAGGCCAAAGATGTCATTGGCAGGGATGCCAGAGAAATTCGTATCGAACAAGGGATTGAAGCGTCCCGGTTCGACAGAGCTGTTGAAACAATAAAAAATAAAAAAAGCCATATCTTCACGTTTGAAAAAGCTGAAAAGAAGGGAAGACGGATCATTCAAGCCAGAGTCTCCGGAATCTGGGACAAAGAGCATAATCTGATAGGGTTTGTTCTCATGCTTCGTGATATCACCGAACGCAGGAGAATGGAAGAAGAGCTGTTAAAAGCCCAGAAGCTCGAGTCTACAGGTATTCTAGCAGGCGGGATTGCGCACGATTTCAACAATCTTCTGACCGCGATTCTCGGTAACATCTCTCTCGCACAGATCCACCTGAAACCCGGAGACAAAATTTTCAAGATGCTTTCAAAAGCAGAAAAATCTTGTATCAAGGCGAAGAATTTAACACAGCAATTGACCACTTTCGCCAAGAGAGAGGCGCCTGTTAAAAAAACAGAGCCACTCCAAGGCTTAATAAGGGACGCGGTCAATTATGCATTGAGCGGCTCCAACGTTAAATGCCAGATTGAGTTGGTTGAAGATCTCTGGCCGGTTAATTGCGATCAGGGACAGATAACACAGATGCTCACCAATATGGTCATTAATGCCATAGAGGCTATGCCGGAAGGCGGGATCATGAAGGTCAAGGCAAAAAACGAACAATTGGCAGATGACATTCCGCCCCTGGCAAAAGGAAGTTACATCAGGCTTTCCATCAAGGATCATGGGACAGGAATCCCGCAGGAACATCTGTCCAAGATATTTGACCCATATTTTAGTACCAAACAACGGGGTGCATTGAAAGGTATGGGGCTCGGCCTTTCAATAGCCTATTCTATTGTGAAAAATCATGATGGACACATCTGGGCGGAATCCAAACCCGGCGGCGGCTCGACATTCCATGTCCTTCTACCGGCTTTCGGAGGGAAAGCACCAGAGGTCAGTAAACATGAAAAAAAACCTATCCACGGTTCAGGGAAGATCCTTGTTATGGATGATGAAGATTTAATTAGAAATATTGCAGGCAAGGTACTCAAATATCTCGGATATGAGGTAAATTTTTCCAAAGATGGTGAGGATGCGATAGAGCAGTTCAAGAAGGCCAAAAAATCGGAAAAACCTTTCGATGCCGTAATCCTTGATCTCACAATTCCGGGTGGCATGGGAGGGAAGGAAACCATTGAAAAACTGCGCGAGATAGATAAAGGAATTAAGGCGATTATTTCCACCGGTTATACCGATGACACGATTATATCCAATTACCGGGACTACGGTTTCAGCGGTGTCGTTTCCAAACCTTACACAACCGAGGAACTCAGCGAAGTTTTGCACGATGTCCTCTCCAAAAAAGTACGGTGACGGCAATGCATAAAACGATTGAATACTTCCGAACCTTCTTTGATGTAAGTCAGGCGATTTTTTCATCGCAGTCCCTGAATAATACCCTCAAACTCCTGATTAAGAGAACCGTCAGCGCCCTCGGAGCCCAGGCGGGAAGCCTGCGGCTCGTGAATGAAAAGACTCACCTCCTGGAATTGGCAGCATCGTACTTGCTGAGTAAAAAGTATTTGAGTAAAGGACCTTTGAGTTGTGACCTGAGTATTCCGGAAGTATTGAAGGGAAAGGTTGTCATTATCAAGGACGCTTTCAATGATCCAAGAATTCAGTATAAAGCGGAGGCGATGAAAGAAGGCATCAATACCATTCTGTCAGTTCCGGTGGTTTCCGGCAATAAGGTCATAGGGGTTCTCAGACTTTACTCGGGAGAGCCTCGCGATTTCAGCGACAAGGAAATCGAGTTTATCTCAGCCCTTGCTGAAATCGGAGGTCTTGCTATTGCCAATGCAAAGATCTATGAAGATGAGGGCATCAAACTTTCTTCTCTTCTCAAAGATGTCGGTATTAAACTTCCGGAGGAACCGGCAAGACCGAAACAGAAACTAAAGTCGTTTGCCCTGGAACCGGCTGACCCATCCAGGAGCCTGGAATATTTCAGGGGAATCCATACGATCGCAAAGGCTATTTTATCTACACTGGATAGCCAGCAGGTTATAGACCTTGTGATAGAAATAGTTATCGCCATAATGAAAGTAAAGGCCTGCTCTATTCGCCTTATAAACGAGACAACGAGAGAACTGGAACTGGTCGCATCCAGGGGATTGAGTGAACGTTATCTGAAAAAGGGGCCGCTTCACATAGACAAGAGTATACGTGAGACCCTGACGGGTACACCTGTTTTGATCGCGGATGCCAGAACCGACCCGCGGATCGAGTACCAACCAGAAAAATCCCAGGAAGGGATTATATCCATACTGTCACTTCCGATTATCGCAAGGAAGCGAGTGATAGGGATATTGCGCCTGTATTCTGGGGAACCAAGGCGGTACAGCAGGGAGGAGGTGGCCTTCCTTTCAGCGATCGCGGAGCTGGCGGGGATCGCGATCATAAACGCACAGCTTTATGAAAGAACGAAGTACGATCTGTCCTTCTGGAAGACGACCCTAGGATACCTCGATGTCGGACGTAAAAAAAAATAGTCAGTTGAGCCGTAAAGCGACTCACCAATTTAAATTATTCGCAGTTTAATATAGTTTATTCATTATTTTCCTCAGGCCGACTGCGACCGCATTGGAAGCCTTGGACTCTTCAATCACACCGTCATTTGAAATAATCGAAAAAATATGTTAGCACCTGCTTCATGGTGAAGCCTTCCCTTGCTATCAGGTTCAGCAGGGATTATATTAAGTAAAAAATTAGTTAGAAAGAGTATGAAATGAAATATATCGATGAATACAGGGACCGGACCCTTGTCAAGGACATTGTAGCCTCTATAGAAAAGCGTGCAAGCAAAATAAACAAAGAGATCACCTTAATGGAAATTTGCGGGACCCACACTCATGTGATCGGCCGCTACGGAATAAAGAAGCTGCTTCCCGCAAATATCAGGCTCGTTTCTGGACCTGGCTGCCCCGTTTGTGTTACATCGATTAGTGATGTGGACAAGGCCCTTTATTTGGCCGGGCTGAAGAATGTAATCTTCGCCACTTTCGGCGATATGCTGAGGGTGCCGGGTACGAATCGGACAAGCCTGCAAAAATCACGGGCGGAGGGCGCGGATGTCAGGGTCGTGGCATCAGCCGCAGACTGTATCGACATCGCTGAGAAGAACAGAGACAGGGAAGTGATCATGATGGGAATAGGTTTTGAAACAACCGCTCCCACAATAGCAGCGGCCGTGGACCTGTTCCGGAAAAAGGGGATTAAAAACTTTTCCGTCTTCTGTGTGCATAAGATTGTACCCCCGGCCGTTAAGGCCCTAATTGATGACCCCTCCCTTAACATTGACGGATTTATCTGCCCGGGACATGTAAGCACCATTATCGGTACCGATCCATATAAGATAATTACGGCAGCAGGAAGGGCTGCCGTAATTACAGGTTTTGAGCCGGTCGATATCATGGAAGGAATTCTGATGATCCTCGGCCAGATTGTGGGAGACAAAAAAGAGGTTGCCATACAGTACACACGGGGCGTCAAAAAGGAAGGTAACCCCCGTGCACGTGAGATAATGTACAAGGTCTTCCGGACAGGGGATGCGGAGTGGCGGGGACTCGGCAAAATACCCGGAAGCGGTCTTATACTCCGCGATGAATATAAGATGTACGACGCGGTTGAAAGATTTGAAATCCCGCCGATCCACTCAGTGGAAATCAGGGGTTGCGGATGCGGGGATGTACTCAAAGGAATTATGCTTCCTCAGCAATGTTCCTTATTCAGAAAGACCTGCACCCCTACCAATCCCATAGGTCCCTGCATGGTCTCTTACGAGGGTACCTGCGCAGCTTATTACAAGTACCATCTTGATGAGTAATATTCGCAGTCTCGTTTTCCCTTTGTCAATGGGCACCCAATTGAATTTTGAATGACGGAATATGGCAGCACAAAAAACTGACGTGATAAAGAGGATGCGCTACCATTTTTCCGGCATTGTCCAGGGTGTGGGTTTTCGTCCCTTTATTTATCGCATCGCCACGAGGAATTCGCTGACAGGATTCGTCCAGAACCGCTCTGACGGCGTCATTGCGGAGGTGGAAGGTCCGGAAGAATCCATAGTTTCCTTCATATCCGGGGTAAATAAGGAACTCCCGCCGCTTGCCGACATTTCCAATATTCTCCGCAAAGAGATTGCAGTCAGGAATGACAAAGTATTCCGGATCAGTGAAAGCAAAACCGGCGGACTGGGAAAGGTACTTATCACACCGGATATCGCTACATGCGGTGATTGTTTTAAGGAACTTTTTGATCCCGAAGACCGAAGATACCGGTATCCCTTTATCAACTGTACAAACTGCGGCCCGCGGCTGACGATTATCAAGGACATCCCCTATGACCGGATTAACACCTCCATGTCGTGTTTTCCCATGTGTCTCTCGTGCCGTGCAGAGTACGAAAATCCGGCGGACCGTCGTTTTCACGCGGAGCCTAATGCCTGTCCCGTCTGCGGACCGTCACTCGAACTCCTTGATGAAGAGGGTAAAGTCCTTACTGAAGAAGAACCCATACAGAAAACCACAGCACTGCTTCTTGAAGGATACGTAGTCGCCATAAAAGGCCTGGGGGGTTTTCATCTTGCCGTTGATGCCGCTAATGACGAAGCTGTAAAAAGATTGAGGTCACGGAAGTTCAGGGAGGAAAAACCTCTGGCCATCATGGTGAAAGATATCGATGTCGCCGGGCGGCTTTTCAGGATAGATAAGGAGGAAGAGGCGCTGCTCAAATCTCCCCAAAGGCCGATTGTCCTGGCTGAAAAAAGAAAAACAGGGGCAGTCTCTTCTGCCGTCGCCCCGGGAGTCTCCAATCTTGGGATCATGCTTCCCTACACCCCTCTGCATCACATGCTTTTAGAGAAACATTTCCAGGCCCTCATCATGACCAGTGCAAATCAAGTCGATGAACCTATCTGCATCGCAAACAGAGAAGCTATAAAGCGACTGAAAGGCATAGCGGATTACTTCCTCGTACACAACAGGGATATCCTCGTCAGGTGCGATGATTCCATTGCCACGGTATCTGCAGGGAAGAAAAGAATGCTCCGGCGGTCGAGAGGATTTGCCCCGAAGCCTGTCATCCTGAAAAAGTCTTATCCCGAAATTCTTGCCCTCGGCCCCCAGATGAAGACGACCATATGCATTTTGAAAGGAAACTTTGCATTCCTGAGCCCGCATATCGGCGATATGGAAACGCCGGAGGCAAGGGATTTTTACCGGGAGAGCCTTGCCCTCATTCAGAAAATTGCGGAGTGCCAGCCGGATATTATTGCCTGCGATCTGCACCCGGCATATTACACCACCAAGCTTGCCGAAGATCTTACCTCTTCCCGGATCATTCGTGTCCAGCACCACCACGCCCACATCGTAAGCGCAATGGCGGAAAACGGCATCGACGGAGAGGTCATCGGCCTTGCAATGGACGGGACCGGATACGGTCTGGACGGCACGGTGTGGGGCGGGGAATTCCTCGTCGCCGATGAAGCGAACTTCACACGCATTGGCCACATCATGAACTACCTGCTTCCCGGCGGTGAGAAGGCCATCCGCGAACCGTGGCGTATTGCCGTGAGTCTGTTGAAAGAAGCATACGGCGATAACTGGCCGGGTGTTGCAGAAAAATTAAAAATTGTTCCTAAGAAAAATTATTATGAAATGATGGACAGGGTTATGACCCACAGGTTTAATTCTCCGGTGACATCAAGCTTAGGGAGGCTCTTCGACGGCGTTGCTGCTATTCTAAGAATCCGTCAAAATGTGACCTTTGAGGGGCAGGCTGCGATGGAGCTCGAAGCCACAGCGAAAAGTAAAATCGGCATCATATTGCCGTTTGATATTTCTAATACTGATGATGTCTTTTGTCTGGATTTTTCACCCATGATTCGTAAAATTGTTGATGAGATCATGGCAGGTCGGACCAAGGCGGAGATTGCGTACTCATTCCATCTGACCTTGCCGGCAGCATTTCGCAGTATGGCGGATGCGATACGTAAGCGTACGGGACTAAACCGGGTTGTCCTCAGCGGCGGGTGCTTCCAGAACCGCCTCCTTACGGAGGGAACGATTGCGGAGCTTGAGAAAGCCGCCTTCGATATTTTCTTCCATGAAGTATTGCCGTCCAACGACGGTTGCATCTCTCTCGGCCAGGCAGTCTGCGCGGGGGCGCAGGTGATAGGAAGAAGGATAACCTGATTCCTACACGGCTTTATTTTTATATATAGTGTTTTCTAAAGATGGGATGACGTTGGGCGGCAAGATTGACTATATGGCTGATCATCTGCCCGTGTGAATAGCCTGCAAAATCGGCGGCACATGCCGTGCTGGCTTCTGCGCTGATGTCGGAATTGGGATTAACATCCAGGATGTAAAAAATACCATCCCGGAGCCTGATGTCAAGCCGGGCATAGTCGCGACAGCCGATAGTCCTGTATGCAAGAATACTGGTCTGCTTCAACCGTTCATACTCATCTTCATTCAGAGGCGCAGGCAGTTGCAGGCCGATCTTCATATAATGGGATGAGCCGGGCTTGAACTTTGAATCGTATGTGCAAAGACGGTCACGTACATTATCAAAGGCCATAAAATCCATTTCTGCCGGCGGCAGCATTTCAATGAAACCGTTGCCCCAGAGAGAAACATGAAATTCCCGCCCGTCAATAAAATCCTCAACAAGAACCGGTTGGCGGAAAACATCTAGTACGTAAGCAATCCGATCCTTCAACTCATCCGGCGACATAACTACGGCATCGGTAGTCACACCGTAACTGCAGTGTTCCCGTGATGGTTTCACAATGGCCGGGAAGCAATGCCAACCATCGATATCCGGAGAATCATAAACACGCCATTGCGGTGTAGGTACACCGGCTACCTCCAGCAGGCGTTTGACTTCCTGCTTATCCCAGCATGAATGTAATGCATCGGGTGTTGAACCGGTATAAGTAAAATTGAATTCTTCGAGTATCCTGGCGGCAAGCGCCTCACTGTGCGGTATACCCGGGATATCTTCACACCAGTTGAAGACTATATACTGGTCAGGATCATAACAACTAAGGCACGCGCCAAGATCAGTATTGCAAACAGGTATATTGTTGACGGGATGTCCCTCTGATTGAAGGGCTGACTCAATCTTCGCGGCTTCCTGGAGTGCCAGATATATATCGGCCGGATCCCATGCATGATCGATGTTGTGAAGCAGCAGGACCGGTAGATCGGTGCGTCTCCTGGCTAAAGACATGTTGCACTACCTCCTTATATGACTGCTCCTGGAGCAGTTAATGATAACCAAGATATTTTCAGAAGCCGTACCATATCCCCCTCAAATCGGGATGTGGTCCTCACTCCAGGAAGTTGACAGTGCAACTGCGGCATGCCCCAACAGCTCCACAGAAATTTAAATTCTGGGTACGGCGTTTAATAGAATGATCTGTCGAGCAGCCTTCTTTTTTGTTCCCTCTTTTTTTTATATTAATTTTCTCTTAAACAATTTCACTGAATATTTCAAGAAATATTTTTCAAATTTTAAATTTTTTTTATTCGCTGCTTTACTTTTTCATGATTTTTGAAAAATGTTCTAGCTTACCTTTTTCCTTTAACACCTTCATTCCCATTTCCTGAGATGTAGCCGGTATGTCCGGCTGCACGCTGCGCCTCACTAATCTCATGGCCTTCGCCGGACACGCGGAAACACAGAGTCCGCAGCCTATACATTTATTATTATCGACTACTGCCAGATTATTCTTTAATTCAACAGCACGCACAGGACACCGCTCATCCACGCAGATACCGCACCCGGAACAGGCATCGCCGTCAACCTGAGACTGGAAGCCGCTTACAGCAAAGCCGTTCGCTAAATTGAGTCTAGTGCGGCATGTCAGGATTACGCAGCAACAGGGACAGCAATTGCAGATGAAGCTCGCTCCATCCGCACTGTTGCTGCTGGTATGCACCAGCCCCGCCTCTTCCGCACTATCCAGGATACGAATTGCTTCTTCCCTGCTTATCTCACGGGCGTACCGGCGTTCTACCAGAAAGCGTGCTGCTCCGCCGAAAAAGAAACACGCCTCCGTGGGAGCATGACATGCGCCAACGCTGACGCGGCACGCACAGCGGCCGAGGGCGATATACTCCTCATTCTCTATTAGCTTCGATACCTCTTCGTATGGATGAATATGGAGAGTAGCATCCAAGGCGCGTCCGACAGGTACAACGCGCGCCATCGGTGTCGGCTTCCCCGCAAAAGATTCACTCAGCCCTTCTTTGCGATATTTGGTCCAGAGCTTCCCCAATCTTTCATGAAGAGGACTCCCCTTGCCGCGCATCAGGGGATATTCAAATAAACCAAGAATGGTCGGAAGCAGACCGTAGAACAGTTTGCCGTCTTTCTCACGGGAAAAAATAACTGCCTTATCGGCCATGAATTCGAGGAGGTACTCTGCTTCATCGACTGAAATACCGGCAGCGGTTGCTATGTCTTCTGCCGGCTTTGGTGCAAAGCTCATGTGCACGGCAATCTCCGCCTCTTCAGGTGTAAAGAGATAGCGAAGGATTTCATCAAAGACCTTTGACTTTGGCGCACCCGATGGGTGGGCATCAAGAATTTCGCGCAGCCTTTCGTAAACGTCCACAAGCGAACCCTTTCTTCATGATTTTGCAGAACGCATACAGATGTTGATTTCATCCGCGAGCCAGCGAGTCCACGTCACTATGCCCTCTCCCGTTTTGCATGATACCTCGATAATCTTGATTTTGGGATTAAGCTTGAAGACTCGTTCCTTCAAAACATCCATATCAAAATCGGCAATGCCCATATAATCTATCTTATTGACTATCAGGACATCGCATATGCTGAACATCAAGGGGTACTTGAGGGGTTTGTCATCACCTTCCGGAACACTCAGGATCATCGCCTGCTTATTGGCGCCAGTGTCGAATTCCGCGGGGCAGACCAGATTCCCGATATTCTCGATCATGATGAGATCGAGATTTATCAGGTCCATTTCATCCAAAGCCATTTTAATCATCGATGCATCCAGATGACAAAATCCTCCCGTCTTTAACTGAACCGCCGGGACGCCCTCTTTGACGACCGTCTCCGCATCGACCACGGAGTCTATATCACCCTCGATTACCCCGATTCTGAATTTGTCCTTCATACTTCTGACCGTATTTACGATAAGGCTTGTCTTCCCTCCGCCCGGTGAGGCCATAAGGTTCAGCATGAAAACTTTATGCCGCTTGAGGTTCCCTCTGATCTCATCAGCAAGATCCTTGTTATCGGACAGGATGTCCTCCTTGATTTCTATCAAACGTATGTCTGCCATTATGTCACCTCTCTTTTGCCGACTTTACAAATCTAATTTACTCTCTTCTACGAGATTGTTATATCCTTTATATAAAACTCCCTGCCGGACGTCAGTGTAACCTTCACCCCGTGGCACTGAGGACATGTAAAATCTTTTGTATCACTTAAAGAAACCTGAAAAGTGTTCTGACATTCGTTACAACGAAATATAATCGGTGATCTCTCAATATCAAGTTTCGCGCCCTCCGCAATAGTGCCCTTGCTGAGATAATCAAAGTAGTGTTGAATACATTCACCGACAAGCTCACTGAGTTCTCCTATCTTAAGACCTATAGTGAGAACTTTTTCCGCCTTGTTTGTCTGGGCATGCTTCAGAACGATATTAAGAATACTCTCTGTCACAGATAGTTCATGCATATTTGATTATCTCCTCAAAATCTTCCTTACACGAACAGAATACAAAAGATCAATCAAAAAAGATATTGAAACTGTCTCTATTCATAATGATCCTGAGTCTCATTTCGGGCAAAGCGGGAAATCTCGAAATTAAAAATAGCAAGATACCTAATCAAGTTATGAATGACAACGGATGACACGTAACCTGCTATAGGCAACGACCGAAATTCTATTCTTCTTTGTTATTGACAAAACGGCACCTCTTATATACTAATCAATTGACACACTATCTACGGCAGACATAATATCTCAAATATAATATGGACCTGATTTTTTATTTTGTTGATTTCTTTGTTCACCTCGACCGACATCTTGCTGCGATCATTCAGAGTTTTGGCGGTTGGACATATTTCATTTTTTTTCTCATAATTTTTTGTGAAACCGGTCTCGTCGTTACCCCTTTTCTACCCGGAGATTCCCTCCTTTTCGGGCTTGGAACATTCGCCGCTCTCGGCGCACTTCAGGTCGAATGGCTGCTTACTCTCCTCTCCATTGCCGCCGTCGCCGGAAACACCGTGAATTACGTGATAGGAAAGTTTGTAGGTCCGAAAGTATTTCATGAGGAAAATGTCCGTTTCCTTAACAAGCAGTACCTTGACCGAACCCATGATTTTTATGAAAAGCACGGAGGTAAAACGATAGTCATAGCAAGATTCATCCCGATCATCCGCACCTTCGCACCTTTTGTCGCCGGGATCGGGAAAATGACCTACTCACGTTTTACCTGTTACAATGTCTTAGGCAGTGTGGCATGGATCACAATTTTTATAATGGGTGGCTACTATTTCGGCAACCTGCCGACTGTCAAGAGAAACTTCACCCTCGTCATTTTTGCGATCATTATAATATCCGTGCTCCCCGTCGTAGTGGAATATCTTCGCCAGCGCGGCCGGACAGGGGCAGAAAAACATGCAGAAAAGTAGCAGTTGTTTGCACATTAAGAATTCTTTGTCCTTGAATGGAGAAAAGAAATGAAAAAAAATGCGCTTCTTATATTTCTCATGATTGCAGGCTTATTGCTATTTCTATCTTCAACAGTCGGAGCGGAAAGTACAAACATATTTAAGATCGGCAGCAATGTGACAATCGAGGAAGGCACGAAGGTTCGCAATGTCATTGCAATCGGTGGGCAAATTACTGTAGACGGTATTGTTGAAAACAACGTTGCATCCATAGGGGGATCTATAGTTCTGACAAGGACAGCCGTTGTAGGCGGCAGCGTTTTTACTCTCGGCGGGATCATTGTCAGGGGAAGAGGTTCGGAAGTCTATGGTACACTTACTGAGATTAATACTGATGATATCTCCTCAGCTATAACTAACGCCTTGAGTGAAGAATGGGAGGGATGGTCCTGGATTTTTGCCATTGTCTCATTATCCATTTTTCTCGGCGTCCTTCTTGTAACCATCTTGACCGTATTTTTGATTCCGAAACCTGTACGTCTGATTTCATCAGCCATCAGGGAAAAGCCTTTCAAGGTCACCGCCTGGGGTTTGACAGGGCTGATATTGGTTGTACCGCTGGCGGTGCTCCTGGCTATTTCAGTTATAGGTATAGTTTTGATTCCTCTGGAAATGGCCATCGTTCTGTTTGCGGTTATCCTGGGTTTCATCGCGGTTTCACAACTTGTCGGCCGGAAACTATTTACCGTTTTAAAAAGGCACGATCAAAGCCTGATGCGTGAGACAATCTGGGGACTCATCATTATATGGTTGATAGGATGGATACCTTATGTGGGCTTGATGATCAAGATGTGCGCCATTGTCCTTGGCCTGGGGGGAGTTCTTTTGACAAGATTCGGCACCAACCCAAACGTATGATCACATTAACTTCATCCCTGTTGCAAAATTATTCCGATTATTGTAGAAACCGATGCTAGGAGGTTCTCTTTGGGAAAACTTTTTGGTACGGACGGCATAAGGGGCATCGCCAATGAATATCCTATGACGGCTGAAATGGCCCTGAACATAGGCCGGGCTACTGCCCATCTGTTCAAGAAGAAAGGCCATGTTCCGAAGATCATTGTCGGCAAGGATACCCGTATTTCCGGCTATATGTTTGAGAGCGCCCTCGTTTCCGGAATTTGCTCTATGGGAGTGAATGCCATCATGGTCGGAGTTATGCCTACACCAGGCATCGCATTCCTCACAAGCAGCATGAGGGCGGACGCAGGTATTGTCATATCCGCATCCCACAACCCCCTCCAGGATAACGGAATCAAGATATTCTCCAGTGAAGGATTTAAGCTTCCTGACGAAAAGGAGCTTGCCATAGAAGATTTCATTTTTGCAAACAGCTCATATGAGCATAAACCTTCACCGGGAGATCTGGGCAAGGTTTATCGTCTGGATGATGCAAGGGGTAGGTACACGGTTTTCCTGAAACATACTTTCCCCAAGGAATTCACCCTGGAGGGAACAAAGATCGTCCTCGATTGCGCAAACGGAGCAACCTATAGAGTAGCGCCGGATACTTTTTTTGAGCTGGGTGCTGAGGTGACTACCTTGTTTGATCATCCCGATGGCGTAAACATTAACGTTGATTGCGGGTCCCAATACCCTGAGAAACTCGCCAAAGAAGTAGTTAAGAGAAAAGCGGAGGTTGGATTCGCCTTCGACGGGGATGGTGACCGTCTTATTGCCGTTGATGAAAAGGGCTGTGTCTTAACGGGAGATCAAATACTTGCCGTCTGCGCGAGCATGATGAAAAAAGAAGGAACCCTCGCCAATAATTTAGTCGTAAGAACCGTAATGAGCAATATCGGCCTCAGTGTCGCCTTTGAAAAACTGGGTATTGATTCTGTGCTTACCAAAGTGGGAGACAGATATGTCCTGGAAGAAATGCTGAGCAGAGGCGCAGTGATCGGCGGAGAAGACTCAGGCCATCTGCTTTTTTTGCAGCATCACACAACGGGAGACGGCATCATAACGGCTTTGCAGTTGCTGACTGCCATGAAGAGAGAAGGCAAGCCCCTTTCCAAACTTGCAAAAATAATGACGGTCTTTCCCCAGGACCTGATTAATATAGATGTCAAGACGAGGCCCGATTTGTCCACCGTACCGGAAATCGCAAATGTGATTAGAGATGTCGAGAAGGCTCTGGGAAACAGGGGCCGCGTCCTCGTCCGCTATTCGGGAACACAGAATATGTGCCGCGTCATGGTGGAAGGTCCTACCCACAAAGAAACAAAAAAGCATTGCAAGCGGATTGCCGACGTTGTGAAAAAAAAGCTCAACTGAATGAATCCAAAAGCAAGCGTGCTTTCGATTTCTTTCTCACTTTGCCGGTGCACCGAGACCCTGCAAGATCTCACGCATGTGATTGATGTGAAATTTAAAGTGAGATTTCTCCATACCGCCAAGCAAACCGATCCAGGTTTCCAGCGTCGGATATTCTCCAAACGGTGAGTCTTTAAGCATGGGAATCTGTGCTTTCCGGTCTAGCTGCTCCCCGGATAAAACTGCCGCAAATTCAGAAATACGTTCGTACTCCTTTTCGACCTCTGAGAGAATTTGAGCAAAGGTCATTCGGGCTCGCTTCTCAGTGAAAAAAGGATTGCCCGGGTCAATATCGATCCTGGGAATCTCCTTATCGAGAAAGGCCTGAAGCATAGGCAGATGGCCCGCTCCTTCGGGTCCCCAGAGATGCGAAAGGATTTCTTTGGGAGACCATCGTCCTTCCGGTGCGCGGGAGGCCGTGCTCTCATCCAGCCCTTTGCAAACTTTCTTCAGTTCTTCAATTCTCAGGCGGATGCCTTCAGCCAATTGAGTGCCTTTTGAAGTTGCCATGTCTTATCACCTCCGTCTTCGCTTTATTTCGTTATTTCATACACTAAATTATGAAATTATTTTATGATGTCAGTGCCACTCTTACCATAAGAGATTCCCTGAAATTGGGCGTCGAAATATCTGAAGTTTATGCGGTGAGGCTGGACATGATTCGCCTGTTCATCACTTGATTTTTTTGATCACCAATTGGAAACTGAACACTTATTTCAGATGCGGATGCGCTGGTGTGGGTATTTCACGGTTTCCGGACAAAGGATTACGCTTTCCATGGCAATGAGACCCATCCGGAAATCATAAATGTGATTAAATACGTGGAGAGTCTCTGGGAAACAGTGCACCATGATATACCTCTTGCTAAAATCGATAAGACAGTCCCAAAAGCCAATGACTGGTTTCCATAGTGGCCGAAAAATTATCTAAAAAATCTTCATCAATTTTAAAGTACGTATACCTGTATTCACCGAAAAATCCCCAATGTTCAGAGAACATCCAGGTAAGGCCGGCGCGAGCATCTATGCCGGCCGAAAAACTGTTCTCAGTCACTTCTCTTTGCAACTCAGGCTGGAAATCCACGGTAGCATGATAAAAGAACAATCCCGGGCCAAAAGCCACATAAGGTTGTAATCGTCCGTTGGGATACTCACTGCTCTTAAAAGCAGGGTAGCGAAACATCAGCATAGCCGATAACGGGATCACAGTCGCGTTCATGCCGTTGCCATCAGCCTTGAAGTAGGACAAATCAACACATCCCCCCAGCCAGGACAGCGACGAAGACCAACCGCCCGCGCGCACACCTACTGAGACAGAATCATCGAAACTTATGTTTCTTGTGGCGCTTTTATCCGGCGCAGGGAAATTGAAAATATCTACCTTTACATAGCTGTCAGAAGTCCTGGCACTCCCTCCGTACAGATCAATAAAACCTTCAGCAAATGCAGACGCGCCTGTAGCCGTCACTAGAAAGACGGAAAAAGTAATTGCTGTTAAAGTTTTGCATACACTCATGGTAATCCTCCTAAAATAAAGAATTATGGTTCCCTCCCCAATATTTTACAAGTGTAGCGACGCCAGGAATATCTTGCTTTCCTTCTTTTCAACTCCGGTTCCTTCGTCCCCATTCTGTTCTGGCATATCGTATCTTTCACGCTCTGGCAGAATGTTCGCCAGGTAGCTTCTGATCTTTTTATTCAAATCCCCTTCGCCGTCGTAAAACTGGTTCAAAATGGGAATGCCGAGTCTTGCCTGAAGCTTGCCGAAAATTCCTGTTGTAATGGTTCCGGGCATGCATCCGAACGGAGCGCAGTTGATTACCATCTTGGCGCCCTGCCTCGCGAAAAGGATAGTGCGCCCGACTGTCAGCACAGCCTCTCCGATAAAATCGAGTGGCAGATATTCCTGGGCTGCTTTCAATACTTCTTCCATTTCCGGTTCATGCCGGTCATCCAGAAACTGGCCTGCCAGCTGGTAGTATGTCCTTTCGCTATCGAAGAGAAAGATATTTTTCAGAAGAGATTCCCCTCTCTCGATGAAATTGAAGCGGCGCCTTCTCGCCAGCCAGCCCTGCATATAACTCGTATAAATCATCCACTCGTGCATGGGAGCAAGCCATGCCTCTCCACCTCCTTTCTCAATGGCGGCTATCACATTTTCGTTCGCGTAGCTGTTCGTACGCACATAAATCTCGCCCACAATCCCGACCAGCGGCCTCCTGGTCTTTATCACCGGAATAGACGCGAGTTCGTCGAGGGCATTTCGCAAAACTTCATACGGGTCCTTACACTTTTCAAAAATCGCGCATAGATTCTCAACATGTCTTTCAAGCATTTCGGAGGTCTCACCCTTTCTGCTCTCATAGGGACGAGTTTTCAGCAGTGCTTTATACAGGATATCGCCTGACATCACCGCATGCCACAGGTAACGCCGCAGGTCCTCATCTATGCCTTGATAGGTATTGATGGAAGAAGGAGACAGAATCTCGACACCTTTGAATTCGCTGCTGTCGAGTATATTTTTATGGAGGAGGCAATACTGGCCGAACCGGCACGGTCCTTCGGCAGTCGGCATAAAGAAGGCTGTATCTTTTGGATTTGCACCGGTCTTCCTCAGCGTATTCATGAAAACGCCAATGGTGAGAGCAGTAGGCAGGCATTCGCTGCCGCGGGTAAGCTTTCTACCGAGTTCAAAGTCAGCGGCATTCTCCGGGGGAAGCGCTTCAGCTTTGTAACCATAACCTCTGAAGGCGGCGGCAAAAAGACGGGTTGTTATCGGGTGCATCGGCGGAATCCAGATTGTGCGTTTCCTGAAATCAACTGCACGTTGTATATATTCAAATGCTTGGCTTTCCCGCACCTCAGGTTTTTTTGCCTGCGCCTTGAGGATATCAAGAAACGCCTCGATGCGGGTGAGGTAGCCACCGTCAGCTCCGTGTTCATCGAGTTCCAGTATAAGCATTGGTTTTTCAGCCAGCTCTTTTTCTGCATAGCTCAATAAAAAACTGTCAGGACCGCAGTTGAAATTCGTAAAGTAAACCGGGAAGAGATTGGCGGATTCCTTAATGCGCCTGAGAGCGGCGATGATCTTCTGACCGTAAGACCAGTAAAGATTGAAGTACTCCGAGTCGGCAAGAGCAGCGACATTAAGCGGCAGCATATCAAGCGGGATGACCGTGCCACCGTATTCGGCAATCTTCTGGGGCAGGTTGAGATTTAGGCCTTTGTCGTAAACATTATATGGCCTTCCAATGACGACAATCGCTTGCTTCCCGCTTCTTTCCAGCTCCGAAAGTATCTTTTCACCTTCACGCACCAAAGCTTGTCTGTATTCGATAAGAAAGGTCTTTGAAGCGGCAAAAGCCTTGGCTATACTGCTTTTGGTGACATTCAATTTTTTGCTCAATTCGGCATAAAGTTCCCAGATAAGCTCTTTATCAGCACGCCTGAAATCGATAACCGGTGAGATCAATTTTTGCACCGGAAGACCGCCGGATTCTGCGCCTGAGCGGAGGAGAGACGGGATACTCTGGAGGTAAGGGCAATAATAGCTGATTGCCGTAGGGAGTGCCTGTTCATCGGCTATCATATAAGGGAAGAATACAAACTGTGCGGAATCGTCAAGCAGTGCCTTCACGAAACCACCGTTGGCAGCTTTGACCGGAAAGCAGAAGTCTGCGGCAACGATTTTATTAGCGAGAGCTTTGATCTCGGAATCGGTATAAGGGGTAAGCTTTATGTCATAGCCAAGATGAGCGAAAAATTCTTTCCAGAACGGGAAAAGGGAGTAAATGGAAAGCGCTCTGGGAACTGCAATTGAAGGGGCGCCGGCCGGAAGCTTTGCGGTCGCAGAGCGGCTGAAAAGATGTCTTCGTTTTTCGAATGGGGCAAAGCCGGGAATGCGCCTGGGCGTGAGCTCTTCGGGGTCTCTTCCGCACTGATATCCCCAGGAGATCTTTTCCGGCTCTCCTTCAATCGAAGCAATGGTCAAGCGGCAGTAATTGTTGCAAATCTTACAAGTCTCGGTTGCGATTTCAAGTTTTCGATTGAGCATGTCGAATGCGCGGAATTTTGATTGCTCACCGGCGATTTCATCTAGCGAAATAAGCGCGACACCGTAAGCGCCCATTATGTGGCAATATGGGGATACGACAACCTCGACATCGAGCATGTTCTCGATTGCAGCGATGAGCCCCCGGTTTCTCGCCGTAGCGCCTTGAAACATTATCTTCCTGTTTGATATATATCTATTGCCCACAACGCGGTTTTTATAATTCTGGATCACTGAATAAAGTACTGCGGCAAGGGCCTCTCGCTGGCTGAACCCAAACTTGAGGAGCTTGCGCACATCCTGTTCCATAAACACTGTGCAGCGGTCTGAAGTGGCGGGCGGGCTTATTCCCATAACGGCATCACCGATTTCCGTTACTTTATAACCGAGGCGTCTTGCCTGTTCCTCGACAAACGATCCTGTACCGGCGGCGCAAACGTAATTCATATTGGCATCATGAATTATGCCGTTCTTAAGATGCATGTACTTCGCGTCCTGACCGCCTATTTCGAATATGGTTTCAATATCAGGATCAATGCTTAGCGCGCCGGTAGCGTGCGCCGAGATTTCATTTATGATGAAATCCGCGCCGATGACCTTGCCCACTAGTTTGCGGCCCGAACCTGTCGTGCCTGAAGCCCTGACATCAAGGATTGTTCCTTTTTCATCGCAGTATTTTTTGAGCGCACGGAAGATTTTTTTTGAAGCCTCAATCGGCTCGCCCAGCGTGCGCCTGTAAATGTCTATTACGATCTTTTTGTCAATCGCATCTATAACTGCGAGCTTGGTACTTGTAGAACCTATGTCAACGCCGATGGCGACCGACAGTTGACCAGGCGACAACGGTCGGCTTATACGCACTTCATTTTCGTCGTCATCAACATACTCTTTTAATGACTCAAACAAGGGGTATTTGGACCGCTTGAGTTCGAGGGCGGGTCTGCGGGTATACAAGTTTTCAACTGTTCTATTGAGGAGTGAGGACATGAGGAAATAGAATCTTGAGGCAGGAATTGTATTTTCGGTTGGAGCACAGAGTGCGGCGCCGACAGCCGAAGCAATCTGCCCCCGGTCAGGTGTAACAAATTCGTAAGGCGATTTATTGAGCCACCTCAATACTTCACGGTTTAACACGACCCCGCCGATAGCAAGAGTCTTGCCTGTAAGCGGTCTCCCTTTGAGCAGCGTGTGAAGTATTGTTTCGGTCGTCCCCCGACACAATCCTGACCACATTTCTTCGCGGCTCTTGCCCGCCTGCTGGTTGTGTATTAAATCGCTTTTGGCAAAGACGGCACACCGGGTCGCGATAACTGCCGGGTTTTCCACTGGCTTCATTTCATTGAGTCGCTCGTATGAAATCTCAAGACGATCAGCCTGTTCGTCCAGAAACGAGCCGGTTCCGGCTGCACAGAGGGAATTGGTCGAAAAATCTGTGAGGTTGCCATTCTCATCAAGGCGGATAAGAGTAAGACTCCCGCCGCCGATATCAATGATATTCCGTATGTCCGGGGAAAAAACCTTCGCAAACATCGTTGCTGAACGTACCTCGTCAATATGAGGAAGTCCTGTCGATGTGGCGATGGCTTCGGAAAGAGCGCCAGTAAACACCGCAGAAACATTTTCAGTAATAAGCTGGCGTTCGGATAAATATTCCCAGAGGGTCTTTTCAGGTTCGCCCAGATGAGCTTTATATTCGGTAAAGATAATTCTCCTTTTTCCGTTCATGCCGACTACTTTGAGAAACATCGAGCCTACATCAATGCCAAGAAATATCATATTCACCTCCATAAACAGTTGATAGGATTAATTCCTATTAGAGCAATTGATGTACCATTCCAGACGGTTTCCTTTTTTTATCTGCATGCGAGTAATTGTAAACGTGAAGCGGGCATTCAGCATTCACATGCAATTACGATTGGTTGCGGCTCATAATGGATGTAGATTGCGGTACTATAACTGCATTTAAAGATGGATCTGCGGAAATTTTTGAGGGACAGACAGATTCGGGTGAGGTGCAAAAGAAGTTGACGAACAGACGGGGCGCTGCTGGATTAGTCTGTGAAATCAAAATATCACGCAAAAGCAAGATATGTTCACAGTGCAAAAATTGTTGCACCTCCTGGATGGCGAGAAACCTATCAACGGGTGATTTTAAGACGGCGATTCAGAGCCTGCCGTGTTATACCAAGACTCAGCGCAGCCGCGGCCTGATTGCCGTTTGCGCGCTTCATAGCTTCCGCGATGAGTTGTTCTTCCATTTGCTTCAAAGTCGGCAGTTGGTCCGGAAAGGCAATTGCGGTATGCACAACCCCGTCTCTTTCCCGGTGAGCACCTCCATGGCTCGAACGCTGTTCCTGGATATAAGTCTTAAAGACATCCAGGGAAAGCATTCCAGACTTATGAGCGCTGACGGCATTTGTTATGACAGCCTGTAGCTCTCTGACATTGCCCGGGAAATCATAGGTTCTGAGGAGCGAGATCAACTCCTTAGGGGGAACCGGTTTTTTCTTGCCAAGCTCCTCTGACACTTTATCAAGATAATGGTCGACAAGTACAGGTAGGTCCTCCTTGCGGTCACGAAGCGACGGGATATGGATATGATGGATGCAAAGCCTGTAATAGAGGTCTTTTCTGAATTTTCCGCTGTCCTGGAGTTTTTCCAGATCCTGATTTGTAGCCACGACAATGCGGGCGTCAGAGCGCTTTGCCACATCGGAACCGAGAGGGAAGTATTCTCCCTCCTGAAGCAGGCGGAGAAGTTTCACCTGCGATTGAAAACTCAAATCCCCGATCTCGTCGAGGAAGAGCGTGCCTTCCGCCGCCTGCTCCACAAGGCCGCTGCGCGTTTGGTCTGCGCCGGTAAACGCACCTCTGCGGTGTCCGAAGAGGGTATCTGAAAACACATTGTCATCGAGGCCCGCAACATTAACAGGGATGAAATTTCCTGCCCGCTTCCTGAGTTTGTGCAGAGCCTTCGCTACCAGCTCCTTGCCGACGCCGGTCTCGCCGGTTATGGTGACAGGCTGAATGCTCCCGGCTATAGCCTCGATATACTGGAAAATGGATCTCATGGCTTCACTACACGTGACGATCTCCACAAATGCCTCCGGCTGTTCCAACTCAGCTGAAAACACGCGGCTCTTCAATCTTCTATTTTCCCTCTGCAATTCTCCGATCTCTATCGCCCGTTTTACGCTCGCAATAAGCCGGCTCTTCTCAATAGGTTTGACTATGTAGTCAAATGCGCCGGCTTTCATGCACTCGACGGCTATATCTACATCGTTTGCTCCCGTGACAATAATTACGGGAACGCCGGGATAATCGCTGCGCAGCATAGCAAGAATTTCTTCACCGGACAGATAAGGCATCATAAGGTCGAGCAGAACGACTTCAACATCCTGCCTGGAAATTGTGGATATAACATCACGGCTGTCCTGGCAGCGGATGAAATTATTCATGCCTGCTGACCAAAGCGCCATCTCAAAGCTGTTTAAGGCCTGGAGTTCATCGTCAACCATCAACACCGGCAAATAAGGATAAACAGACGGGGTCATATGCTATTCTCCGTAAAAGTTCTGTTGTTTCTATTTATGGGAATAATAATGTCTACAGTCGTTCCTTTATCAACCTCGGATGCAAACGTAAGCCTGCCGCCGTGCTCCTCGACAATTTTCTTAGAGATCGATAAACCGAGACCAATGCCTCCGGAGCGCTGCTTTGTTGTGAAAAAAGTGTCTGTTATGTGCGGAAGGCTCTCCGCAGGAATTCCTATGCCTTGATCCTGAACTCGGAGTACAACCGCCCGCATCTCTTTATTGTACGATGTAGATACGAAAATACTCCGATTCCTGTCCGGCAGCGCCTGGCAGGCGTTTTGAATGACATTAATAATGACCTGCTCGAGCCTTTGAAAGTTCCCTTTGATTAAAGGAAGATATTCGCCATAATCGATCGAGAAATTTTCCGTTGATTTGCCGATTAAATGAGAAACAAGGGAAAGTGAGGACTTGAGCACGGCATTGATATCCAGAGACTGGGCAAGATCCAGATCATCCCGGCGAACATAATTCTTCAGGTCGTCGACAATTTGCTTAATCCGTGTCGCTCCGTCGAGTATTCCAGAAAATAACGTCGGGACATTCTTGCGCATCTCTGTATAGTTCATGCCTCCTATGATGAAATCACCATTCTCCTTATAATATTCCTCAAGGATCGGAAGCGCCCTGTCCCATGCGTCCCTCAGGATGGGTGCATTAAGCATGATGAAGTTGTTGGGGTTGTTGATCTCATGGGCCATGCCTGATACCAGGACCCCCAAAGCCACCATCTTGCTTGCCTGCATAAGCTGCTGCTGCTGTTGTTTGGCCTGCTCCTCTGCCTGCCTGCGCTCCGTGATATCGCGCACTACGCCCCGAAAGCCGATGGGTACTCCTTCGGAGTTTCGAATAAGGGCGACGGAAGCTTCGACGGTCTTGTGTACGCCGTTTTTGGCAATGACCTCCCAATCAAAAGCAGTTGCCGGCTCCCCGGTCTTAAAGACGTTGATAAAAAAGTTGTAGACGCGTTTCGCAGCATCAGCGCTCATATACTGCCGGTTGTTCATGCCCATCATTTCATCGCGCGTATAGCCAAGAATTCTGCAGAGGGAATCGTTGAAAAAGGTCAGGTTGCCTCGCAGGTCCACTTCATAATACCCTTCCTGGATACTGTTCAGAATGGTCCGATATTTTTCCTCGCTTTCGCGCATGGCATCCTCAATGCGCATCCGGCCGCGAACCTCCTCCTTGTATGCTTCGACGGTATCACGCAACTCCATGCCCTGGGTCTCGACAAGCGAAAAGGCCTTCAAAATCCGTAAGTGCAAGATAAATGCCTGTGAGAATATAAACAGGAATAACCCCAGCGGTGCAAATAGACCGGTGTTGATCAGTCCTTCGACATAGAGCATGTCGTTGATTACCGTAATACATAAGGCAGACATACCAATGAGGAACACAGAAGGTTCCATGTAGCCCCGGATGGGGCTGGAGAGCATCAAGTAGAAAGCATAAAATATGATGGCCATGGTAATAACTTCATAAAGAGGAAGTGTATAAGAAAACACTCCGACCGGCGCTACGATCACTATCAGCGAAAAAGCCAATCCGATGAGAAGAACCAGCCGGAGGACGTTCCGGGAAAAAACGGCGAACAGTGACTGGAGGAACAGGCCGAAGACGGGAACAGCCAGATAGAAACTCAGATATTCGAGCTTCACAAGCATGTCCCAATTAAGGGACGGGAGGATCTGAAGAATATACCTCTGGTCCGTTGTGAAAAGTCTAAGGCCTATCAGAAAACACAGGATGCCGAAGTATAGCGTGGACCGGATTTTGCGTCTCGCCAGGAAAAGAGCCAAGTGATAGATCGCCATGATGAAGCTGCCGCCGAGGAGAAAGAAATCCAACTGTCGTTTGCGTTCGTCCAGCTCGACAAGAGTCTTCTGCTTTCCTAGAGTCATCAACGGCCACAGTCCACCCCGACGATGATGGAAATTACTGACCTGGATGAGAAGGGTGACCCGGTCGGAGACCGGTGTGAAAGTCAGCCGTACAGGATACTGGCGAGGGGTACTCGTTTCCATACTTTCCCCGGCGACCCCTACGGAAGCCATCTCATTTTGGTTGACAAAAAGCCTGTAGGCGGTTGAGACTTCCGGAATTTCGATAGCCAGCGGGTCCCTTGTCTTGCCAAGGAGAATAGTTAGACGGTATGTGGCATACCCATGGCCGGGCAGCTTCTGTCCGTCCAACCGGTAATCGTTCCAATAGCCGGGCACTTGAACGAACCCGGAAGGACGCGGCCGGGACGTGGCGGTAAAATCACCGGGGGCAATGCGACTGTTCCAATAGAATGCGTATTCTCCCTTGAGATCAACCGGTCCTTTCAACTCAAAATTCCAATCGGTTAGATCTATCACACCCTTGACGGCACGAGGTTGATTCTTCCCGGAAAATTCGCAACCGTAGTTACCGATTAGTACGACGCAAATAAAAAATGACAGGAGGATTCTTCTCATTCCTCTTCGACCTTCATTCTGCTGATAACTTCAAAGAGTTTCTCGGCCGTAACTTCTGAGGCAGGAATGGGCGCGCCGAATTCCAGTGAGATGCGCGACCATCTTCTTCTGAAAGGTATTTTCTCCTTGCCCCTATATTTCTTGCTGAAGTAACTGCCCCAGAGGCCGTTCAAGCAGGCGGGTACTACCGGGGCCGGAGTTCGCTCTACAATCTTTTCTATACCCGGCCGAAATGCATGTATCTTGCCGTCGGGCGTCAGCACACCCTCGGGGAAGATGCATACTACCTCATCATCCTGCAGCTCCGCGGCAATCTTATCAAACGCGGCTTTCAACACCTCCGGGGCTTCGTTAGCGCCCGCTATAGGAATCACCTTGCTGTCTCTGAATATGCGGCTGATGAACGGCATGTCAAAGTATTTAT
Organism: Syntrophales bacterium; assembly: GCA_035542475.1. Taxonomy (GTDB): domain Bacteria; phylum Desulfobacterota; class Syntrophia; order Syntrophales; family UBA2185; genus DATKLL01. Next base: position 55,989 of record DATKLL010000189.1, read on the forward strand.
AATACATCACGAAGCGGGCTGGTCTGGGGCAGCCGCTGGCGATGACCAGACCATCGATGAAGGTGACGTGGTTGCAGGCGATAACAAAAGGACCTTCGAGAGGAAGATTTTCGCGCCCGGTGACTTTGAGACGATATACTATATTGGTAAGGCCCCAGACCATGAGGCGCAGTAAAAACTCCGGTATCAATGTGTATATATATGCGGCTACAATGATGTTCATTATGGAAAAAAACAGGAATATCTGGGGGTAGCTGAATTTAAAATGATAGAGAGCTGTTAGAAAAAGTGAGGAAACAACCATAAAAAGCGCATTCAGAATATTGTTCCCGGCGATCACTCGCGATCGCACTTCTTTGCGTGATCTCTGCTGGATGAATGTATAGAGAGGTACAGTGAAAAATCCACCGGATACGGCAAGAAGAAAGACATCAATAGATATCCTTCTTCCATAATGTGTATTCAAAAAATCTGCAACCGAGTGAAGCCCGCCGGATGAAAGCACCGAAGGCTGACCCACCAGAAAAAGATCAAAGGTGAACAACGATAGGCCGATTGAGCCAATGGGCACAAGGCCCAGTTCCGTCCTCTTGAAGCTCAACCGCTCGCAGAGTATAGAACCGACACCGATACCAACGGAAAAGAGCACAAGAAACAGTGTAACGACAGATTCCTTTACCTGTAAAAAATCCTTACAATAAACGGGGATAATCGAAAGCAGGGCGATGCCTATAAACCAGAACCAGGCAATTCCCAGTATGGAGTTGAAGATGCTCTCCACCTTTCTTGTGATGCCCAAAATTTCAAAAGTCGTAGTGACAGGATTCATATTGATTTTAAGTTCCGGCATTACCGGATTGATTGGCCTTATCACCAAACTGATCACAAATCCGGTTGCGGCAATGGCAACTACTGCAATCCCCGTCGTCCATGTACCGCTCTGCATGGAGATGAGTTGTACACCCAGGATTGAACCAAGGAGAATGGCTATAAAGGTCCCGGTCTCAACATAGGCATTACCCGTGATAAGCTCATCACTATGAAGAAGGTGCGGAAGGATGCTGTATTTTACAGGGCCGAAGAGAGTGGAATGGAGGCCCATCAAGAAGAGTGCGACCAGGAGAAGCACTATGTTTTCATAGATGAAGCCGAACAAACCCAAAATCATAATCACTATCTCGAGCGCTTTGACGATGCGGATGAGCCTGTGCTTGGAGTACTTGTCGGCCAGTTGGCCCGAAATCGCCGAGAATAGGAAGAAAGGCAGTATGAAGATGCCGCCGCATAACGACACCATCTGTTCGGGGGATATGCTGCCGAGGGAATATGACTTGTAGGCGATCAAAATCCCTATGGCGTTTTTAAACGTGTTGTCGTTGAATGCACCAAAAAACTGGGTATAGAAAAAGGGCCAGAACCCCCGGTCTCTGAATACGCGTGTACCCATTGATTCGTCATACCTTAATTTTTGTATTCGGCCTATTCACCCCAGCGTCGGCTTGATATTATCCTTTGCCCACTGAATAAGTTCCGATATGGAAGTCCCTATTGCGAAGAATTCAACAACACCCATCTTTTTTACCTTGGATATTTTATCATGGTCTAAATAGCCTCCAGCGGTGACCTTGATATGTGATGAATCCTCCTTTTTCAGAAGCGCCACTACTCTGGCGAGGTCTTCTATATTGGCGCCCGGCAGTGTAGTTACTCCGATATGGTCGACACATTCCTGGATTGCTGAAGCGACAATGGCCTCGGGTTTCTGGATGTCCGTGTATATCACCTCATACCCAGCATCCCGGAAGGCCAGGGTTAGTGTGGTCATGGCCGCATCATGCCCCTCGCCAAGTTTAGCCATTAAAATCCTTACCGGCCTAGTTATCATGCTGCCCTCCTTTTTGACCAGCGATTACTATTAACGCTCACCAACCGCACCTGCCTAAATCTGCACTAAACGCGGATACGCTGGTGTGGGTGGAACTAAATCCACATCTTTTTCTAAAATTCAGCAGAAAAGATATTTATCAGGAAAGTCAGACAACGCCAATTTTTAGCAGATATTTATTGTGCAATCTCGTAAGCAAAATTAGCGCAATAATCGAGCCTATCAAACAAAAAAGCATATCACTTTGTGTGTCCCAGATATAACCTTGTGTTCCAAGAAAGGCTTCAGTATCCGTAGGATTGGAAATGGAAGCCAACCATTCAAAAATTTCGTATAATGCTGAAAAAGCGAGGGGTACAGCGATAGATATAAAGCCAAGCCACCTTCCTTTTTTGAGAGGTGATGTTCGCGCTATAATTTCACGCGTATATATTGCCGGACCGAAACCCTGCATGAAATGCCCGATTTTGTCGTAGTTATTTCGAGTCCAACCAAACCAGTCTTCCATATAAAAACCTAGCGGTACTTTGGCGTAAGAGTAATGGCCGCCCACCATCAGGATCACCGCGTGGATTGCGATAAGAGTGTATGTTAGATTGGTAAGCGGAAATCTCTTGTATGTAATCAGCATAATCGGTAGAGCAATCATGAACGGTAATGTCTCCAAGACCCAGGTAAAGCGGGTATCATGCGGCTCAATTCCCGACCAAGTCCAAAAGACCAGTACTATAATTAATAGCACAGCGGGATACTTTTCTGATGATATATCCATATTCCCTGTCCGTAAGATGTTGGCGCAAAATAATTACCGGTAACTCAATCTTTCCTTATTGTCTAACATGCAATCAGCATAACAGCAATGGCCATAGTAAAAAAAAACATGCATGTTATCCATGAATATTATAGATATAATTGGGGAAAAGTCTCATATATTTTTCACTATCACAGTACCGACCTATCAGTATACATCGCTGGTGAACGACCGGAGTGGAGTTGGGGCCCGCTGCTTTGTATTTGGTTGGTTTTGAGATTGCTTCAGTCCACGCGCAATGACGGTTTGAATATTGTGCAGACCTTTTTGCGTCTTCATGGCGAAAGGCCAAGGTTTATTGAATCAAACACCAAGGTAGGCTGTCTTGACGTGTTCATTGTTAAGCAGTTCTTCGCCTGTCCCCTGAAGTGCTATCCTGCCGTTTTCCAGGACATAGACACGGTCGGCAATGGCGAGTGTCTGCTTCACATTCTGTTCTACGATCAGTACTGTTGTTCCTTCAGCTTTTATTCTCTTTATGACATTGAATATATCCTTCACAAGGATGGGAGAAAGACCGAGGGACGGTTCGTCAAACATCTGCAGTTTCGGCTTTGACATGAGTCCCCTGCCGATGGCAAGCATCTGCTGCTCGCCTCCGCTTAATGTTCCCGCAAGTTGCCTCCGCCTTTCCAGAAGTCTTGGAAACAGTTCGAACACCAATTCCTTCGTTATCTCGCGCTCCTTTTTTGCCTCCCCTTTTAAAGAACCCATGTCGAGATTTTCTTCCACGGACATCTCTACAAAAAGCCTTCTTGCTTCCGGCACATGGGCAATCCCGAGTTCGATTAACCTATAAGGCTCTACCTTATGAAGCGGTATATCGTTAAAGAGTATTTCACCATTCCTGGGTCTCAGGATGCCGGATATTGTTTTCAGGGTCGTTGACTTGCCTGCCCCGTTCGCACCGATGAGGGCGACAATCTCGCCCTGTTTTATTTCGAAGGAAATATCCCAGATGACCTGGACATCACCATAAAAGACATCAATGTTCCTGATCTCAAGCACTTGTTTCTTCTCCCAGGTAAGCTTCAATCACAGCTGGATTGTGACCAATTTCTGAAGGCGTACCTTCTGCTATTTTCTGGCCATAATTCAGCACGACGATTCTGTCGGAGACAGCCATGATCACCCTCATATGATGCTCGATAATCAGAATCGTAATCCCCCTCTCTGTCCTGATCTTATTTACGATCTCGATCTGCTCGTTAATCTCCGTCGGGTTAAGTCCGGCAAAAGCTTCATCGAGTAAGATGATTTCCGGTTGTGTGGCAAGGGCGCGGGCAATCTCGAGCCTTTTTCTTTTGCCGAGGGGCAGGCCTTTGGAGAGAACGTTGATGTCGTCCTGAAGGTTGGTAAACTTCAATACTTCAAGGGACAATTTTTCCGCTTCCGCTTTGCTCTTGATCCTTATAAAAGCGGAAGCTACCACATTATCAAGAGTGCTCATTCTTTGTAATGGCCTTACCACCTGAAAAGTTCTTGCCACACCCAGCTTGCACAATACATGGGGTCTCAGGTTTGTAACCCTCTTCCCTTTTAAATATACGTCACCTTTTGTAGGGTGGTAAAATCCGTTGATCACATTAAACAGGGTTGTTTTTCCCGCTCCGTTCGGGCCGATAAGACCAAGGATCTCTCCTTTGTTCAGCACAAAGGAAACATCCGCAACTGCGGCGAGCCCTCCGAATTGCATGGTAACGTCTTTCACCTCAATGAGACTCATGATGACGCCTCCCTTTTTCTTTTGAACGGCTTCACCAATTTATGAAAATCGCCGACAATGCCGTTTGGCAGAAACAGGATAATCAGTATAAGAATGACGCCGAAGATTGTCATGTGAGCCGCCCCTATATACGGAATAGAGCGAATTTCTTCTGCTAGAAAAACCATGATTACCGCGCCTACAATGGGGCCCCAGTATGTGGCGGCGCCGCCGACCATGACGACCATCACTATTGTTATGGAAATGTCATAGAGGGGAAATACGACACCGGGATCAATGTATCCCATGTAGTTCATGAAAAAGGCGCCCGCGATACCTGTGAGGACACCGCTCAGGCAAAGAGAGATTGTTTTATACAGGGTTGTGTTTATTCCAAGGGATTCCGCGGCGTCCTGATCCTCCCTGATTGCCACAAAATAATATCCAAGCTTGGATTCCATGACTGCTTTAATTAGGAAATATGTCCCCACAGCAATGAAGAGTATGATGTAGTAGTACCACGTCTTCTCAACCCACGTCCTTTCCCGTAACATTATGCCGAGGTTTCCCTGAGCGAAATCGACAAGGTTTTCCGCTGTGACCCTGCATATCTCGCCGAGGGCAAGGGTTGCCAGGGCGAAGTAGGCGCCCCGAAGCCGCAGACAGATAAATCCGACAACAAGAGAGAGCGCCGTGAGTACAATCACGCATGCTGGTATGCCCCACCATGCTGATATTTCCAAATGATAATAGAGGAGCCCTGCTGTGTATGCGCCGAACCCGAAAAAGGCTGCATGTCCAAAGGAAACCTGGCCGGTGTACCCGCCCAGGATGTTCCATGCCATGCCGATTACCGACCACATTAAAACAAGGATGAGTATGTGCATGACATATGAACTGAGATCCATAAAAGGGATGAGGCATAAGGCGGCAATGATTATGAGAGGCAGGAATTTTTTCATTTCTTTGCCAATCTCCTCTTCCTGAGGATCGACGCAACACCTCCGGGCAGGAATACAAGCGCCGCCACGAAGATTGCGAATCTCCCTGCAGGCGCCCATCCCATCCCGATATAGGTGGCCGTCATGGATTCAAAGATACCGAGAATCAACCCCCCGATAATGGCCCCGTCAGTTGAACCCATGCCGCCGATGACAGTGATAACGAACCCAACGTTCGTAAACTGTTTCCCCAGCGCCGGGTAGAGATAATAGATAGGGATGAAAAGACAGCCGGCAGCAGCCACAAGGATCATGCCGATGCCGAAGGTTACCATCCTGACCCGGTTTACATTGACTCCCATGAGGAGCGCCGCATCAACGTCCTGTGACGTGGCCCTGATGGATTTCCCCGTATCTGTCTTGGTGAGGAATATCCATAAGGCTATGGTGATAATAACCGCGATGACAAACGACAACGACCACGGCATGGACAGCGACAGCTCCACAGGAGAATCCGGCCAGTAATCTGTCAGATACCAGGCATCTGAAGCATAGTTTACCGGAGTCGAGCGATAGTCTCCTGTGAAGAATACCGTTGCGAGATTGGAAAATACCATAGCCAACCCCACTGTGAGTATCACCAGGTTGTGGGGCAGGATTGATTCTACCTTCATGACAGGTGTCAAAAGGTACTTTTGAATGGCAAGCCCGAATAGAAATAGTGCTGGGGCGGCAACGAACACCGAGAGATAGGGGTCTATTTCAAAAAGGGTAAAGAGCCAGTAGGCAATATACATGGCGATCATCATGAAATCGCCGTGTGCAAGGTTGATGACCCTCATGACGCCCATAATAAGCGCCATGCCTAAGGCGATCAGCCCATAAAGCCCCCCTAACAGAAACCCGGCAATCAGGGTCTGTAAAAAGAGTTCAAGCTCAGGCATTCCTTCTCCCCTTTGCTATCTTCTTTCTCTCCATTTTGGAATAGGATATACATACTGTGCGCTGGCATATTTTTGCGGCCATATTGTTTCGTGCTTGCCTTTGATTACCTGCATCACCAGAGTATCCATGAAGTTCTGGTTTGTGTAGCCCGCCTTATCCTCAAACTTTATCGGGCCGAAGGCCGTCACCATATTTGTTGTTTTGAATGCAACACGGATATCATTTGGCTTCCACGATTTTGCACGGGTGAGTACATCCTTTATAATATAAAGGGCAGAGTAAGCCTCTGCGCCGTGATATGACGGGTAATCTTTGTACAGTCTTTTGTACTTTTCCGCAAACTCCCTTGACCCTGGATACGCTATCTGGGGGCTCCACAGGGTGGCTGTCATAACAAGCTCTGAAGCCTCTTTCGCATTTTGTACAAACTCCGGGATAGCAAAACCGGCGGCACCGCCTGCGTAGAGTTTCGCGTCAATCCGCAATTCCTTTATCTGCCTCATGAGAAGTGCGGCATCCATAACGTACGATACCATGTAGATGACATCGGGTCTCGCCGCTTTTACCTTCGACAAAATAGGCCTGAAATCCACCGCGCCTTTTTCATACTGTTCCTTCACGAGGACCTGCATGCCGGCTTTCTTCGCTTGATGCACCATGTCCTCAGCGCCGGAAGTGCCGAAATCCGAACTCTCATAAAGGATGGCGATCGTTTTCGGTTTTACTACTGTATTCAGAAAAGACATGAATCCTGTTGCATAATATGCGTTGGTCGGGTTAAGGCGAAAAACATATTTGTACCCTTGCTGGGTAATATCGTCCGTTGCGCCTGTAACGACAAGGTATGGAGTTTTTCTTTCTTCCGCAACCGCCGCGATTGCCTTGGAGCAGGAGGAACTGTATTCACCAAAAACCACAGGCTGTTTTTTTACATCGATCAGTCTCTCAACGATAGACCGTGCTACTTCCGGCTTGCCCTGAGAGTCTTCAAATTCCAGCACTACCTTCTTGCCTTTGATGCCTCCCTTGGCATTTATCTCATCCTTAGCAATCTCATAGGACTTCTTCTCTATTTCTCCGAATTTTGCGTTAGTTCCTGTAAGCGGTAAGGGAATGCCCAGCTTAAGTGTGTCTTGAGCATATACATTTAATGGAGAAAGACCAATTATAAACGTTATTGCGACAAAAAGTGACAACCGTTTCATATTTATCCTCCTTATTGAAGAGAGCTGTAGCGCATATTAGTATGATGCCATAGCGGGGTTGAATCGATGTTGTTTTTTAAAAGAATTTTTGCAACAAGTCAAACAAAAAAATCTATCTGGGTTCTTTATTTGCTACGTGAAAAAGTTTGTAAAGAAATTATTTAGAAAGAACCTTTGCAGTTCTAAGTTGGAGAGGGATCATGCAGTTATTTTTTTTCAAGAGGAAACGTCAGAGTAGCGCCCAGCCAGCCTGTGATAGACACCAGCGGTATAAAGGACAGGGTGAGCAAAAAGTAAATAACACTTGCATCCCCTTGAGCGCTCATGATTGATGGATGCGTTATTCTCCATATAAGAGCGCAGGAAGCAGCAATGAGAAGGGTACCGGAAAATAATATCTTCAACGCAACCGGTTTCATCGGCTTCGCCAGGTAATTCAGCCACCACGTAAACCAGCCGGTCAGCATGGCAACCGGTAAAAATAACAGCCCACCGATAAGCAAGTAAAAAGCCGTACTCTCAAACGCGCTAACATTAGTGATGAGATAAAGAAAATTAAAAAATGGGGCAGATAACATAAATACAATGGGGAAATGAACCGTCATTGGATGTGGATGTCTTTGGAGAGAAGGATATCGATCAATAAAGGATGATAGAAATGCCGGCATTGGTCTGAGCGGTCCGGTCTTCTTTTTTAAAATCGCCACCTGCGGGTATCTTTCAAAGACCTCCTCTCCGTGAGGCGCTTCTCCGAACTCTGCACTGAGATCCTGGGCCGCACGGTGGCGTTTCATATGGAGTCCGCCAGACCACAACTTGCTGCCGGTGACGTTGAAGACCTTCCCCCGGTATGCGATATATACAGGTTTCCCGTTCTGACCGTTTAATTCCGCCAGAGATTCCGGGTCAATTTCCTTCATTCAAGAACCCTCGATGTCTAATAAAAAAGGTATATAGCATCCAGGAAGAAAAATATCCACCCGCTGACCGTTGCAACTCCAAAATAGAAAAGAGGCTTCTTTTTCGTCAGGGCAGAAATGGAAGACAGCATGATGGCTATCTGCAGGAAAATAAGTCCGTATCCAAAATTCCCCGCCCGCGTCTGGGCGTCTTCCTTGGATTTTGCAATAGCCTCCGCCTGGGTCTTGATTTCCGCCTTCTCTCCTTCATAGCGCTTAATCTGCTTGTCATAATCATTGATCAGCTTGGAATATTTGTCCATGACTGCTTTCGGCTTTCCTGCGGTCTGTATTATCTCCAGTTCCAGTTTTTGTTTTTGTACTTCATATATGTAAGACTTGATGCTTTTTGACTGGTAATAAGCCCATTGATTTGTCTCCTGTCCCTGATTCAAAATAGCCCGGGACGAGTACTTCCCCAGATACAGGGTTGTGATTGCGGCAAAGACTGCCATGATCGCTATCGCAAGAGCAACCCATGAAATCCATTTTTCGGGTCTAGTTTCAGACACGCAGCATAATCTCCTGAAGCAAAGATATAGGCAATCTACATTACCCTCGATATTAAAAAAGGGTTAACCAGTATAAGCTAACCCTCAAATATTTTTTGGTGGAGCTGACGAGGATCGAACTCGTGACCTCTTGAATGCCATTCAAGCGCTCTCCCAGCTGAGCTACAGCCCCCAACAAGCGCATCTTCAATATAAACGAACCTTTAGCATACGGTTTTCAAGCTTGTCAATACATTTTTCTTGACATTTGATAAGCCCTTATATAATCACCAAACTGTGCCGGAGTGGTGAAATTGGTAGACGCAGGGGACTCAAAATCCCCCGCCCGCAAGGGCATCCCGGTTCGACCCCGGGCTCCGGCATCATTATTCTCAATAGATTAAGAATTGACTACTTGACCCCTCTTTTTTTCAATATGGGAGATAGAGTTTATTTTGTGCTTGTCCTGTCTTTTCAGGTAATTTTCATGCTTCTGTTCCGCCTATTTATCCAAGAAATAGCTGCCGCTTTCAAAGGGAATAGTTTTGTTACAAAATTAATTTTGTTCATATCCCTGCTACTTATCACTTTCGCTACTTTATTATTTCCCCTTTCATTCAACTGCAATGCGGCTTCAGACAAAGAAGTATATAAGATGGAGGAAATGTGCGGTAAGAAAGCCCATGAGCGTTTCACTCAACGCAACGGCATAATAGAAACCAAAAATGGAATGATGCTGATCAACTATACATATCACTACAATAAAAAAATGAATAAATGTTTTGTTTTATTGGAAACAACGAATTACAAAAATAATGAAGCCGTTTCAAATAACAAAGAGTTGTGGGACATTAATGAAAACGAGAACTACGGACGATTTTTCAAGTATGTAAAGGACGATAAACCATTCGCTTGTAAAGTGGCAAATAGAAGATGCACCTCCGAATATGTCTGGAATTCACTTATAAAGCCATATATGGAAGAATGACGAGAGAAAATAAGAGGTCAGTCATTTCTGACTAACCTCCTCAAATTTTCAAAAGTATCCGATCAAATCCCTGCTGTTTTATTTTTTAGCTGATTTCTTGTCGACCGCGGCATTGAATTTATCCGCATTTATAACAAATCTTTCATGCATTGCCGCAGATACCTTTTCCGCGTCATCGTATGCTTCCAGTGAAAAAGTCAATTTACGTCCCTCAACTTTTTCCAGTTTCCCCTTTACTGTAATTGTCATTCCAGCCGGAGTAGCCGCTGTATGGGTCATGTTTATGCCGATACCGACGGTTTGCTCATTGGGCCAGTCGAGATGGGGGTTAAGCGCTTTGATACAGGAAAATTCATATAGTCCTACAAGGAATCCCGTCGCAAAAACTTTCGGCATGACCTGGCCTTCACCAAATTCCGGATAAAGAAATGGGACGGTCTTGTTTTCGGGTACTTTAAACTTAAACTCAACGGTCAGTCCGGGCTTCAAGGAATCTTTCATAGTATACCTCCGTTCTGAAATTTGATCTGTGTCTGAGGCAATAAAGCTAAATTTTTGAAATAAGTCAAACATAAAAACATCCTTTTGACACTTTATTAAATGGTTATTTGTCTAAAAACAAAATTGACAGACCCACGGTGTGAATTGTGGTAGTATGCATTGAGATCAACAGCATTTAATAGAATAATGAGAATCTCTATGGATGATCACATCGCATTGAGTCAACTTGAAGGACTGGCCGACCAGCTCGGCATACAAATACGATATGAAAAAATCGTGGAAGAAGAGTTAACGAGCGCGGGTGGTCTCTGCCGGTTGAAGGGGGAATGCTTTATTATTGTTAATTCCAGGGCAACCACAAAAGATAAAATTCAAGCACTGGTTAAGGCCCTGAAAAACTTTGATCTCAATGACATCTATATTCGACCTGCCTTAAGAAATTTAATAGAGAATATTGAATAGGTCGGGTTCGGTTTGCTTACGGTAGTTAGTAAACAAGCAGAATAACATTGACTGTTACAGATGGGGGTTACAGATTTCTATATAAAGTTGTTCTTCAAATGATCCCGGGTAAATATGGTACCACTGCGCATCCGGGGTTTGACTTGATTTTAAAACAGTTTCTCTTTTATCAAAATAATACGTAACGACAACCCTTGCCAGTTTTTCACTGCAGTCTATATCAAAAAGTTCCTGCTTATGGTGCCAATTTTTCACAGGCTTATCAGTCTTTACAATTTCCGGTCTCTTTGCCTCCGCTAAGAGTATCTTTTTCGGCTGGTCCGGTTTGTCTGTGGATGTCTTTTGATTTTCTTTCCCATCCGTCATTAACGGCAGCGGTTTATTATTTACTGCTACCGTTTGACCTCCTTTATTATTTTGCGGTTTCGCAGTTTGTGGGTTTTTTTTCTTAAATTTCTTTTTTATCTGAGGTCGCTGGGTCGTTTCATTTTTCTGAGTCTTTACATCCTGATTAAGGCGGGAAGATGAGCTTCCTTCGTCCTTGGCCGAGACCTGTTTTGTATCCCCACCGGATTTGGTTGAGGAGTTTCCCGTTTCTGTATTGAGATTAGGGGATGAATCTCCTCCAATCTTGGTTAAGGCATTCTTCGCACGCATGTCGCTGGGAGATGATTTTGCCCCTATCTTGGCCCAGATCTGTCCCGTATACATCGACGGGTATCGGATAGACTGCTTGTCATACGACTGTGTTGGCTCTGCGGCACATACAAGTGACGGTAAAGCAAAGATTCCAACCAGAATGCAAACAAACGACTTTACGAATTGTGTTTGATGTTTCTTTTTTGTAAATGACGCAGATTTCATTACTATATAGGTCTTCCTTGGATCTCTGATATTACATACTTGATAATCAATTTCGTATAATTCCTTGTTATTAAACAGCTTTGAATTCTCTTTATGATGAGATTTATATCCTATATATCGGAAATTCTTTTAAATAACTTTAAAAAATAAATGGAGCTTTCTGTTTATATATTAAGCAACTTCGAAGACTCGTATTCAAGCTTCAGTGATATCATCAGAAATCTAAAATACTTTTTAATATTGGGATGCCCGTGTTACTTACTTCATGTAACGGATTGTACAAGTAACGGAGGTAAACGGATCCCTCATATCTCCACTGTGATCGAAAAAGATACAGGGTTCATATTGACTCTGCCATTTTCACATGCTTTAGCAGGATAGGTCTGCCTGAATCCAGCTAGATTGGACTTCGTGGCATATGAAAAAGAAGCGGGGTTAAAGTAGTGAGTCGATTTGTATGCCCCGTAATTTATCATGGAACGGTCTCAAAAAAATTCAGAATGATCGTCAGTCACTTCTTTTTGACACATAACTCGTCCACGTCTTTGGTTTTTTGTGCCCTTCCCGTAATGTTGTTTCTTTAATTGAGCTGTCCCACACATGATTCAAATCGGACATATATGAAATACGACGTCATAATATCAAAATAAGAAATTTGTTTGTCTCAAAGCAACACTAATTATATGCCAGTATTTTCCACTATATCATCTTGTATTTACGCTAAAGTTTCAAAATCCACATGACGATATTAATAAAGAGCTCATACGTTGTCATATATCAAATGTAATGTAGGAATAAAAGTGAATGACTATGCAAAGCAATTGAGAGATATGTTTCACTCATTCTTATTAACGTCATCTGAGGCAGTTCTAAAGGCATAGGAAATGGCAAATGGTCAGAAATTAAAATCAGAAAATATGAAGAATAAAGCTTCTATGGTGGTTTCGAAAAAAATCACGGACTGTAAGAATGCTGAAGAGCAGCTGAAAGAGAGTGAAGTGAGATACAGGACTCTCTTTGATAATGCCAATGACGCAATTTTTATCCTGAGAGACGATAAGTTTATTGACTGCAACACAGTTACTCTGAAAATGTTCGGCTGTACCATGGAACAAATAGTTGGAAGTTATCCTTATGTGTTTTCACCGCCTTTTCAACCCGACGGCAGGGATTCAACAGAAAAGGCCTTGGAAAAAATAAATGAGGCCCTTGCAGGGGAAACCCAGTTTTTTGAGTGGAAACATTGCCGGTACGATGGGACCCCTTTTGATGCTGAAGTGAGCCTCAATAGCGTCAAGGTTGGTAATGAAATCCTGATCCAGGCCCTTGTTAGGGACATCACCGACCGTAAACGGGCAGAGGAGGCCATCCGGGAAAGTGAAGAAAAATACCGAACCCTGATCGAATCAACGCTGGACTTCGTTTTTACAGCTGACCGAAAGGGTACGTTTACCTATATTAATCCCAGATTTGAAATGGTCACAGGGCGTACGGCATCTGAGCTGTTCGGGCAGCCGTTTACCGATGTAATAGCTCCTAAAGACAGGATCATAGCCGCTGCTCAGTTTAAAAAAGGCATTAGAGGAGAGAAAGGCACTCCCTATGAAATTGAAATCATCCATAAGAGCGGAAACAGGATTCCTGTGGAATTTAACGTTACCACATTGCGAGACGGAAACGGTCAGCCAGTCGGCCGCTACGGAATCGGCCGCGATCTGACAGAACGAAAACGAACCGAATCGGCAGTCAAGGAAAGCGAAGATAGATTGCACAGCATCGTTCAGGGTTCCCCTATTTCCACTTTCGTGATTGACAAAGACCACAGGGTCATTTACTGGAACCGGGCCCTTGAAGAATTAAGTCAAATCAGTGCCGTTAATGTAATCGGCACTGGAGGCCACTGGAAGGCATTCTACAACAGGGAACGTCCCTGCATGGCAGACCTTCTGGTCGATGAAGCTTTTGATAAAATACCTGAATGGTATGTAGGTAAGTACAGGAAATCGGACCTGCTCGAGGAGGCTTATGAGGCTTCAGATTTTTTCCCGGACCTGGGCACTGACGGAAGATGGCTGCGCTTTACGGCTGCGGTCATCCGGGACACGACAGGAAAACTGATTGGCGCCCTGGAAACACTTGAAGACATAACTGATCGCAAACAGGCAGAAAATGAATTAAAGGAATCCCGGCGAAGGTTCTCAGAAATCATCGAGTTCCTGCCGGACGCCACCCTTGTCATTGATAGGGATGGCAAAGTAATAGCCTGGAACAGAGCGATAGAGGCCATGACCGGGGTCAAGGCAGAAGAAATGCTGGGTAGGGGTAATTATGAATACTCTATCCCTTTTTATGGGGAGAGGAGACCAATAATCATTGATCTTGCCCTTCACCCTGATCATGAAATGGAAAAGCAATATACATCGATCCAGAGGATGGGGGACATCCTTTTTGGTGAAGCCTTTACACCGAATCTGCCCCCCGGTAATGTTCATCTTTCTGCAACCGCATCCGTATTGCGAAACTCTAAAGGCGATATTATCGCGGCAATAGAATGTATCCGTGACAACACTGAGCGTAAAAAGCTGGAAGAGCGTTTGCATCGCGCGGAGAAGATGGAAGCCTTAGGAACCCTGGCAGGAGGTGTTGCTCATGACCTTAACAATGTCCTGGGAGGGCTTGTCGGATATTCTGAACTGCTTCTAATGGATATTCCGGAGGGGAATCCATGGAGAAAGCACGTTACCAACGTGCAGCAATCCAGCCTTAGAGCGGCTGCTATCATTCAGGACCTGCTGACATTAGCCAGAAGAGGTGTGGAGGTCTCTGAGGTTGTTAACCTGAATAATGTGATCTCCGACTATTTCAAGACGCCCGAGTTTGAAAAGTTGAAAGCATATCATCCGAATGTTACCTATAAGACAAACATTGCTGAAGATTTATTGAACATCAAGGGTTCTCCGGTTCATTTGGAAAAAACCATCATGAATCTAATGTCCAATGCGTCGGAAGCCATATTCGCCAGAGGAGAAGTACTGATTGGGACGGAAAACCACTATCTCGATAAACCCATCCGGGGTTATGATTACATGCATGAAGGCGATTATGTGGTTCTGACCGTTTCCGATAACGGGAAAGGTATTTCTTCCGCAGACATCAAAAAGATATTTGAACCTTTCTATACGAAAAAAGTTATGGGCAGGAGCGGGACGGGGCTGGGACTGGCAGTGGTATGGGGGACGGTAAAGGATCATAACGGGTACATTGATGTGCAAAGTGAAGATGGAAAAGGAAGTACTTTCAAGATATATTTACCTGTTACGAGGGAGGAATTGAGCAGGAGTCAGCAGAAAATATCTCCCGATCAATACATGGGCGATGGGGAATCTATTCTGGTGGTGGATGACGTGAAGGAGCAGCGAGAGGTAGCTACCAGTTTGCTTGCAAGGCTCGGCTATAGGGTTTACGCTGTTTCCAGTGGTGAGGAGGCGGTGACTTACTTGACGGAGCAAGAAGTGGATCTGCTTGTTCTGGACATGATTATGGACCCGGGCATTGATGGTCTGGAGACCTATCAACGGGTTCTTAAAATCAACCCAAGACAGAAGGCTATTATTGTGAGCGGTTTTTCAGAAACTGATCGAGTAAAGAAAGCCCAGAAATTGGGTGCAGGTGCCTATGTCAAAAAGCCCTACATGTGGGAGAAGATTGGTATGGCAATCAAGAGCGAGCTATTTAAAGATATAAACAAAAATCCTCAGGACCAACTATGCGATGAATGTGCAGATTTGTTATGAATAACTGCGCTTCTTGCCAGGAAAAGAGAATTCTCAACCTGACAGTTGCCTCAATGCGTCCCGTTGTTACTTTTACGCCTTGCCCTTTTTCTCTTTCAGACTCTGCTTGGTTTTTTCAATCTCCTCGAGGGTAACACTTTGCCTGATTTGTTCCATGCGGTCCATGACCTGCTGGAAGCGAAGGCCTTCCGCCGCGCTGATCCACTCCAGCCCGAGCCTTTCGGAGCGGAGCCCTAATTTTTCCATTCTCTTCCAGATCCTTTTCATGCGCCGCTCCGTCCATTGATTGGCATTGATATAATGGCAGTCGCCGATATGGCACCCGGAAACGAGGACTACCGGAGCCCCCATCTCAAAGGCGCGCCAGATAAACTTTTCATGCACCCGGCCCGAGCACATGGTCCGTATCAGGCGGGTGTTGGGCGGGTAGAGGAGACGTGAGACGCCGGCGAAATCCGCACCCGCATAGGAACACCAGTTGCAAGCGAAGACAAGGATTCGTTTGGCCGCGTCTTTATCCAGGATCGCATCGATCTGGGCCTCGATCTGCGCATCGGTGAAATGATTCATGGAAATGGCAAGAACAGGGCATTCCGCCGCACAGGTTCCGCAGCCCGCGCATGCAGCTTCAATAACCTCTGCCGCCGTCTTCGCCTTCGTGTCCACGCTTATGGCGTGATATGGGCATACCTTTGCACACACGCCGCAGGAAGTACAAAGTTCCGTATCTACCTGTGCAGTGATAGCCTCTACAGCGAGCGTACCAGGATTCATAAGACGCATGGCCCTGGCAACGGCCGCGGACGCCTGGGTAACCGAGTCTTTTATGTCCTTGGGTCCTTCGGCACAGCCCGCAAAAAATATTCCACGGGTGGCCGAATCCACGGGCTGCAGCTTCGGATGGGCCTCAAGGTAGAAGCCGTCCGGTGTTGTCTGTAAAGCGAGCATCTCCTGTATTACCTTCATATCCGCAGTCGGTTCAAGTCCGACAGCGAGGACAACCATCTCAGCGCGGTGGGTATCCAGCTTATTTGTTGCTGTGTTTTCCACCGTCAGGATCAGGTTCCCGCTGGCGGCATCCTGCTTTATGTCACCGGGCAGGCCTCGAATATAGCGGACACCCATACCCTTGCTTCTCCGGAACAGGTCTTCGAACCCTTTGCCGAAGGCCCGGATATCAATGTAAAACACCTCAATCTCCATTTCCGGATAATGCTCTTTCAGCATGATCGTGCTCTTCACCGTATTCATGCAGCAGATGTTCGAGCAGTAAGGCCGGCCCCGCCGCTGTGAACGCGACCCTACACACTGGATGAAGGCAACTGATTTCGGGACTCTGCCGTCCGTCAAACGGATGACCTTACCGCTGGTAGGTCCGCCGGCATTGATCAGGCGCTCCAGCTCCATGCTCGTCAGCACGTTCTCAAAACGCGCATATCCGTATTCGTCGAGGATGCGCGGATCATAGGGTTCCATCCCTGTGGCTACGATGATGGTGCCTACATCAAACTCCAGTTCCTCATCATTCATGTCAAAGTCAATGCAGCGCTTCTTACAGGCTTCAATGCATTTCCCGCAGATGATGGGGTTATGGCCGAGGCACTGGGTGATATCCACGGCATAGGCCGAAGGGACTGCCTGCGGAAACGGTGAATAGATGGCCCTGCGGGAGTTCAGTCCCATGTTGAACTCGTCGGGAACGATCACCGGACACACGGGAACGCAGTCTCCGCAGGCCGTGCATTCCTTCTCACTTACGTACCTTGCTCTTTTCAGGATGCGCACATGGAAGTTCCCCACAAAGCCCGTGATCTCCTTTACTTCACTCATCGTCAGCAGCGTAATGTTGGGATGCCGACCGGCATCCGTCATCTTCGGCCCGAGTATTCAGATGGAACAGTCCATAGTGGGAAACGTCTTGTCCAGTCTGGCCATGATACCGCCGATACTGGGCTGTTTCTCGACGAGTATTACCTTATACCCCGCATCCGCTAAGTCGAGGGCGGCCTGAATGCCTGCCACACCGCCTCCTATAACAAGTGTGGCTGGCGTAACCTGGACGTCCATTTCCGTTTGTGCGTTAAGCAGGCGTACGCGTGCCACTGCCGCGCGCACCAGGTCCCTGGCCTTGGCTGTAGCCTCCACGGCATCGTGGCTGTGAACCCATGAGCATTGTTCGCGGATGTTCGCCATTTCCAGCAAGTAGGGATTAAGTCCCGCCTCGCTGACACACTGCCGGAACGTTGCCTCATGGAGCCGCGGCGAGCATGACGCAACCACTATACGGTTAAGACCGTATTCCTCTATATCACTCTTGATCTGGTTCTGACCCGGCCCGGAGCATGTGTAGCCCTGATTGCGGCAAATCACTACACCCGGTAAATTCTCCGCATACTTTGCTACGGCTGCGCAGTCTACCACACCGGCGATGTTCGATCCGCACTGGCACACATATACGCCTATTCTGACATCTTCACTTGTCTCTATATCCTTCATCCTCTCCTTCCTCACAAATAACTTCAGCACCAGCAAGATAGATGAAACGTCTACCCTGCTGAATTAATCGCCTTTCCCCTTCTACCCGCTATATTCGATCTGGTCGGCAAGAACAGACACCAGATCCCTTATCTCCATTTTTAACTTTTTCCCTTGCCGGAGCGGATCCCTGATAGTGCAGGTCAGGTGGATCATGCATTTGGGACACGCAGTAACGAGCAGGTCGGCGCCAGTTGCCCGAGCCTCTTGAAGCCTCTGCACTTGAATCTGCTTGGAATAGGCATCGCAATTTATGAAGCCGCAGTTCCCGCAGCACGTTGCACCCCTGCCCGAATTTTCCATCTCCAGAAGCTCAATTTCAGGAACAAGGCCGAGCAATTCCCTGGGGCCAGAATAGCGGTTCAGCATGCGTCCAAGCCTGCATGGATCCTGGAAGGTTGCCTTCACTTTCATTGGTTTAAAGGCTATCCCTCCGATACGCATTTCCCGCTGCAGGAGGTCCAGGAGCAGCGTTACCTTCATATCAAAACCGGGTATGACCCGCGGCATTTGTTCACTAAGAACATGAAAGCATTCGGGACACGAAACAATAATCTCTCTGATTCCGGCATCCTTAAAAGCAGCATAGTTCAGCATGCAGAGGGCTTTAAAGTTTTCCGTATCTCCAGACCAGAGCAGATCATGACCGCAGCAGCGCTCGTTCGGCAAGACGACCGGTTTAATGTCGATGAAGTTCAACAGCCTTATACTGTCTCTCGCGATGGAGAGCGTGTCTACATCGATGCCGGAAAAGAAGACATTGAAGTAGGGAGCACATCCCGTGAAGAATGCCATGTCGCCGGATGAAGCAACCTGGATGCCCGGATCCAGCCAGTCGAGTCGGTTCTGCTTGAGACCCGGAGACGTCATCATCCTCATCCAGGAATGGATGGCACCATCATGCGCCCGGTAACCTTTCAGACTCTTTGTTTCCGCAAGGAGAGTTCGCATCTCCAAAATGAAATTGTTGAAATCGACACCTGACGGACAACGTTCGCGACACATGCCGCAGGTCAGACATTCCCAGACGGCGTTTTCGATATAGGCTTCATCTTCCCGCTCGACAATCACCTTGTGCGCCAGAAGCCGGGGGGAGTACTCCTTACCGGAAAGCCTTCGTGGACACGATGCCGTGCACTTGCCGCATTCCAGGCACTGATAGAGCGACATGTTCACAATCATTTTGTCGATTCTCGGGTCGTTCACTTCTTCAGCTTCTCCGGTTTCCTGTTGTTTTCCTCCATAAAAGGACCCAACGTCTTTATATCCTCTGCGAACTTCCACAATATCTGGACTAACTCATCTTTTTCATGAGCACCGAATGTGCACTCCACTAACCGCTCCTGGCGAATGCCGAGCAGGTGAAGTATCCTGCGTACGCGATGCACGTTCTCATGCCCCACCTCCGGGCCCGGGCCATAACGGCAATCCTCGTCCTTGCATTCCAGCAGGATCACCCCATCCGCCCCGAACTCAAAGGACCTGAGGATCAAGGCCTGATTGATACGTCCGATACACATTACACGCACCAGTTGGAAGTTCGGCGGCATTTTCATCCCCGTCATCCCAGCCGCATTATAGCAGGCGAAAGGACTCCAGTTACAGCATATCCCCAAAATACGGACCGGTTCCATCACTTCTCCCCAGCCAGTGTTCCTGCCACGATTTCTTCGAGGAGGCAATTGGTAAAGTACGGCATATCCATGGCCGTCACGGGGCAGCGTCCCACACAGCCGCCGCATCCAACACAGTTGTAGCGAAGTACCTGCGCTGTATAAAAGCCGTGTTCATTCGGAACCAGCGTCACCGCGTCGAATGGGCATATTTCGACGCAACGTCCGCACCCGCGGCATCTCTCCTTATTGACCTTAGGGCTGAGTTCATGATCCTTCAGAAAAGCTTCGGCTGCAGTTGTTGCCACATGCGCAGCCAGGGCAGCACCAGCCTGGAAGGCCGTCACTCTCTTGAGCGTCCTGGGCATCACTCTGTATATGCCGATCTGGGGGCTGTGGAAGAATTTGAAGTTGTAACGGTAAAACTTCTTGAGGCCGAACATACCCTCGGAAATGGCCAGGGCAAGGACATTCAGGTCGGCGAGGCACACAATATCCGCATGGTAATGCTTGCGGACACCATCCTCACGGACCGTAACCGTAAAATCACCGAGGTGGCCATTGATCCCCTCAATAACAGCTTCCTCAACATGCGTGATGAACTGGCCTGCAATGCGGCTTACGGGTCTTGACCGGATTTCTTTCGGCAGGATGGGATCATCCTTCAGGGAACATCGATGAACGAGGCGCACTTTGAACCCCTGCATATTCAGGTTAAGCGCACAACTCAAACCCACTTCCGACCCGCCCAGGATCAGGATCCTGTTTCCGATTTTGGTAACACTCTGACGGAGCGGTCCCATAAACCGGGCCCGGATGAATGCCTCCCTCAGAAAGTCGCGCATTCTTGCTACGAGCATATCCTCGGCCCTATCCCCGGACTGATACTCGAACTGACCAGCGGCGCCGAGATGATCCTTTATGTTAATCGTTTCGAACCGACATCGGTCGAGGCCGAGCCTGTCAAACAGATGGATACGGGCGCGGTTTCTCTGATCGTTGCACGAGATACACTGGAACTCCAGGGGACAGCATACACAGGATGCCAGCACGACCCTGTTCAGTTTATGCTCACGTACAACCGCGGCAATCCGATCGGCTCCACGGGGATGGCATGCCGAAAAAATTAGTTCGCTGCGTACTACTCCAGGCATCTGCCGCCCCATTTCCTTTAACCGCTCGAGGGTGCGAGACGGCGCCAGGGTTTCATTACATGTACAGATGAATACGCCAAAACGCAAATCCTGATCACGTTCTACGGACTGTGGCTTACCGGGAGGGCTGATTATCCTTAATGGCGAACATTCTGCCATAGCCTGGCCTGCTGAAGCGCTGCCGGCTATCAATACATTCACGAGGTCAGTAGCGTTTCGGAAGTCTCCTACATGATAAACCGCCTCCTGATCTCTTAAATCCAGGTGGGCTACTTCTTCATCACTGGCAACAATCAGTGTGGGACTAGATATGGTCGTGATCCGCGGGTTTCTGAAATGATTAATAGCGCCTATTTCACTGCATTCACTTTCGCAGAGGCGGCATTCACAACAGGAACTGCACTGAACGCAGCGCCCTGCTTCTGTAACCGCCTGTTCCCTGGTGAAGCCCAGTTCCACTTCTTCAAAGTCCCGCCTTCTTATCTTCGGTTGTCTGTGGGTCATCTTTGGCCGCCTCATGCGCGGGGTGTCCGCGGAAATCTCTATGTGTTCTCCCGCGCCTCTCGACTCATCCGGCTGCAGTGCCCAGAGGGGAGGCTCTCCTGTAAGATATTCAACCACCCTGGCCGCTGCCTGCCTGCCCTGGGCCATGGAACCAACGACGGTATCAGGCCCCGTAACCGCATCTCCGGCAGCAAAAACACCCTGCTGCGATGTAGATAGTCTTTCATCAACATTGACCCTGCCGCCCCTTCCTATAAAAAATTGACCGCCAAGACCTTTCTCTTCAAGGTGGGACTGCTGTCCTGTCGCAACAATGACGGTGTCGGCATACCGGAAAAACTCTGAACCCGCAACCGGTTCCGGTTTTCCCCGTCCGCTTTCATCAAGGGCGCCGAGCTTTATGCGGACCATATCGAGGCCGGATACTTTTCCTTTTCTCTCAGTAATACGGATTGGCGCTACCAGATATTCAATTTTTACACCTTCTTCGATGGCCGCCTTGATCTCGGAAGCATGAGCCGGCATATCTTTGCGTTTCCGGCGGTAGCAGATGGTAACGGTCTTCGCACCCAGCCGGACTGCGGAACGAGCGGCGTCGATCGCGGAGTTTCCGCCGCCGATGACGACAACGTGCCCATGAACTTTCGGGTCTTTGCCTGTGTTAAAGCTCTTCAGCATCTCAAGAGCGCCAAAGACACCGTTGGTATCTTCACC
>DATKLL010000190.1:0-35787 GCA_035542475.1 Syntrophales bacterium
TTTCACCCTCACCCTGACCCTCTCCCATCAAGGGAGAGGTAATAATGAGGGATTAATGTTTTTCTTCTTTTATCATCTCCGAGTAACCGGCGGCATCCATAAGGTTATTCAACTCGGCAGGATTGTCCATTTTAAGTTTTGCCATCCAGCCTTCTCCGAAGGCATCCTGATTAACAATTTCCGGATGGTTCTCGAGTGCCCGATTAACTTCTTTGACTTCTCCGCTCACCGGCGCATAAACATCAGAAACGGACTTGACGGATTCCACCACTGCCAATTGTTCCATCTGCTTGACCTTCTTTCCAACTGCAGGAAGCTCCACAAATACGATGTCGGTAAGCAGCTCCTGAGCATGATCGGTTATCCCCATAGTAATCGTTCCATCTCCGTTATCTTTTGCCCATTCATGTTCTTTTGTGTACCTTCTGTCCGCAGGATTTGGTTTTGACATGCTCTCCCCCTCAATCTATATTTATGATTTTTTCAGAAATTATTATTTCTTCCTTCTATAAAAAGGCAACTTTACAATCCGAGCTTTTGCCTGATAATCACGGATCTGGATAAAAATCTCTGTACCCTGCTCACTGAGTGCCGTGGGGACGAAGGCAAACCCCACTGCCTTCTGTAAGGTAGGGGTAAATGTACCGGACGTTACTATTCCTATTTCCTTGCCTTCCTTGAATACCTTATACCCATGCCTGGCGATACCTCTATCTTCCATCTCGAAACCGACCAGCTTCCTGGAAAGGCCTTTTTCCTTTATCTGTCTCAAGGCAGCGCTTCCAACAAATTCTTTTTCAAGGTTCGTTATCCATCCGTAAACAACCTCCAAAGGAGTGATTGTTTCATCCATATCATTACCGTATAACATCATCCCGGCCTCCAAACGAAGTGTGTCACGGGCGCCCAGGCCTGCGGGTTTCAATCCAAAGTCCGCGCCGATTTTCAGCAGTTCCTCCCAGATATCTCCAATTTTTCGACTGTCCGCGTAGACTTCAAACCCATCCTCACCCGTATAGCCGCTGCGCGACACAAGCGCCGGAAAATTCATAACTTTAGTATTCATGGAATGGTAGTATCTTAAATTATCTAAATCATTTGCCGTAAGTTTCTGCAGAATCATTTGTGACAGAGGTCCCTGTATATCCAATTTACCTATTTGATCACTGATATCTTTAATTTCAACATTAGAAAAACCTTTTTCTTTTTTTTGTCTTTCGATCCAGGAGAAGTCCTTGTCTTTCGTTCCGGCATTCGTCACGATCATGTAGCGATCCTGGTCAAATTTATAAACAGTCAGATCGTCAATGATACCGCCATTTTCATTTGTTATAACACTCAGCTTGAGTTGCCCGATGTCCTGACCCTCTATATTTCTGCTTAATACCCATTGCAGCAATTCGAAGGCCTGGGGACCTTTGACCTCAATCTCTCCCATATGACAGATGTCAAATAGTCCTGCTTTCATCCTGGTTGCGTTGTGCTCTTCAATTACATTGCTGTATTGAACAGGCATCGCCCAGCCGCCGAAATCAATAATTTTCCCACCAAGTGCTAGGTGACGATCATAGAGAGGGGTTTTTTTCATGGATAAGTCTCCGTTGGAACGTTAGAGGGTTGTTATCTAGCAAGTCTATTTTTAGCCGTTCAATAGAAGAGACTGTTTCTGATTTACATAAACTACTTATAAACGAGAGACCGGATTGTGATAAAAATACTGCGACGGAAAAAAATGTTTGTATTTGTAAAAAATTTTGATCCTACGGCAAGACATCCGCAGGTTGTTCATTCAATTTTAATGACATTCCGGCTTTGCAGACAGTCGTGGTAAGCTTTGTAGCACGGTTTATACTATATTTCAAGATATTAATACTTCGTCCATTAATGTATGATTGGCTTCTCCGGTATTTTCTTAACACTGTAATAAAGAAGATGAGATTTGATGAGATTTAAAGTTTGTCGGAAATTGTGTCATCAGTGGCTGATTCTTTCTGTTTTAAAATCCTGGCAAAGAAATCCTGCCTCTGCTTCGGAATATACATTGCACCTTCGTGGTCGATGATCAGCTTTCCCTCCAGATGATCGACTTCATGTTGTACAACGCGGGCGAGGTAATCCATGTAGCGTTTGTTTATTTTACGCCCGCTCTGATCATATGCCCGGACTTTGATTTCAGGAAATCTGCTTACTTCGACCTGAATTTCCGGACATGAGAGACATCCCTCCGCCATCGTTACCAATTCTCCCCGGGTCTGTGTTATCCTGGGATTGATCAGGATGTCATAGTCACCTTCGTTTTTCGACCAGTTCTTCTCGTTAAAACCTTTGTTTCTGAATATAATTATTCTTTTACTGATACCTATCTGCGGAGCTGCCAGACCTGCGGCTTCTTCCAATGCGAGGAAGGCATCGATGAGTTTTTTGATGTCTCTTTTTCTAGCTTCGTCAAAGGGAGCCCTTATATCTGCACAAGGTTTCCTCAAGACGAGGATTTCTTCTTCATTTATTCCTTCATTGTTCCAGACGGTTAAAATTTTTTCCTTGGGCATCACTTTCTCCGGGTAAAGCTTATTCAGCTAATTTATAACATTCTCATTCTATTATTTCAAGGGGCTAACGATTTTCAAATATCCTTGCCAAATAGATGAATGTCTGTTAATTCTCCAGCGATACCTTAACACTGAAAAATAAATATATGGGTACCGCCTTGATAAACACGATAATCACCAGAAAGACGAGACAAGAATTTGCCAGACTTATGCAATTTGAAAATGGGTGGTTACCGGAAATAAATCCCTGCAGCACGGCAAATTTACCTCTCCTGTACATCCATATCCCTTTCTGCGAGAAACTTTGTCCTTACTGCTCCTTCCACCGTGTTGTGTTCGACAGTGCCCTTTGCCGTGACTATTTTGTCGCCCTCAGGGGCGAGATTATGCTGTACAAAAATAGAGGATACGATTTCAGCGGCATATACGTTGGAGGGGGAACGCCCACTATCCTGATGGAAGAATTGGAAAAAACGCTTGCACTGACAAGAGAATGTTTCTCAATCCGGCAAATCTCCGTCGAAACCAATCCGAATCATTTGACAGACAGAAATATTAGCTTACTCAAACGCATCGGTGTAAACCGCCTTTCCGTGGGAGTGCAGAGTTTTGATGACAGTCTTCTCAAAAACATGGATCGATACGAAAAGTACGGAAGTGGTGAGGTTACAGCGAATCAGATAGCGCAGACTCTGGGACATTTTGACACTCTAAATGCCGATATGATGTTCAATTTTCCATCCCAGACCATGAACATGCTGGACAGAGATCTGGATATTTTAATGGATACAGGGATAGATCAGATTACGTATTATCCCCTCATGGTTTCAGATTTGACCCGGCAGACAGTCAGCGAAAAAATTGGGGTTGTCGATTACAATAAAGAGGAACTGTTTTACCATCGGATTACAGAGCGGCTGGTTCCAGCATACAGGCACTCATCAGCATGGTGTTTCTCAAAAAAAGCCGTCATGATCGATGAATATATAGTTGATTTTGATGAATACGCCGGCCTTGGAAGCGGTGCTATCGGCTATTTGAACGGTATATGCTACGCTAATACCTTTAATATCGAAGAGTACATCAACCGAATTAAGCGGGGTGAGATACCCATAATGGCATTCCGTGATTTTCCCCTTAAAGATCAGCTCCGCTATGATTTTCTCATGAAGCTATTCGGTATGAAAATGGATGTTTCGACCTTGCAAAAAAAGTATGGAGGAATTTTATATAGGACTCTGTGGTTTAATATACTTGCATTTATACTGGCAGGTGCCTTACAGTATCGTTCACCGTATTTCCTTCTGACAAAACGGGGGTGCTATCATTGGGTGATTATGATGAGGGAGTTTTTTATCGCCGTTAACAATTTCCGCGATTTTTGCAGGTCAAGGTAAAAGGAATATGAAAAAACAAAAGATTGATGACCAAAGAAAAACATTACTGAGAGGCCTCCCCAAAATTGATGAGGTAATGCTTTCTCTGGAGAAACGGGATGTATTTACAAGAACCCCCCGAAATATCGTCAGGTCTGTTTGCCGCTCCGTAGTGGAGGAACTGAGGCAGGATATCCTGAAAACAGAGGCAAAGGATATGCGCCTTCCTAAGGCCGGACAGGTCGCCGATAAGGTGACGCAGATAATAGAGAACCTCCATAAGTACCGCCTGCGCAAGGTAGTAAATGCAACGGGAGTTATCTTGCATACCAACCTGGGCAGGTCTCCCCTCTGTACCGACGCTCTGCAGAGGCTCGTGGAGATAGGGAAGGGTTATTCAAATTTGGAATATAATCTTAAGAAAGGGGAGAGAGGGTTACGATACGATCACGTTCAGAATATTCTATGTGAGTTATCCGGTGCAGAAGATGCACTAGTCGTAAACAACAATGCCGCAGCCGTGCTGCTAACTCTCAACACCCTTGCTGAGGGGAGAGAGGTGATTGTCTCAAGAGGAGAACTCGTCGAAATTGGAGGCGAATTCCGGATCCCGGAAGTCATGGAGAAAAGCGCTGCACGTCTCCGGGAAGTGGGAACAACAAACCGGACGCGCATTGCAGATTATAAAAAAGTAATCGGTCCGGAGACCGGGCTCATCCTGAAGGTACACACAAGTAATTTTAAAATGGTCGGCTTCACTGAAGATACCGACCTATCCTCGCTTGTCTCCCTGGGTAAAAACCACAGCATACCTGTGATGTATGATCTGGGGAGCGGCTGCTTTACTGAACTGGATCGTTACGGACTGGACAGGGAACCAACTGTCGGTGATGTGTTAAAAACAGGTGTGGATGTAGTTACCTTCAGCGGCGACAAGCTCCTGGGCGGGCCCCAGGCGGGCATTATCCTCGGGAAGAATGACATCCTTCTGAAAATCAAAAAAAACCCCCTCACCCGCGCACTCCGTATCGACAAATTGACCCTGGCTGCTTTGGAGGCAACAATGATGCAATACCTCCAACCGGAAATGGCCGTCAATCGGATAAGGGTTCTTAAAGCATTAACAGAGCCTCTCGAGGATGTTACCAAGCGGGCGAAAAAACTCCTGTCTATATTGAGAAAGGAGCGTTATGATGGAATTGTCCTGTCTTTGAATAAAGGATTTTCCATGCCGGGAGGAGGTTCGCTACCCACCCAGGAAATTCCTACCATGTTGCTCAGTGTCGTATCAGAGCGCATGTCGCCAAGCAGTCTTGAAGAGCACTTAAGATACCTTGACGTCCCGATAATTGCGCGCATCGCGGAAGATGAAGTTCTCTTTGACCTGAGGACTATTGAGGAGGAAGAATTCCCATATATAAGGGACGGGCTAAAAAAAATCGCTTCATCATAGAGGATAGATCGATGAATTCACAAGAGGGAAAATTCCATGAATTCATCGTTGCTTCAGACGAAGCCGGGTTGAGACTGGATATTTATCTTACGCGGAAAGATATAGGCTTATCACGTTCTCAAATCAAGAAATCCGTAGATGATGGTTTAGTCCGGGTAAATCATGACCATACCAAGGTCAGCTATAAATTGAGGCGCGGGGATATTGTTCAAATCAGCAAACGAGAGCCGACAGTCTACCATGCCCTACCCCAAGACATCCCTCTAACCATCATATATGAAGATTTTCATATCCTCGTAGTTGATAAGCCGGCAGGGATGGTTGTACACCCGGCGGCCGGACATTATCAGGATACTTTAGTCAACGCCATACTTCATCATTGCAAAGACCTTTCCGGCATAGGCGGAATCCTTCGCCCGGGGATAGTGCACAGACTGGATAAAGGAACATCAGGGCTGCTGGTAATCGCCAAATCGGATGAGGCACATCAGGGGTTGACCGGTCAGTTCAAGAGGCACGAGGTTCGTAAGATATACAAGGCCCTGGTATATGGAAATCCTAAGGAGGATGAAGGGGTAATCGATGCACCTGTGGGCAGGCACCCGGTAGATCGAAAGAAGATGTCCACAAGAAGCCGGCGAAGCAAAGAGGCGATCACGCGCTGGCGGGTACTTGAACGGTACGGTGTGGCAGCCCTGTTAAATGTGGACATCGTGACAGGGAGGACACACCAGATCAGAGTGCACCTGACAGCCTTAGGTTATCCCGTGGTGGGAGACAGTATGTACGGAAATCCGAAACGTGCAAATACAATTAATAATACCTTTTTGAGGGCAAAGCTGAAGGCAATGAAGCGGCAGGCCCTCCATGCAGAACATATCGGTTTCGTCCATCCCATTACCCACCAGGATATGGCCTTTTCATCACCCCTGCCGGATGATATGGCGGGGTTATGTAACTTTCTCAGGAAAAACAAAAAGGAATAGCTCATGCATCTCAGGAGTGTGGACTTTCATCAATCGAAATATCCGACGAAGGATTCTTATCCTTTTAACTTATCAGTCTTTCAACAAACGAAATACATAACCTTTGATGCCCCGGTTTCTTTTTTTGTCGGCGAAAACGGCTCGGGAAAATCAACCTTATTAAAGGCCCTGTCGCGTTCATGCGGCATTTATATATGGCAGGAATCTGAAAGAGCCAGATACAATCACAATCCATATGAAGACAAATTCAGCAATTACCTTGCGATTAAATGGGCGGACGGCATGGTGTCGGGATCGTTCTTCGGATCTGATATTTTCCATCATTTTACTCAGATCCTGGACGAATGGGCGGCAGCAGATCCAGGACAATTAATATATTTCGGCGGCAGATCTTTGATGACCCAATCTCATGGCGAATCCCTGATGTCATTTTTCAGATCACGTTACAAAATTAAAGGTCTCTATTTATTGGACGAACCGGAAACGGCGCTTTCTCCACGCAGTCAACTTGCATTGCTTGAATTATTGATGAATACAACCGGTAGTGATCACGCTCAATTCATTATTGCAACTCACTCCCCGATACTCCTGGCATGTCCCCGCGCCTCGATCTTTAGTTTCGATTACAGCCCCATAAAAAAGATCAGATACGAAGAAACAGAACACTACCGGATATATAAGGATTTTCTGGAAAATAGGACCAGCTACTTGCAGCGATTAAGGCAGGCGGATTGATCTTACAGTACGGGCTGCAAACTGTTTATGGAAGAGGCGATACTAAAGTAATTTTTATGCACCTCCGATAAAGAATAAGAAATATAATAAAGATTTTAGTATGATTAACCCGTCAACATCTTGTGGTATTGACTTTTTCGATTTAAAAACATGATATAGCCTTTATCGGGAAAGCGTAAACATGGAAGATCGAGAGAAAACCGAAGAACTGCTGATTAAAGAAATTAATGATTTACGGCACCGACTCGCAGAGCTGGAAAAGTCAGAAGCTGAGCTCAAAGAGACCAAGGAAACCCTCTCATATAGCCTTGACAAGTTAAGGAAGGCGACGAGGTTTATCATTGACGTCATCGTAATGGCCGTCGAGACAAGAGATCCTTATACATCCGGACATCAGAAGAGGGTTACAGATCTGGCCAGGGCTATTGCAACGGAGATGAAATTATCCGCGGAAATTATTGACGGCATCCGAATGGCGGGCTCAATCCACGACTTGGGGAAGATATCAATACCGGCGGAAATCCTCGGCTTGCCTCGGTATCTCAATAATGTCGAATATAGTATCGTAAAAACTCACCCGGAAATAGGTTACCAGATATTGAAAGATATAGACTTTGCCAGACCTGTTGCACTTATGGTATATCAGCATCACGAACGAATGAACGGCAGCGGCTATCCACAAGGCATCAAAGGAGAAGAAATCCTTCCGGAGGCGAGGATTCTGGCGGTAGCAGACGTTGTTGAAGCGATATGCACACATCGGCCTTACAGGCCGGCACTGGGGATAGATAAAGCAATGAGGGAAATATCCCAGCATAGAGGCATCCTCTATGATCCGGAAGTAGTAGATGTTTGTCTAAAACTGTTTAGGGAAGAAATATTTAAATTTAAATAAGGAGGTCGTGCCATGCGGAAAAGAAATATTTGCACTTGGGGAATTATTGCTTGCATAGTTTTGTCATTTTTAACCATCACTGCTGTAAAGGCTGCAAACACCACCGATCAGATTATCACGCAAATAGACGACATTCTTAAAGCGAACCCTCTGAAGGCGGGCGACAAGGTTCAGATGATCAATATTGTTCAGGATGACACAATCACTATCAATGTGGCAAGATTCGTTGAAGGAGCCGAAGTCAAGCCTCATTTTCACAAAACTCACAATGAAATGGTCTATGTTCTGAAGGGATCAGGACAGGAGCTTATTAATGATAAATGGATTGATATTAAACCGGGGTCTTTTCATTTCAACCCTATGAATAAAGTCCATGCCACAAAAAATACCGGTAAAGGCGAGCTGGTCATCTTTTCCATATTCACCCCACCCATGAAGGAAACTGATAGATATTTTGTGAAATGACAGATGAGAGTGGATTTCTGTTAGGTCGGACTCAGGCGTTTAAAATTAGTAGCTAATTATGTTCCAGTTCTCGAAAAAGGGTCCTGTAGAGTATTTAGAAGCGACTGAACTGTGTTCGTATGATTTTCTAATTCATGCTTTTTGTACCCGTCGAGGTGGTATAAGTGAAGGCAATTTTGTCAGCCTGAACTTCAGTTCACGCGAAGGAGACAGCGATGAAAATGTCCGGCAGAACTGGAAAATTCTCGCCACAGCGTTTAATCTTGAAGTTGAGCAGTTTTTTGTAGTCAATCAAGTGCACGGGGACAGGATTCTGATAATTGATCATCCCGTACGCGATATTATCAGAAATCAGCCGCATCAATGTGACGCCATTATAACGGATCAGCCGGGACTGGCGATCGGTATTAAAACAGCAGATTGCGTACCCGTGTTTTTTGCAGATAAGAAAAAGAGGATCATTGGGGTT
This sequence comes from Syntrophales bacterium, assembly GCA_035542475.1. Taxonomy (GTDB): domain Bacteria; phylum Desulfobacterota; class Syntrophia; order Syntrophales; family UBA2185; genus DATKLL01. The sequence goes on from DATKLL010000190.1 coordinate 8,929, forward strand.
GCCCACGCCGGATGGAAGGGAACCTCTTTGAATATAACCGCAAAGGTAGTTGATGCCTTTGTGGAAAAATTCTCATGTAATACAGATGATATTATAGCAGTTATCGGCCCTTCCATCGGCCCTTGCTGCTATCAGGTGGATGGTGCCGTTTTTGACTCGATGAAAGCAGACAAAGACCGGGCATCTTTTTTTAGTCCCTGTTGTATGCAAGGACACTGGATGTTTGATCTACCCCTTGCCAACAGACACCAAATCGTCGACAGAGGAATTATCCCGACAAATATATTTACAACGGACTATTGTACTTCCTGCAATACAGGCTTTTTTTTCTCCCACAGGCGCGAAGGGGCAAGTACGGGAAGACAACTAAACTTCATAATGCTGACTCAGTAAGACGCTACCGGTCCTAAAGAAGATATATTTGTAAGATTTGTAATTCATTAAGAATACTTTCGAAGTTTACCTGAGTAAACACGAATAACATAAGTGTAGTGTTTGGCGGATTAATATAAGGAGGATTGCTCTGAAAATAATTCAGTATCTAAAAAACACTTGACATGGCTAATGGGTTGTTATAAATTATAAAAAAATCATAGAAAGGCTTAAATAAAGTCCTTCCTTTTGGATAGTCTCAAGAACCCAATTTAACAACTCAGTACTAATCCACGTTATTCTTTATAAATTTCGTTTTATGCAAATGTTGCCATATATTCAGTTATGAATGTGGCTTGTATTAAGAATCGGGAGTTTAATGGGTTTTAATCAAAATTTATAAAAAGAGAGGTACGTGCGAGAGAGTTTATTATGAACATAGAAGAAATTAAGAGATTGCCGATCAGTGAGCTTACAAATATGGCAAAAGATTTAAATGTTGCCGGCGCGAGCGGCATGAGAAGACAGGATCTTATCTTTGCCATACTACAAACCCAGGCCGAACAGAACGAGAGCATAACGGGAACCGGGGTTTTGGAAATCCTCCCCGACAGTTTTGGTTTCCTCAGAGCTGTCGATTACAACTATCTCCCAAGTCCGGATGACATCTATATCTCGCCATCGCAAATCAGGAGATTTAGTTTGAGGACAGGTGATACTGTTTCAGGTGAGGTCAGGCCTCCCAAGGACGGTGAAAAATATTTTGCCCTCCTTAAAGTGGATACGGTTAATTTTGAGAGTCCTGAGGGCGCCAGGGATAAGATATTGTTTGACAATCTCACGCCTCTCTACCCCGAGGACAAACTGAATCTAGAGGCTGATCCGGAAAATTATTCGACAAGGATCATGGATCTTTTCACCCCTATCGGAAAGGGTCAAAGGGCACTAATCGTATCGCCGCCAAGAGCAGGGAAGACAGTACTCCTTAAGGATATTGCACACAGTATATCAACCAACCATGAAGAAGTTGCTCTTATGGTTCTCTTGATTGACGAGCGACCGGAAGAAGTAACTGATATGCAGCGCAGCGTGAAAGGAGAAGTGATATCGTCAACATTTGATGAACCTGCCACACGGCACGTTCAGGTAGCGGAAATGGTGATCGAGAAAGCGAAACGTCTTGTCGAACATAAAAATGATGTGGTGATCCTTCTTGACAGCATCACCAGGCTTGCCAGGGCCTATAACACAGTGGTTCCTCCGAGCGGTAAAGTCTTGTCCGGTGGTGTCGACTCTAACGCCCTGCATAAACCAAAACGGTTTTTCGGTGCCGCCAGAAATATAGAAAATGGCGGGAGTTTGACCATTATTTCTACAGCCCTCATCGATACGGGAAGCAGGATGGATGAAGTTATTTTTGAAGAATTTAAAGGAACGGGTAATATGGAACTTCACCTGGACCGCAGGATTGCAGACAGAAGGGTATTTCCTGCTTTCGACCTTATTCGCTCCGGTACAAGGAAGGAAGAATTACTGATACCCAAGAGTAATCTCAACAAAGTCTGGATATTAAGGAGACTTCTCCAGGAAATGAACCCCATAGAGGCTATGGAATTTATCGTAGATAAGATACGTAAAACAGAAACAAACCAGGCCTTTTTAAATTCCATGAATCAATGAAGCTCCCCACATAAACCAGGGACTTGCTCTGAAGTGCATTTATACTTGCATTTATAGCGCAAATAATTATAAGGTACGGCAGTTTTGCAAGGAGGATTATAAAACATAAAATGAAAGAAGGTATTCACCCAGAATATACAAAAACGACAATTACATGTGTGTGTGGAAACGTTATAGAAACAAAGTCCACTAAAAAGGACATAAAAATCGAGATATGTTCTCAGTGCCACCCCTTCATGACAGGCAAACAAAAGATCATCGATACCGCAGGTCGGGTAGAGAGATTCAAGAAGAAATATGCCGGTGAAGAAGCAAAAAATAATAAGGGTAAATCCGCCTGAATTTAAGTGATTACTTATCGAAGATACACATTGCAGAGCAATACCCCCGGAGTAAATCCCCCTCCCGCCGATGAGTCCTTTGTGCTGATTGCGATGTCGCTGTCCGGCATTACTTCACAAGGGCAATTTCTCTAGATTTGAAGGTTATATTCGATTGTCGATGGTATCGGGCTCAAACGCCCGTGACACCAATTTATAATGTGAAAAGGAATTTATGTTCACAAGACTGAAAGATATTGAAACGAGATATAATGACCTGGAAGGACTGTTAAGCAGTCCGGATGTTATCGGCAAACCTAATGTCTATCAAAAATACGCGAAGGAGCATGCAGACCTTCATGATCTTGTGGAGACCTTCAGGGAATACGAAAAAATAAGCGCCCGCATCGAAGAAGATCAAAATTTACTTCGCGGAGACGACGATGAGTTGAAAGAAATCGTCAAAGAAGAACTCCCGCAACTCAAGGATAGTTTGACGACATTGGAGAATAAACTTAAACTTCTTCTTCTGCCAAAAGACCCGAACGATGACAAAAACGTATTCTTGGAAATCAGGGCCGGCACCGGCGGTGATGAGGCCGGGCTTTTTGCGGCTGACCTCTTCCGTATGTATGCCCAGTATGCGGAGAAGAACCGCTGGAAGGTGGAGGTGATGAGCAGCAGTCCGGCGGGCGGCATGGGCGGTTTCAAGGAAATCATCGCCCTTATTGAAGGCAAGGGAGCATACAGCAGGTTGAAATACGAAAGCGGCGTGCACCGCGTCCAGAGGGTTCCCGTTACTGAGTCCCAGGGGCGAATCCATACCTCCGCGGTTACCGTAGCCATCCTTCCAGAAGCGGAAGAAGTAGAAGTTAACATCGATCCTAATGATTTGCGTGTTGATGTTTATCGCTCCAGCGGCCATGGCGGACAGAGTGTAAACACGACAGATTCTGCCGTCAGGATTACCCATTTGCCCACCGGTCTTGTTGTAACCTGCCAGGATGAAAAATCCCAGCACAAAAATAAAGCAAAGGCCATCAAGGTCCTCAGGGCAAGGCTTCTGGATATAATGGTACAGAAGCAGAATACGGAAATCTCTGAAACGAGAAAAACTCAGGTCGGCAGCGGGGATCGGAGCGAACGTATCAGGACATACAACTTCCCCCAGGGGCGGATCACTGATCATCGCATCGGCATGACGCTATATAATCTGGAAGCCTTTCTCGACGGCAACATTCAGGATATGATCGACGCCCTCGCCACGCATTTTCAGGCCGAGGCATTGAAGCGTTCTGTCAGTTAATTCATTTTTACCTTTATCGAAATCATTAAAATGAACATTACAACTGCTCTTAAAGAAGCAGTAACTGCTCTGGAAAGTCGCGCCTTCACAAACCCCAGGCTCGACGCCGAAGTGCTATTGTCCTTTTGTTTAAAAAAAGATCGAACGAGCCTTTTCACCCATCCTGAAAAGCAACTAACAGAAAAAGACCTCGAGGAATTTCGACGATTGGTTGAAATGCGGAAGCTCGGTGAACCGGTTGCTTACATCATTGGAAAGAAGGAGTTCTGGTCCCTTTCTTTTGAAGTCAATAAACATGTGCTCATACCCAGACCGGAAACAGAAATTCTTGTTGAAGAGGTGCTGAAGGTCTGTTCACGTGAGGGGGAAAGAAGCCCCCGAATCCTGGAAATCGGCACAGGCAGTGGAGCAATCAGCGTCGCATTGGCATATGAACTGAAGAATGCAAATATAGTAGCGACAGATAGTTCGCCAGAGGCCGTTGCCATCGGTTCCAGAAATGCAGAAATCAATGATGTCGTCAATAATATATCCTTTCTTATAAGCAATTTATTCGAACTCGTTGCCGGTAAATTTGACATTATCGTGTCCAATCCGCCCTACATATCCAAAGAGGAATACGACCAACTTCCTGTGGGAGTGCGAGGTTTTGAGCCGGAATCAGCACTTCTTGCCGGAGTCGAAGGAACCGAAATTCACAGGGAAATTATGCGAGTCGGGGCTTCCTTTCTGAAAGAGGGAGGCTGGCTTCTCATGGAAATTGGAGCCAGTCAGAAAAACCGGGTAGAAAATATGTTGAAGGAATCTCACCTTTATGACAATATTACGTTCAGAAGTGATTATACTGGCATTGACCGGGTTGCCATAGCCAGGAGAGTTTTGACAGGTGGATAAAATAATCATAGTTGGCGGCAAAAAACTCCACGGCGATGTTCGTATCAGTGGAGCTAAAAATGCTGCTCTTCCCATAATGGTTTCCGCACTTTTAACACCAGGGGTAAGCACATTTCATAATATTCCTGATCTGGTGGACATCAAGACGATCAAAAAACTCCTCAGAAATTTAGGGGCTAAAATAGAAGGTGATTCGACTGTAAAAATCAATACAGAAAATATCAATAATTGTGAAGCCCCGTACGAACTAGTCAAAACCATGAGGGCATCCGTGCTGGTCCTCGGCCCCCTCGTGGCAAGGATGGGTGCAGCCAGGGTTTCTCTTCCCGGTGGATGCGCCATCGGAGCCAGACCGGTTAATCTTCACATAAAAGCCCTGCAAGACATGGGGGCGGAAGTAGAGCTGAAGGACGGTTACGTAGAGGCCAAAGCAGCGAGATTGAAAGGCACTACCATCTACTTTGACATTTCCACGGTAACAGGAACGGAAAACATTATGATGGCGGCATGTCTGGCTGAGGGAACAACATTCCTGCAGAATGCTGCTAAAGAGCCGGAAGTAGTCAACCTTGCCGATGTCCTTAACAGCATGGGCGCAAAAATCACCGGCGCGGGCACTGATATAATCACAATAGATGGGGTCGATCAGTTGCACCCCGTCGAAGCGTCCGTTATTCCTGACCGTATCGAGGCAGGCACTTTTATGATTGCCGCCGGGATTACAGGGGGAGATGTCAGAATACTTGGCTGCGATCCTTCTCACCTCGATGCTTTAATCCTGAAGCTCAGAGATGCAGGCATGGAAATTACCATGATAGATGGTGGAGTCAGAGCCGTTGCCAGAAAGAAGATTAAGAGTGTGGACATAAAAACACTCCCTTACCCGGGATTTCCTACAGACCTGCAGGCACAGATCATGGCCTTGATGACTGTAGCAAGCGGTCTCAGTGTCATAACGGAAACGATTTTTGAAAACAGATTCATGCATGTGAGTGAATTGATGAGAATGGGAGCGGACATCCTGATTCATGGAAACAGCGCCATGGTGAAGGGGATTCCAAAACTCAAGGGGGCCCAGGTCATGGCCACGGATCTCAGGGCATCCGCTTCGCTGATCCTTGCGGGATTGGCTGCGGAAGGGACGACGGAACTATCCAGGGTTTATCACATAGACAGGGGATACGAGAGAATCGAAAAGAAATTATCACCTCTGGGTGCCGACATAAAAAGAGTGTCCTGATAAAAGATATCGAGATGAAAATTATTCACACAGATACAGTGTATCACAAGCAGTTGTTAAAGAAGATTGAAGACCGAGGTTTATTCCCTGACGAATGCTGGGAGATTGTTAAAGAGATCGTTAAAAATATCATGGATAAAAAGAAGAATCCTGAAAAGAAGGATCAGGAACTTTTTAGATATACAAAAATGCTGGATGGATATGAACTGAATGCTGATACTGTGGCAGTGTTTCCTGAAGAAATGAAGAGTGCCGTCAAACAAGTTTCAGCTGAGGACTTAGCGGTCCTGCGACTGGCCGTAGAGCGAGTCAAGAGGTTTCACCAAAAAAAACTCATTGGAGATTGGTCTTATAACGATGAAGAAGGTATTGAACTCGGTCAGCGTATAGAGCCGCTGGAACGGGTCGGCATCTATGCCCCGGGGGGTCTTGCCTCTTATCCTTCAACTGTTATCATGGCCGCAGTCCCGGCGAAGATTGCCGGTGTCCCGGAAATTGTCCTGGTAACACCTTCGAAAGGTGGAAAAGTGAATCCTCTCATGGCCGCTGCTGCGAAACTGAGCGGTGTTACGCAGATATTCAAAATTGGCGGCGCCCAGGCCATAGCTGCGCTCGCATTCGGAACGAAATCAATTCCACGAGTGGATAAGATCGTTGGTCCCGGCAACGCCTATGTGACGGCGGCGAAACTTATTGTATATGAAATGGGCAGGTGCGGAATCGACATGGCCGCCGGCCCAAGCGAGGTCCTCATCATTGCCGACGAATCGGCCAATGCCTCTCTCGTAGCCGCTGATATGCTTGCCCAGGCGGAGCATGATGAAATGGCAAGCGCTATTTGTCTCACCCCGGATGAAAATTTGGCCAAGAAGGTAGTCTCAGAGATTGAGCTTCAATTGACGAGTCTGCAAAGAAAATCAATTGCCTCACGTGCTTTAAATAATTTCGGGGCAATCATTGTAACCAGAGACATCAACCAGGCCATTGAAGAAGCCAACCGATTCGCCCCGGAGCACTTGGAATTGATGGTTAAGAATCCTCGGGAGTTGCTTTCTAAAATAAAACATGCCGGCGCCATTTTTCTTGGACACAACACACCGGAGACCCTCGGAGATTATATTGCCGGACCCTGTCATATCCTTCCAACAGGGGGAGCGGCAAGATTTTCTTCTCCTCTGGGGGTCTATGACTTTGTGAAGCGCAGCAGCGTACTTTCTTTTTCCAAAGATGCCCTCCTGAGATACGGGAAACAGGCGGCACGTTTTGCTGAACTGGAGGGACTTGAGGCGCACGGCAAGTCTATTGAAAAGAGGTTATCGCGAAAAAAATCTTGACAAAAAATCCCTGATGTTTAAGATGCTTCCTGCTGTTCCAATGCTTGTCTGCTTTATAACAACCACTTCTGAGCGGGCGTAATTCAGCGGTAGAATGTCAGCTTCCCAAGCTGAACGTCGTGGGTTCAACTCCCATCGCCCGCTCCAGCTAATCTAGACAATTACAAATACTACGAAAATATAATACCTCATTTTTTAGAGTCAGGGCAGGGTCAAATTTTTTCATTTATTTTTACTTTTTCTGACTCACATTCCTTATTTCAATTATTCTTTTTTATTATAGCGATTTGATTCAAAGACAACCCTATTACCTGCAATATGATAGCTGACGTCATCGTACAATCTTTCCATTTTTTCATGCTCTTTATTCTATCCAGTAGGTCTTTTCCAAACCTTGAAGGTCGACCCTCGCTTTTATCATCTTTGAACAGAATGGCTTTATCAAACATCTTCTTTTTCTCATCCTGATATTCGTTCCAATTTGTTAATTTTTTCCACGTTTGAACAAGTGCAGGGTCTGCATCTTCTCCAAACAACACTCGATGCAATGAACATAGAGTTTCAATATTCTGAACATAAAAGTGCTCCTTAAAATAATCTAACCTTTTATATTTTGGTACCATCTCAGTACCAAGCAAAATCATAAATGATGTGTTTACAGTTGACTGGTCACTAATATGATAGTTAACTACATCGAGTCCATACAATCTAAACTTTTCCTCTTCCTCACCTAATTGTCTATCGATAAGGTAGTGCAATAAAGTTAGAAGAATGGATAAACCAATCAAAACCATCCCAAACACAAGCAAACTGTCTACAACCCGCTTTCTTTGCTTACGTACAGTATCACTTATTTCCACACATTTTTTCGACATTACTTACAGTCCTCAATATACTTAACTTCTGTTAGAGAGCTTTTATTGAACGTCATTAAATTTTGTCTGATTTTAATTCATCAAAATTAATGACCTTTCCAGTATCCCTATATATACTCCTCAGGTCATCCGCTTCCATAATAAAATACCTTCCAAAAGTTTTGTTCCTGCTATGCATTGAAGCCCGTATAGTCTCCTAAATTTCCATCAGCCTCGATGCATCAGTGTAAGGGATCATGGCACCGGTCGTCTTTTCTTGCCATATGAGTTCCCGATGTGCCGCATCATACACCTGCTGGTTTCGGGGAAACCTCAATGCGATCTTCCGGATAATCCTCCCCTCTTCATCTGTTAACTGTTCCGCTTCAGCCTCCTCTGCCCCGATGATTTCATTTACCAATTCCTTATAGTTATTAAGCTGAGGACCATATGGCAAAGCTGCGTAAGTAGCACCAGTCATACTCTGGCCGGTCTCTCTAAACGCAACCATATCAATATACCAGGCATATTTGGATGCAAAAAGCATTTTATCGCCTTTTTTTAGAACCTTTCTCTTTAATTCCAGTTCCAGTTGATTCATAACGATTTTGATCCTTGGAATTGAAAAAGGTCTATTTCCGGTGCATGGATCGCCGCTAATCCCGCCTGAAAGTGTGAAGCGCAGCATCTTGTTCATCGATTTGCTCTGAATGATAGCGCCCTCCCACCGCTTGATACTTGCAACGCCCACGTTCATTCTATTGGCCAAGTCCTCTTGAGTGAGTTTATGTTTCTTTCGATACTCTACAAGCTCTTCACTTGTTAGGAGCCCAACTTTTTTTCGATATGCATCTGCTATGGCCTTTTGCGTTTCGCCTGTTTGCTTTAGTGTTCCTGCTTCAAGGGCGCAGGTCGGGCATACATAACAATCCACTGGATAGCTGATGTCCACACCACGGAATTTGATATGATTCAGCTTACGCTTTATCTTCATTTCCCCATGACCGCTGGGACAATTCAATATTACTTCTTTCATATTACTTCTCCTTTTCACTGAACCTATCTTCATGTAGAGAGGCTATCCACAGGAAATTATCGACCAAGGCAAATTTTAAATATATCGTACATCCTACGGACCGGCTCTCGACCTTAAATGCGTAAAGCTCACATCCTGAAATTTCCTTCTCATAAGACCTCTGTGGTGGACGCGTGCCAACATATTGAGCGGGGGTAATGTCCTCAAGAAGCTCCATGAGAAGATCGGGCACCTTGTCAATTTCACATCCAAGTTCTAAAAGGTCCGCTGCAATCACATCTTGCTGGATAAAAGCAATACTGCCTGCTTCCAAAGCTTTGATTGCCTGGCGTATCTTTCCAGTAAGAGCTTTATGAGAAGGGTCCATTTGAGTAAATGGTATCAATTGATACTTTTTTTGTCAAGAGAAAATTCATAAGAGAACTTCAGAGAAAGAATGAAATGGATTAATTTGTCAGAGAAGTTTGCATAGTGTGCAAATATCTCAATTTTCTCTTGCAATCGACTTTTTTCTATGTTAGAAACTTTCCGAAAATCATCTTGTACGTACGTGATGAGTGGGCGGTTGCCCACTTTTTTTTTCCAAGAAGGTACAAGAGCCGAGTAAAAAAGGTCGATATTATGCATATTTACCGGGAAGAGATAAGGCAGCTCATAGAGCCCTTACTTGAATCTGAGGGTATGGAATTGGTTGATCTCGAATGCCTGAAGATGAAATCCCGCTGGCTGATAAGAATCTATATAGATAAGGCTGGGGGAGTTACCATCGATGACTGTTCCGAGATTAGTAAACAGGCCGGGGATATCCTTGATGTTCATGATGTGCCTCCCGGCCCTTATACCCTGGAGGTCTCCTCACCTGGTCTGGATCGTCCGCTTACCAGGGATAAGGATTTCATAAAATACCGTGGACACAAGGTAAATATAAAGGCGAATGAAAAGATTGAAGGAAGCAGGAATTTTCGGGGAAAGCTGATTGACTACCTGGATGAAAACGGCAGGAAGACTCTGATTGTCGATGTTTCAGGAAAGAGTTATCACATACCAAGAGATTTGATAGCTAAAGCTAATCTAGAATATGAATTCTGATATGAATATGGAGGATTCGCAATGTTACCAGAACTTAAACGTCTGATTGAGCAGATGGGTAAGGATAGAGGTATAGACAAAGGTGTCATAGTAGAGGCACTGGAATCGGCTATGTTAACCGCTGCGCGGAAAAAATTGGGTCCCCAAGTGGATATCGAAGCCCACTATAATGAGGAAGTAGGAGAGATTGAGGTATTTCAGTTCAAAACAGTAGTGGATAAAGTATTGGATCCGGATATGCAGGTTTCGGTAGAACAGGCAAGACGCGATTTAGATGAAGAAGCACAGCGGGGAGACAGCCTCGGAATGAAAATTGATACGAGTACCTTCGGAAGAATCGCCGTTCAAACGGCCAAACAGATAATAATCCAGAAGGTTAAGGACGCTGAGCGGGATAACGTCTATGATGAATACAAAGATAAAAAAGGTGAACTCGTAAGCGGGTTTGTTCAAAGATTTGATGGCGGGAATATTATTGTTAACCTTGGCCGGGCTGAAGGTGTGATACCTACATCGGAACAGATTTATCGGGAGACTTACAAGCGGGGGGACCGGATTCGCGCATTTGTGTGTGATGTTAAAAGAATATCTAAAGGCCCTCAGATCATACTTTCCCGCACGCATCCGGGCTTCCTTAAGGCCCTGTTTGAAGTAGAGGTCCCGGAGATATCAGAGGGGCTGATCGACATTGTAAATGTAGCAAGAGAGCCTGGAAAGCGCGCCAAGATCTCTGTCAGAACAAAAGATAAAGATATCGACCCGGTGGGCGCGTGCGTAGGCATGAGGGGTTCCCGCGTGCAGAGCGTAGTCCAGGAATTGAGGGGAGAAAAAATTGATATCGTACCTTATTCTGTCGATAACGCTAATTATGTTTGCAGTGCCCTTTCACCGGCTAAGGTTAACCGGGTAATAATGGATGATGAAAATCGGTCCATGGAAGTGATAGTGCCCGATGATCAGTTATCTCTGGCTATAGGGAAAAATGGACAAAACGTCAGACTGGCCGTTAAATTAACAGGATGGAAGATCGACGTTAAGAGTGAATCCATGGCCGCATCGCAGCAAGAAGAAGGATTTAAATCCCTTATGAAAATATCCGGCATAGACGAGGCTATGGCGGAGAAATTATATGATGAAGGGTTTAAGAGCGTTGCGATGATCGCAACAACTGATCCCGATATGCTGTCAAATATTCAGGGGGTAGGTGAAAAGAACGCATCACAATGGATCGATGAAGCAGTCAAAATCATCGATCAAGAGACAAGTGTAACGAAGAGCCCTTAAAAAAGAATGAGCAAAGGGGAGTTTCCTGGAAAGAAACTTTTCGCAAAGGTCTTTTATATTACCATTGTTTTAATTATATACGAGGATTTCAAGAATGACGAAGAAAAGAGTTTACGAGTTAGCCAAAGAGCTGGGTATTGACAGCAAGGAACTGATATCGCGCTTGGAAAAACTCGGCATCGCTGTAAAAGCTCCCCAGAGCACACTCGAGGACACAGACCTGGATAAAATACACTCAGAGTTGCTTTCCAATGAACCAAAGGAAAGGGTTGAACAAAGGATTAAATCCACCGTTATCAGAAGGCGGACTGTGCGTCCGGTTGTCGAGGAGGCTAAACCGGCATCTGTCGAAGCGGAAGCTCCCATAAAGCCTGAAAAAGAGAAGATCGAAACGGCTGTTCCAAAAGAGGTCAAAAAAGATAAGGCTATACCAAAAGAACCGAAACCAAAGGTAGCCCCGCCTGTCGAGTTGGTACATAAACCCGTTGTTCCTGAAGAAGTAAAACCATCTGTGCCCCCAAAACCGGAGGAACCCGTTGTTGAAAAGAAAGAAGAAATCCAGAAAAAGGCAGCCGAGGTAGCTGAAGAAATACCGAAGAAGCCTAAAAAGAAAATTGAAGTAGTTGAAAAGAAGCCAGCTCCTCCGGAAGAAAAAGAGGTCCCGAAAAAAGAGGAGATATCCCGTCAAATACCGAAGGAACCCGTCGTAGAAGCTAAAAAAGAACCAGTCAAAAAGCCCGAACTTAAGATTGTAAAAGAAATTACCCCTCCCAAGGTAGTGGAAAAACCAGCCAAGTGGGAACCTGAAAAACCTAAACTAAAAGGTAAAAGACCCGTTGAAGTGGTGATGGAGGAACTGCCATCGGCACGGAAAAAGGCTTTTATTAAGAAGCTTGTCGACAAAAAAGACAGGCGTGAGGATTTGGATAGGGAAGAAAGGGTCATCAAATGGAGGGATGGCAAAAAGCAGGCTACTGCTAAAATGAAAAAGACAGTTATTACTGTCCCGAAAGCAATAAAAAGAAGGATAAAGGTGGGGGAGGTCATAACCGTCGGTGAGCTAGCTAAAAAAATGGGAGTTAAAGCAAATGAAGTAATTAATAAACTTATAGGACTTGGACTTATGGTTACAATAAATCAGGCTATTGAGTCTGATGCCGCGACGCTCATCGCCGGTGAATTTGGATATCAAGTAGAATCAGTCGGTACCGAATATGATGAATCCCTCCAAAAAGTTGAACCGTTATCCGAAAACCTGAAAGCAAGGGCGCCTGTTGTCACCATAATGGGACATGTTGATCATGGGAAGACATCTCTTCTGGACGCAATAAGAGAGACAAACGTGATAGCAGGAGAGGTAGGAGGTATTACGCAGGCTATCGGTGCATATCATGTGCATATTAAAGACAGGGATATCGTATTTCTCGATACACCCGGTCATGAAGCTTTCACTGCCATGCGGGCAAGGGGAGCGCATGTAACTGATATCGTTATACTGGTAGTTGCTGCTGATGATGGTGTAAAAGACCAAACCATAGAGGCCATTAACCACGCGAGGGTGGCAGGAGTCCCCATAATCGTTGCCGTCAATAAAATAGACAAGCCTGGTGCTGACCCGGCAAAAATCAAACAGGTATTGACAGAATATAATCTTACACCGGAGGAGTGGGGTGGGGATACCATATACTGTGACGTCTCCGCAAAAAAGAAGATAGGTATAGAAGAACTCCTGGAAATGATCCTCCTTCAGGCGGATGTAATGGACTTAAAAGCAGACCCGGATCGACCAGCCCGCGGTGTTATCATCGAGGCAAAACTTGATCGTGGACGCGGACCGGTAGCAACAGTTCTAATTCAGGAAGGTACCTTGAAAGAAGGGGATGCCTTTGTGTCTAAAACGGAATTCGGCAAGGTCAGGGCCTTAATTAACGACCAGGGAAAACGTGTTAAAGAGGCAGGACCTTCGATGCCGGTGGAGGTAATCGGTTTTTCAAAAGTCCCCCAAGTCAGTATAGAATTTATTGGCGTGGAAGATGAGAAAAAAGCACGCAGTATCGGTGAATACTGGATTAGAAAGGAGCGGGAGCGGGAGCTTTCCAAATCGTCGAAAATTACCCTCGAGCAGCTATATCAAAAAATTAAAGAGGGGGTTAAGGAACTGAATGTCATTATAAAAGGAGATGTCCAGGGTTCCATAGAGGCGTTGACCGAAGCTTTGAACAAGCTTAGCACACAGGATATCAAAGTAAAAATTATTCATAGTTCGACGGGCACGATAACAGAGACAGACGTTATGCTGGCATCGGCATCCAACGCCATAATCATCGGATTCAACGTCAGGCCGGACAGTAGAGTGGTAGACATCGCAGAAGAAGAAGGTGTCGAGATAAAACTTTATGACATTATATATAACGTAATTGCCGACATGAAAGCTGCCATGGAGGGACTTCTGGAGCCTGTCTATAAGGAAACGGATATAGGCCGGGCTGAAGTTCGGGAGCTGTTCAAAGTCCCCAAAGTGGGAACCATCGCCGGAAGCTATGTAACCGACGGCAAGATTACGAGAAACGCTAATCTCAGATTGGTAAGAGATGGTGTATTGATTTACAACAGCAAGGTACTATCTCTGAGGCGGTTCAAGGACGACGTAAAGGAAGTAGGTGTTGGTCTTGAATGCGGTATCGGAATTGAGGGTTTCAATGATATAAGAGTGGGTGATATTATTGAAGCCTATGTTAGTGAGAAGGTAGAGAGAAAATTATAAAACCCTTAAAAGAGACATAGTCCGAAATTCTAAATACTAAATCCTAAAAAACACAAAAGAACCAACTGACCGGAGCGTTAAGAATGTTGATATTTGTATCTCGGATTTGTTTCGTATTTCACGTTTCGAATTCAGGTTTTTAGACATGGTTATCGGATCGGGTATAATAAGCTTATTGATCGTTGAAAGCAGGTCTCTGAAGGAAAAGAGAGGGATTCTGAATAGGATATTAAAACGGACTCAAAACGAGTTCAATATTTCTATTGCAGAAATTGGCGAGAACGATCAGTGGAAAAGGGCAAAGATCGGGTTCAGTGTCGTTGGGAATGATAGACGTTATATAAACGGGAAAATTGACCACGTCTTGAAATTCATTGACAATCTTCATCTCGCTGAGGTGTTGAACACAAAAATTGAAATCACTAATATCCCCGATTCGATAGATCACTTCGAATATAATGAGGATAAATATAATGAATTTTAAGAGGGCAACCCGTGTGGCAGACCTCATCATGGCGGATATTTCAGATATCCTCTTAAGAGAGATCAGAGACCCCAGGATTAAATCTGTCACTATAACAGGAGTCAAATTAACCGATGACCTGCGTTTGGCTAAGGTATATTTTGTAGAGATGGGCAAGGATACATTTGATCCTCAAACTAAGATTGCACTTCAAAATGCAACAGGTTTTTTAAAAAGGGAGCTTGGGAAAAGAATAAAATTGCGTTACGTGCCGGATATTATTTTCGTGTCCGACGAATCATTCGCATATGGAAGCCGAATTGACAGACTGCTGGCAGAAATACGAAAGGCTGAGGAACCGGATGTTGAATAGCATCATTGATATGATAAATAGGTACAAATCTTTTCTTATTTCATCACATGTAAGACTTGATGGTGATGCCTTGGGATCGGAACTGGCCCTGTACCACATGCTCGTGAATATGGGCAAAGAAGTTATGATTTATAATCAGGACGAAACACCGGGCAATTACTGTTTTCTTCCCGGCAGTGATAAGATTGTTCATAAACTTCCGGCCATTGAAACTTTTGATGTGGCCTTCATTTTGGATTGCAGCGAACTAGATAGGATCGGAGACGAGGCATCCCGTGTAGGCAAGATGGAGCGGGTCATAAGTATTGACCACCACATCTCAAACGGAAATTTTGGTAAGATAGTATTTACTGAACCCCAGGCAAGTTCCACGGCAGAGCTGCTTTACAGGCTTATGACAGATATGAATATTGATATCACCAAGGATATAGCTACCAATCTTTATGCTGCTATACTCACTGATACGGGAGGTTTCTGTTATGGGAATACAAGGAGGGACACACTTGCAGCCGCGGGTGTGCTTGTGGAAAGAGGTGCTGATCCACAATGGATTTCAGAAAATATATATGAAAACAACCCCCTATCTAAAATCAGACTTTTAACAAAAGCACTGGCAACACTTGCCTTTGATTGGGATAAAAAGGTTGGTTACATGGTCGTCTCCCGGAAAGATATAGAAGACGCGGGAGCACGTGAGGAACATACTGAAGGCTTTGTCGACATACCCCGTTCCATTCAGGGAGTGGAAGTCTCTATTCTTTTCACTGAATTGTCAGAGCATGAATATAAGTTAAGCCTCCGCTCTAAAGGAAAAGTCAATGTAGAACGTGTTGCCGTCGCATTCGGAGGAGGCGGGCATATTAATGCCGCCGCCTGCCACATAGATGGAAATTTCAATACCATTTTACATCGAGTCTTAAACGTGATTAAGGACCTCTCATTAAATCCATGAATGGCATCATTGTAATCGATAAACCTACCGGTAAAACGTCATATGACGTGGTTGAGGATGTCAAAAAGGCCCTCTCAGTCAGAAAGGCCGGACATACCGGTACCCTGGATCCTATGGCTACAGGTGTCCTTCCTGTTTGCATAAACGAAGCAACGAAATTAGTACAATTCTTATCAATGGACACAAAAGACTACAGGGCGACGATGCTGCTGGGTGTCAAAACGGATACCCAGGATATAGAAGGTAAAATTATCGCTCGTGATGAACCGTACGTCGGGCTTGACGACATAGACAATGTGTTTAATCGCTTTATCGGACAAATAGAACAGGTACCTCCCCGGTATTCTGCTATAAAATTTAAAGGAAAATCTCTTCATAGATGGATGAGGAAAGGTATCGCTGTTGACCCACCACCAAGAACTGTAGAAATATATAATATTGGAATTGATGAACTGAAACTGCCCTATATCACCTTTTCAGTTTCATGTTCAAAGGGTACTTATGTAAGGTCTCTGTGTTCTGACATCGGTGACATACTGGGATGTGGCGCGTGTCTTGCGAGTTTACGAAGAACAAGAAGTGGAATTTTTTCTGAAGTATCAGCCGTACCACTTGCAAGTATTGATGAGGCAAAGGGAAAAAGACTGCCAGAGTACATTATATCCCTTGTTAATGCACTGCCGGATCTTCCGGTAATTTATGTAGATGACATATTTGCTAAGAAATTGAAGGGAGGTCATCAACCAGCAGCGGAAACATTCAATACATATCATATCCCTTCCCTTGCAGCTGGAGATATGATAAAATTTGTAGATAAAAATAATAACCTTGTATCCATTGCGAAATTACTTTATTCATCCGACCAGATCAAAACATTGGACGGTATGAAACAAGCCGTTAAAATTTTAAGAATTTTTAATAACGATTGAAAGACTTAGGATAAGTATAAAATTTTAATTTGCAAATAATCGTAAACAACTAAATTTTGGGAGGATATAAAGCGGTGTTAGATTCTGAAAAGAGAAAAGAAGTCATTAACAATTTCCAATTGCATGAAGTGGACACTGGATCTCCTGAGGTCCAGATTGCTCTCCTCAGCGCCAGAATAGAGTACCTGACGGAACATTTCAAAATGCACAAAAAAGACCATCATTCTCGCAGAGGCCTCTTGAAACTCGTCGGGAAGAGAAGGCGTATTCTGGATTATCTTAAGAAAAAAGACTTGGATAGATATAGGACCGTGATTCAGCGTCTGGGTCTCAGAAAATAATCCCGGGCCCAATTTTGTCAATGGAAGACATAAAGAGAAAATGATGTATTTGAATTGCGGATTCGTCCGTAGTTTTTTTGCTGTGCGCAATATAAGGAAAATATATGACCATGAAAAATCATGATGTGAGGATAATTGCATGAATAATTTATTTAAAACAGATTTTGCTGGAAGAAACATATCCATTAAAACAAACTACATGGCAGGTCAGGCCGATGGATCGGTCCTTGTTACCTATGGTGATACGGTAGTCATTGTAACCGCAGTTTCACTTAAAAATAAAAGGGAAGGTGTAGATTTCCTGCCCCTTACAGTGGATTATCAGGAAATGACTTTTGCAGCGGGAAAGATACCCGGAGGCTTTTTTAAGCGGGAGGGTCGTCCTAATGAAAGGGAAATATTAACTTCACGAATCATAGACAGATCTATCAGACCCGTTTTCCCGAAAGGCTATTTTTTTGAAACTCAAATCGTGGCGACATTACTGTCTGTAGATAACGAAAATGATTCTGTGGTAGCAGCCTTACTTGGTGCCTCTACCGCACTGGAAATGTCGGATATCCCTTTCAACGGGCCTATCGCTGGTGTCCGGGTCGGTCGCAGTGACGGCTCATTTATATGTAATCCGTCATCAGATGTATTGGAGAGAAGTGATCTTAATCTCTTTATCGTTGGAAGAAAAGTCTCGCCCGCATCCGGTAGTAAGGAATATGATGTAAACCTGGTGATGCTTGAGGGGGAAGCCCTTGAGATTGAGGAGGACGTAATCGTCGAGGCCATCAATTTTGGTCTCGAATCAATAAGGCCGGTAATTGAACTTCAGGATCAAATTCGCCAGGCTATTGGAACTGAAAAGAGAACGGTAGATAAAATCGCCTTAGACGAAGCCCTTCTAGCCAAGGTTACTGAAGCCGCGGCAGACAGCTTGAAAGAAGCCTATACAATATCGAGAAAACTCGACCGGCATAAAAAACTCGACTGGATAAGAGAAAAGACAGTCAAAGAATTAAGTGCCGATGATGACAAGATCGGTCACCAAGTAAGAAACATTATATCGGACATTGAGCACCAAATAGTAAGAAACATGATTTTAAATGAGAAAAAGAGGAGTGACGGAAGATCCGTTACCGATATCAGACCGATCAATTGCGAAGTGGGGCTTTTACCCAGAGCGCACGGATCAGCTCTCTTTACCAGGGGTGAAACCCAAGCACTGGCAGCCCTCACTCTCGGCACATCCTCAGACGAGCAGCGTCTGGACTATGTGAGCGGGGAAGAAATGAGAACTTTTATTTTGCACTACAATTTCCCTCCTTACTGTGTAGGAGAAGCAAAGCCATTAAGGAACCCGGGAAGAAGAGAAATAGGTCATGGTGCACTCGCCAGAAAGGCTTTATTACCTGTTCTGCCTTCTGAGGAAGCTTTCCCCTACACTATAAGGATCGTTTCCGAGATACTGTCATCCAACGGGTCATCATCAATGGCTACAGTGTGCGGCAGTTTGCTTTCCCTGATGGACGCGGGTGTACCGGTACGAGACTTTGTTGCCGGCATCGCTATGGGGCTATTAAAGGAAGACGACAAGGTTGCCATCCTTTCCGATATCATAGGTGATGAAGACCATGCAGGTGATATGGATCTAAAGGTATGCGGGACGAAGAAAGGAATCACAGCCTTGCAGATGGATATTAAAATTGGCGGACTGAATGAGGACATTTTAAGAAGCGCTTTATACCAGGCGAAAGAAGGGCGATTTTTCATTATCGAAAAACTTAAAGAAACAATTGCCGAACCAAGGAAAGATATATCTCAATATGCCCCGCGTATTACAACACTTAAAGTTAAACCGGAAAAGGTAAGGGATGTGATCGGCTCCGGCGGGAAAAATATCAGACAGATTATTAACGAGACAGGAGTTACCATTGATGTTGAAGATGACGGTACCGTAACCATTGCATCGAATGATGCAGAAGCGGCATCGAGAGCTGTGGCCATGGTCAAGTGGTTGACCGAAGACGCGGAAGTGGGGAAGATCTATCGCGGTATTGTCAAAAAAATAGTTGATTTTGGGGCCTTTGTCGAAATATTGCCGGGCACTGAAGGGTTGGTACACATATCACAGTTATCCAGGGAAAGGGTTAAGAAGGTAACTGATATTCTTCAGGAAGGGGAAGAAGTAATGGTTAAGGTGCTCGAGATCGATAAACAGGGGAAGATCCGGCTAAGCAGGAAGGATGCACTTGGTGTCCACGCATAACAAGACCGTTCTTCCTAACGGTATCAGAATAGTATCCGAAGAGATCAAACATGTAAGGTCAATATCCATAGGGGTCTGGGTGCAAAGCGGCTCCCGCTATGAAGACCGTACCATAAACGGTACAGCTCATTTTATCGAACATATGCTCTTTAAGGGGACTAAAAATAGGTCCTCTTTTGATATTGCATCAGCAATTGATTCTGTCGGTGGAATTATAAATGCCTTCACCGGCAAGGAACTGACCTCATTTTATATAAAGATACCGGACTATCATCTCGCCATGGCGGTAGACCTTCTCGCGGACATCTTCATAAATTCACGATTTGATGAAGAAGAAATAATTAAAGAACAGTCTGTGATCCTTCAAGAAATTAAAATGGTCGAGGATTCACCTGATGATTATATCCATGATTTTTTTGAGAGCGTATTCTGGAATGGTCATCCCTTAGGTCTTTCGGTTTTAGGGACAAGAGATTTAATATCTACATTAAATAGAGAAACACTTGTTGCCTTTTTTAATGACCGGTATAAGGGCGATAATCTTGTGCTGGCTGCCGCGGGCAATCTGAAGCATGATGAGTTTGTTGATCTTGTAAATCGGACATTTGGGTCCATGTCGGGAAAATCCCTCAAGTCTCAAACAAACGAGCCCGTGATATCATCAAAGACAGCCGTTGTTAAAAAAGACCTGGAGCAGGTGCATGTGATAATCGGTACTGTTGCACCTTCTGCAATAAACCCCAAAAGATATTCGAGCTTTATATTAAATGCCATTCTTGGTGGCAGCATGAGCTCAAGACTGTTTCAAGAAATCAGAGAAAAAAGAGGGCTCGCATATGCAATTCATTCCTATCTTAATCCTTACAGTGATGCAGGTTTTTTGGGCATATATGCTGGAACCGGTAAAGATAGGCTTCAGATTGTTATCAGTCTGATTCTTGAAGAATTGAAGCGATTGCGTGATTATCAACTGACTGAGAAAGAAATGACACAAGCTAAAGAACTGATCAAAGGAAATTTTCTGCTCTCTATGGAGAGCACTGACAATCGTATGATTAAGTTGGCAAAGAATGAAATCTTTTTTGGAAGGTTTATACCTGCAGAAGATATTACAGCCTTTGTAGATGCTGTTTCTGCAGAAGATGTCAGGAATATGGCTGTTGAAATTTTCAATCCTGGGAATATCTCCCTGGTTGCTATGGGAATGATTTCAGAAAAGGATGTTTCTCTTAACTGTTATAAAGGATAAAGTTTTAAGAGTAACATTTGAGTTCCTATGATGGAAGAAATCGCGATACCAATTCAAAATTTGTCCGATTGTGACGACGTATCCTTTCCACGATATATGACTGAATATTCGGCAGGCATGGATATCTTTGCAGCAGTGGAAGCAGATGAGACGATACTCCCGGGGCAAAGAAAGATGATCCCTACAGGAATAGCAATTGCGCTGCCGATAGGTTATGAAGCAGAAATTAGGCCCCGTAGCGGTCTTGCCGTAAAAAATGGTGTGACTCTGGTTAACTCTCCTGGAACAATTGATGCGGATTACCGCGGCGAGATTGGAATAATCATGATTAATCATGGGGAAAAACCTTTTGTCATCAGGCGGGGAGATCGAATAGCGCAGATGATAGTACACCGGGTTTGTAAGGTTTCATGGATAGCATGTCAGCAGCTTGATCAAACCTCAAGAGGAAATGGAGGGTTCGGTCACACGGAGTAATTGAGGATGGGCACTTCATGAAAAAACTCAGAGTAAATAAAACGTATAAAGAGATCAATGAGAAGATCAAACAGGGAAAGGCCGTTGTTGTGACAGCCGAAGAGATGATCGACATTGTTAAGAGGCATGGCAACGTCGATGCAGCCCGAAAAATAGATATCGTCACAACTGGAACTTTCGCTCCTATGTGTTCGTCAGGTGCCTTCCTAAATTTTGGCCATACTGCTCCAAGAATAAGAGCCTCGAAAATATGGCTCAATGATGTATCCGCCTACGGGGGTATCGCCGCAGTGGACTGCTATATAGGCGCAACTGAGGTTGTCGAAGGAGACCCGCTCAACAGTGTCTATCCGGGGGAATTCAATTACGGCGGAGGGCATGTCATTGAGGATTTGGTCGCAGGTAATGTAATCAGATTGCGTGCAGAAGGCTATGGAACTGATTGCTACCCAGCGAGGAAATATGAGAAAAATATTACTATTAATGATCTAAGAGATGCCATTCTCTTCAACCCGCGAAATGCCTATCAGAATTATAATTGCGCTGTCAACATGTCAGACAAAACAATTTATACTTATATGGGCGTGTTGAGACCCCGCATGGCTAATGCCAACTACGCAACAGCGGGACAACTGAGTCCTCTATTAAATGATCCCTATTACATGACAATTGGCATAGGGACAAGAATCTTTTTGGGAGGAGGCCAAGGTTATGTATCCTGGCACGGCACGCAGCATAATCCGGATGTTGTGAGAGGTAAAAATGGTGTCCCAAAAGGGGGGGCGGGAACTATAGCAACAATAGGAAATCTAAAAGAGATGAATCCTAAATGGCTTGTAGGCGCCAGTATGTTGGGGTATGGGGTTTCCCTGTTTGTCGGTATCGGTATTCCGATTCCGGTTTTGAACGAAGAGATGGCTAGGTACACCTCGGTTAAAAATGAAGATATCTATACACAGGTCTATGACTATAGTATGAATTATCCGAAGGGCGGTGTTCTGAAAAGCCTTGGCGAGGTAAATTACAAGGACCTATACTCGGGAGAGATAACACTAAACGGTAACAGAATTATTACCGCTCCCATATCCAGTTATTATAAAGCAAAAGAAATTGCCAATATTCTTAAAGAGTGGATCGAACGGGGAGAATTTCTTCTCGGTGAACCACAGCAGCTCCTGCCTTCCGTGTCTCAATAGTTTTCTATACAGATTATTCAAAATTCCGTTCGCAAGCGTTTACTAGCCGTGAAAGCAAAGGACAGCTTGCTGTTGCATTCCTCTTCATCATTAAACATAGCAGCATTTTTCCGTCTGTGCATCATGCTTCGCATGAGCTCTCCCTGAGCCTGCCTTAGAATATTTCTTATCTCCAGAATTTTTTTAATGCAGCTTCCTTTATTCAATGTCCTTACTACTTTTGGGGGGTATAAAAGATTACGTTTTTATATACATAAACAGTATGTAAAATTTATACTAAAGTTTTATCATTAAATTGGCGATAAATAAGAACAGCAAACAATGTTAATTAATATTAATTAATATTAAGCATAAATGATACTTTTCACTTGACATTATTTATATTTCATATATTTATTTCGTTACATAAGGCAAACTATTCAAATACGTTATGATGAGAAGAAACAAAGTTAGACAGCTTCGTGAATCCATTCCTCTTAGCATTGCCGAACTCGCGCGTAAGGCAGGGTTAACACCTCAAACCGTCGCAAAGATGGAAAAGGGATTGCCGACACGAAAGTACTCCGAATTGAAGGTCGCAAAAGCGTTACATAAAAAATACGAAGACGTTTTTTTGTGATTATTGTCACAGATTGTTTTATACAATAATATATATACTTTTCGTCAGCTTGGATGGGATGATCGGTACGAATGAAATTAGGCAGATATCTCATTGTTTTTGTCTTTCTGATTAGTATGCTCATTACTTTTGGTAAAAGGGGGCTCATCGATAACTACGCGATGAAGGAACGATTGATGACTCTCAAAAAAACGAATCACGATATTACCCTTGAAAACACGGAATTGAATAGAAAAGTCTTGTTGCTTAAAAGTGACATGCAATACATTGAAATGGTAGTACGGAATGAACTTGAAATGGTCAGAAAGGATGATCTTATTTACCGGTATTTAAAATAAACCCTAATTATGAATTTTTTTACGAGATCATTATGATAAATATTAAAAATTTATTATCAGAAGGCAAAAAGATTTTCGAGGTTGATCTCCTCGGAGGCAGTAAGCAACTGGTTGGGCTTGACATAGGATCAAGTTCTATAAAACTTGCTGAGATACAGGATACACCAAAGGGGCACATTCTCAGCCGGTTTTCTCAGGTACCTCTGGCAAAGGGTGTAATAGTAGATGGCATTCCTGTGGAGCCGCAGGAATTGTCCCTAAAAATAAAGGAACTGTTCAAAAAATCCGGCTGCAAAAAGAAAGGTGTTGTAATCTCTCTTTCTGGACACTCCGTCATTGTAAAAAAAGTAAACTTTCCTACCATGGATGAAGAAGAGCTGCGTGATCTGATAAAAGATGAAGCAGGCAAATATTTACCTTTTGATAACATGGAGGCAGTGAGCTACGATTTTCAAATCCTGGGTGAAAATGAATTCAATCCTAATCAGATGGATGTCATTATTGTCGCAGCAAAGAAAGATATTATCTCCAATTATACAGACACTATACAGAGTGCAGGGTATTTACCCACAATCATGGATGTAGACTCCTTTGCACTCGAAACTATGTATGAAGAGAATTACGAATTTGAAGAGAATGAGATGGCCCTTCTTATTAATATAGGGGCAAGTATTACAAACATAAATGTCCTTAAAGGAGGTGCTTCTATTTTTACCAGAGATTTCACGCTGGCAGGAAATTCTATAACTGAAGCACTTCAGAAAAAGTTAGGCATAACGTTTGAAGAAGCGGAAAGAATAAAAATCGAAGGTCCCGGCGGCGATGAATCCGCAGAAAGAGAATTCCAGCAAAGTCTCCTTTCTTATGCTGGACCTATCTGTTCAGAAATTGAGAGGTCGGTTGATTATTTCAGATCAACCTATGGGGGAGAATATATTAAACATGTCCTCGTTTCCGGCGGAAGTGCAAAAATCCCAGGTATAGTGAGTGACCTGACACAGAGGCTCAACATTGAAGCAGAGATTGCCAATCCCTTTAAAAAAATAGGATACAATATAAAGACTTTGGATCCAGCAACGATTGAAGATATTAAACCGATCGCCACTGTAGGAGTCGGGCTGGCATTAAGAAAAGTAGGTGACAAATGATCAGGATTAATCTTCTTCCTTACAAGGAAAAGGTAAAAAAGGAGGATCTAACAAGGCAGATTGTGATCATTGCCATCATCTTCATATTCTCTATCATCGCAATCGGCGCTTTCCAGCTTTATCTCAACATGAGTATCAGCTCACTCGATAAAAGCATCAAGGCTAAACAAGAAACTCAAGCGCGTCTGGAGAAAGTCATTGTGGACATAGAAACTTTTAAGAAGGACAAGGCGCTATTGGAGAAAAAACTGGCCATCATCAATAACCTCGAAGAAAACCGTCTGGCCCCCGTTCGTATGCTGGACGAGTTGACAACACTGGTTCCCACACATGACGTCTGGCTTGAGAAATTAAGCGAGAAGGGGACAGATACTAACTTTGAAGGCATGGCCAGAAACAATATCGCCGTTGCACACTTCATGAAAAACCTGGCGGGAGCTACTTTTGTCAAGTCCGTTGATTTAATATCCACGAAGGAAAAAGAGATATCCGGCCACAAACTGCAGCAATTTGTTATATCGTGCGTGAAAAAGAAGGGATCATAATTTTATGGCTATTACCCTGGACGATATCAAACGTATGCCCCTAAAGCGCAAGGCATTGATCGCCGTTGTAATATGTCTACTTTTGGGCGGTGTATATTTTTATATATTCTTGCAACCGGACATACAGAAAAAAGGGTCGCGCGAGGCGACATTATCCGATCTTGAGAAAAAGGTTGCGGATCAGGAGCGCATTGCAGCACAAAAAAGCAAATATGAGAAGGAAGTTGACGCCCTTAAAGAAACATTAAAGCTAGCCCTGGCGAAACTTCCTGATCAGCGTGAGATTCCCGGACTCTTATATGCTGTAGCGCAGGCGGGAAAAGATGCCGGTATAGATTTTCTCCTGTTCGAACCAAAACAATCTGAGAAGAAACCCCAGGAAACACAGAAAGAGGGAGCGAAGCCCGCGGATAAAAAAACCGCCGACGCCAAAGGTTCTACAGCAAAACAGACTGAAGAACAATTTTATGAAGAAATACCCGTAAGGGTTACGGTAAGCGGCAATTTTCATAGTATAGTCGTTTTTTTTGAAAAAGTTGCAAAGCTTCCCAGGATTATCAATATTGAGGATATAACAATGTATCCGGGAAAAGAGATAAAGGGATTGGGACGGCCTATAAACACGTCTTGTGTCATTAAAACTTACATGTTCGTGGAAAAACTTGAAGGAAAAAAAGTTGAAGAAAAAAAATAAAACCGCAGCTTGCTTGGCAAAATTTTTTATGGCTTTAATTGTCGTGATGTGGGCATCCACGTCTATTGCAGCTGATCCAAAGGCGGCAGATGCAAAAGAATCTGATGCACAGGGAGTTGAAACGAAGGTCGCAGATCTGAAAACAACCCCTGAATATAGATACAATCCCATTGGAAAGCCAGATCCTTTTAAACCCTTTATAGATCTGGAAATCGATCTCACGAAAAAGCTGAAGCCAAAGGCACTTCCCATCAATCCCCTGCAGAGGGTCAGTGTCGATCAATTTAGAGTAGTAGGCATTGGAGGTGATGAAATCTCCAAAATAGCCATGGTCCAAGATTTCAAGGGGAAATTTTATCCCATTTTTTTAGGAACCTATATTGGCCTGAATAATGGTAGAGTAATACAAATACTCGCAGACCGTGTCATCGTTGAAGAAAAGATTAAATTAGAGAACAACAAGACGAAGACAACGAGAATTACGATGAAGCTTCATAAAGAAGAAGGTGAGGGACAACCATGAAAAAGAATATTCCATGGATTATATTTTTAACTGCTTTTGTAATGTATATTAGCAGTGGAGAATCCGCAAGGAGTGCGCCGCCTGAAGCGGCGAACCCCCCACAGGTATCTGCACCCAAGGAACAGGCAGCAGACTTTGGAAATCTTGAGGGCATAACTTTTGAAAAGATGAAAGGTAAAGAGCGCATTACCATTGTTTCATCCAAACTGTCCGGTGTTGATGTTGAACCATTGGCCGGCAATAATGTGCTTGTAAAACTGCCAAAAACATTTGTGCCTGAGGAGCTCAAAAAGGTCTTAGGTGAGGGAAAACTTGCCAATGTGATCAACGTCGTTCCTGCCCAAAAAACATCCGATGGTCAGCAGTGGGCCCAAATCACAATAGTACTAAGGGAACGTGTTCCTTATAATGTCAGTCAAGAAGGTAAAAATGTTTTCATTGATTTCAATGTAAGCAGCCTGGAGAGTAAACCGCAGGAAGCCGAGCAAAAAGCTACGGAGACCCCCAAAGAAACAGCAAAAAAAGAGGTGAAAACTGCCGAAAGGCAGCCCGATAGGGACAGAGACGCGAAGAGATACCGCA